>CAZTXD010000005.1:0-44892 GCA_964617995.1 uncultured Acidimicrobiaceae bacterium
CACCGTCGACGCCGAGGATCCGCAGGTGGTATGGGCTCTGACCGGTGCCGGTCTGATGCGAAGCGGCGATGGGGGAGAGACGTGGGAGATCGCTTCGACCCTGCCGGGGGCCGGGCAGCCGGTGGCCCTGGCTGTCGGCGGGGAGGGGATCTGGGTGGTGACCGAAGAGCCGCGTGGCCTCCACCGCAGCCTCGATGCTGGAGAGAGCTGGGAGCGGGTCGTCGGGTCGTGACTCTCCGCTATGGGGCGGCAGCCACTCTTCTCGTCTTACTGGGGTCACTGGGTTGGGCGTCGCCGGCCGGGGCCCACTCCTTTCTGGTCGACACCCGGCCCGGTCAAGGGGAGCGGCTCTCCTCGTCGCCGGCGGAGGTGGTGTTCCAGTTCACCGAGGCGGTCATCGCCGACACGGTCCGGGTCACGGTGGCCGGGGGAGGAGGGGAAACGGTCGAGGCGGGAACGCCTGCGCTGGAGTCGGGGGGCAGGGTGGTGCGAATCCCTCTCCACGATTCCTTGGATGGGGTGACGGTGGTGTCCTGGCATGTGGTGTCGGCAGTCGACGGACACGAATCGGCCGGTGAGCTGGCATTCGCCGTCGGCCCGGCCGGGGCCCTTCCCGTCGGCGCCGGAGCCGATTCCACTGCCCCGGCCGAGGTGGGGTGGAGGTGGGTGTTCCTGGCCGGGCTCAGCCTCGGCGCAGGAGCGCTGGTCGCCTCCACCGCCGGCCAGGTCTCCCCCGCCCGCCAGAGTGTGCTGGCGAGGCTGGGTCTCACCGTCGCCGCTGCCAGCCCGACGGTCCTCTACATCCTCTCGGCGCCTCCTGGGCTGTCGGTGGGAACGGTCGGCCTGGGCCTGTCCGGGCTGTTCCTCGCCACTGCTGCCCTCACCGTAGGGACTACCCGTCGCTTCCCGGCGCTGATCCTGACCGGTGCGGGAATCGTGGCCTGGGCGGCCCGCAGCCACACCGCCACGATCAGGGGGCTGGTCGGCGTGGCTGTGGACGCTGCCCATCTGGCGGGGGCGGCGCTGTGGTTCGGCACCCTGGTCCTGCTGGTCGTCGACCTGTGGCGGGCCCGCCGGGCGGGAGACCCCCTCCTGGCTGCCGCCCGCCGCTATTCGCGGTGGGCGCTTCGGGCGGTGATCGTCCTCGCCACCGCCGGCCTGGCATCCGCCCTCACCGTCCTCACCACCCTGTCCGAGCTGTGGACCACCGCCTACGGCCGGGTCATCATCTTGAAGGTCGTCCTCTTCGCAGTGGCGTTGACGGTGGCCGCCGCCGGCCGATGGCGGGCACTCCGGGCCAACCGGGTCGGGCTGCTGCGACGGCTCACCACCGTGGAGGTGGTGATGGTGGCCGGGGTCATGGCCACGAGCGGTTTCCTGGCCGGGATGGCACCACCAGCTCTCGCCGAGACCGGGGAGAGCCTGCTCGGACCACCTCCCATCACCGGCCCGGTGGCTCGGGCCGCCGGCCTCGCCGGCAACATGACCCTCGGGGTCCAGGCCGGAGACGAGCGGGTGGACCTCCTCGTCTACAACTCCTCCAGCGGGGGCATCGACGACGCCCGCCTGGAGGCCACCGCCATCCTTCCCGACGGCACCGGCGTCGATCTCCACCCCCGACCCTGCGGCGCCGGCTGCTTCACCCAACAACTCGCCCTCCCCGAGGGGACCACCATCTTCAGCATCGCCGTCACCAGCCGGGAGTGGGTCGATGGCGGGGTCCAGCTTTCCCTCGACTGGCCGCCACCATCGCTCCAACCGGGGCTTCTCGACCAGGTCATCACCGTCATGCACACGGTCGACCGGCTCACCCTGACGGAGACAGTTGACTCGGGTCCGGGAGCCGAAGCCACCAGCACCGCCACCCTCACCGGCGACGCCTTCATGGACCTCGAGGTCTACGCCCAAGGCGACATCGACCAGGTCAGCGCCCTCCCCGGTGGAGACGACGGGATCCGCCTCTACCTTCCCGGCTCCCGCATCCTCATCGACGTCCATCTCGACCCACAAGGCCGGATCCTCCGGGAGCGCATCGTCAGCCCCGGCCACGAGATCACCCGCCACTTCACCTACCCATGAACCCACCCTCTACGATGGTTCGTAGCAGATGACCTCATCTTGGCAAAGCAACGTGGGGCATTCCGTCCCGGCCTTCCGCTGGGAGGGCCACGACCGTCATCCCACCACCACCCGCCTAGCCCTCCTCGGCATCCCGCTCACCGTCCTACTCGTCGTGCTCGGGCTCCCTCCCATAGACATCCACGGGCCTCTCCACTACCTGGGGATCATGGGACCCACCTGCGGGATGACCCGCGGCGTGATGTGGGCCGCCCGAGGCGATCTCGCCCGGGCCTGGCAATTCAATCCCGCCTCCCTCTTCGTCCTCCCCACCCTCCTCATCCTCACCGGCCGGGCCGTCTACGGCCGATTGACCAATCGCTGGCTGAATCTGCACATCCGCTGGCGACCCTGGCTGTGGCTGATCCCCGCCGCCCTCATCCTTCTGCTGTCCGTTCGCCAGCAACTCAACATCGAGCTCCTCCTCGCCAACCCGGTCGGCTGAGGCTCCGCCGGGCGATGGCTCCAGCGGAGGAGGATCGACAACACCGCCTTGTCACGTACTCTCAAGAGTCGATATCACCCCAGTCGCTTCGGTGGCCGGGTACGAAACCCGCCCCACGGGCGGGTCTCTGCGTTTCTCACGGCTAGCAGGCCATAGACGTGCGGATCGTTTCCCGGGCGTCGACGGGTTCCGGAATGGCGCCCCCGAGCGGAACCCTGCTGTCCGCGGCCCTCCGAGTGTCGACCGGGAACCGTCGGAACTCCGACTATCTCAAGGAGGCGGAGGAATCTCCCAGCTGATTGTTTCGTTGTAATCTACGAAGCTCCGTAGGAGATAGATGGCCGGTCGTAGTACGGATCGGGAAGGAGATGGACGGGCTCGTCACGGGGTGACTCGTCGGCGGT
Organism: uncultured Acidimicrobiaceae bacterium; assembly: GCA_964617995.1. Classification (GTDB taxonomy): domain Bacteria; phylum Actinomycetota; class Acidimicrobiia; order Spongiisociales; family ZC4RG35; genus CAZTXD01. The sequence continues at coordinate 2,968 of CAZTXD010000005.1, forward strand.
TCCTTCGCTCGCTGGGCGCTGTCGGCGCCGGAGTTGGCGCCGTTGCCTTGGGGGCGCGCTTGTGGCCGGAAGATGGCGATGCGCCTTCTTCGGGAGCGACCACCGGTGGTAGCACCACCTCGACGACCCGGGTGCCATCTACGACATCGCCTTCCGCCCCGCCTACGACTGAGGCCGAGGTCCCCGAGTTCACCCTGGCCGACTTCGCCGACAACATCCAGCGGGGCGGACCGCCCAAAGATGGCATCCCTCCCATCGACCAACCGGTGTTCATGCCTGCCGGCGAAGTGGATTTCCTCCGAGACGCTGACGTGGTGTTCGGTCTGAGCCATGAGGGTGTAGCCCGCGCCTACCCGCAGCTCATCCTGGTGTGGCATGAGATCGTCAACGACCGGTTCCCCGATGGTCCACTCACCGTCACCTACTGTCCGCTCACCGGTTCGACGGTCGGCTTCCGGGGGACGTCGCCCGACGATGATCCGTTGACCTTCGGGACGTCGGGGAATCTGGTCAACTCCAACCTGTTGATGTATGACCGACAGACCGACAGCAACTGGCCGCAGATCCTGGCCATGGCGATCAACGGCCCGGCGGAGGGAACCGTGCTCTCCGAGATCCCGGTGGTGTGGACTACCTGGGGAAGGTGGCGGGATCTGTTCCCCGACTCGGAGGTGCTCACCACCGACACCGGTCATTTCCGCAGCTACGGGGCAGATCCCTACGGCTCCTACAACCCCCTGGGCGGCTACTACCAGCCCGGTTCGGGGACGCTGTTCCCCACCATGTGGTCCGACGATCGCTTCCCCTCCAAGGAGGTGTTCATCGGCGTCAAGCACGGCCGGTCCCGACTGGCCGTCCACAAGACCATGTTGGCGGAGAGGCAAGTTGTCTCGGCGGGCAGGGAGGACGAAGCGGTGGCGATCCTATACGATCCGGCCCTGGATGAAGGTCGTGCCTTCTCGGCAAGCAGCGGCGGCCGTCAACTGGAGCTCGAGCCTGGGAGCACGGCGGGCACATTCATGGACCCGACCAGCGGCGGAGCATGGGAGGCAACGGGTAGGCCGATCGGAGGAGGCGACCCATTGCAGCCGCTGGCGTCCTACGACGTCATGTGGTTCTCCTGGGTGGCGTTCTTCCCCGACACCGAGGTAGTGGCATGAGTCGCCTGCGCCTCCTTATCCAGTCGGCGCGGCAGCATCTCTGGCTGTCGGCGACGGTGGTGCTGATGTACGTCTTGGTCTACCTGCTCGCCGTCCAGAACCTGGTGGTGGCCCGTAGCCTTCGTACCGACCTCCCCGCCTTCGACCTTCTCCCCGACTGGGCCTCCCGGCTCACCGAGCCGATCGCCCCCTTCTACTTCGAGCCCGTGGCTGCGGTCTACCTGACCGATCGCCTCACGTTGCTGCTCTCTCCGCTCAACCTGCTGATGGGTTTTATCCTGGGTGGGCTGGTGGCCCTCAACCTGGCGGTGGCGGTGGATGCCTATCGCCATGCCCGCGCCTGCCGACGCCGGGCCATGGGTGGCCTGCTCGGGTCACTCCCCGGTTTCTTGACAGGGTTCGCCTGTTGTGTCCCCACGGTGGCGCTGGTGCTGGGAGCCCAGTTCACTCTGGCGTTGATAGCCCTTCGCAGCTGGTTCTTCCCGGTGGCGGTGATTGCCATGTCGGCGTCACTCTTGTGGAATCTGCGCAGCCTGACCGCTGATGGCCCGGCTGTCGGGATCACCGTGCCGGCGTGAACCTCGACACCCCGGCAGTTTGACGAGCCAGAATGAGGGCGTCAGCCCCCGGGGCCGCTCTGCACGGTGCCTGCGGTGTGCTCACCGGGTCGGTTGCCGGCGAGGATCTGGTCGAGGGTGGTGCCGAGGAGGGCTGCGTTGGACTCCCCGGTGATCTTGCCCACGACGACGCCGGCTCCGTCGATGAAGAAGGTCTCGGGAACCCCGAACACGCCGAAGGAGATGGCGCCCCGGGAACCAGGGTCGATCACATAGTCGTAGTTGAGGCCCCATCCCAGCTCGTCGAGGAACCCGATGGCGCTGCCGGGGTCGTCCTGGTAGACGACGCCGACGAAGACGACACCCCGTTGTTGGAAAGCGCCGGCGGTGGCAACGAGGTCGTCGTGTTCGGCCCGGCAGGCGACACACCACGACGCCCAGAAGTTGACCACCACCACCTGGCCCCGGAGCCCGGTGAGATCGAGGTCCCCCCGGCCGTCGAGTCGGGGGAGGACCAGGTCGGGGGCTGCTTGGCCGATCAGCGGAGAGGCGACCAGGTTGGGGTCGGTGCCGAAGCGGTTGGCCAGCGCCACCGCCAATACCAGGGTGCCGACGATGACTAACCCTGACGCCAAACGGAGATAGAACCCGGAGCGGTGAGACCTGCGTCGGGTTCCTGGTTCACGAGTGTTCACCTCAGCCATTCAACAACGATGATACGTCGTAGTTGGGTGTGGGGGGTGTCTGCACGGCGCTAGTCTGGCAGGCGATGTCACCGCCCCCTCCCGATCGTCTGGGCCCTTCCGATCTTCCGCGCCTCGGCGCGCTGGAGGCGCGTGTGATGGAGGTGGTGTGGGATCGAGGCGGCTGGTCCACTCCCGGGGAGGTGCTGGAACTGTTGGAGGGTGAGCGGGACCTGGCCTACACCACGGTGATGACCATCCTGGTCAGGCTGTGGCAGAAGGGGCTCCTCGAGCGGCATAAGGACGGTCGGGCCTACGCCTATCACCCGACCCAGACCCGGGAGGAGTGGACCGCGCAGCGTATGAGCGAGCTGCTCCAGATCGCCAACGACCGGGCAGAGGCGTTGGTCCACTTCCTGGCGGAGATGGGGGCCGCCGACCGGGACCAGCTTCGTCGTCTGCTGCGGATCGACCAGTGATCCTGCTCCTCCTCCTCGCCGGTTTGTTACTGCTCGCCTCCCCAAGGCTGATCATGGTCGGGAGGGGCCATCCAGCCCATTTGGCCCGGAACGGCCTGGCCGTGCAGCTCATCGGTTTCATCCTGGTGGAGGCGGGCCTGCTGCTGTGGGCGGCGCCCGCTCTGTTGGACCTGGTAGGGGCCACCGATCTCGCCCGGTTGTGCCGCCGCATGCTAGGCGGGCTCGTCCCCGGCGGCTGGGAGACCGGGGCTGGCGCCGGCGTCGCCGCCCTGAGTTTGGCCGGGCTGGCCGCCCGAGGGTTGGTCGGGGCCGGGATTCTCCAGCGGAGTATGCGGGTCGAGCCGCTGCTCGGCGATCACCACCTCCAACGCGACCATCATCTCGTCGTCCTTCCAGTCAGCGATCTGGTCGCCTACACGGTGGGCGGACACCCGCCCCAGGTGGTCATCTCCGAGGGCCTCATGGCGGCGGTAGGCCCGGACGGAGTGGAGGCAGTCTGTGCCCACGAAGCGGTCCACGCCCGTCACCGCCATCATCTTTACCTGCTGGCGCTGGCCGGGATCGGCTCGGCTTTCGCCTGGTACCCGCCGGCGAGGCGAGGCGCGGTCATGGTGCGTCTCGCCCTGGAGCGTTGGGCCGACGAGGAGGCGGGGGAATCAACCAGGCACGGTCGTGACGGTGTCCGGCGGGCCCTGTTGGCGACAGCGTTCAAACTGGCCAATCCCGAGGTGGCGGCCTTCGGGTCAGCCGACACGTTGGTGGCTCGGCTACGTGCCCTGGCTGCGCCGCCACCTCGGTCCTCGCCGGGATGGGTGGCGGCCGGATATCTGGGGGTGTGGGTGGTGGGGGTGGCGGCGGTCGGATCCCTCGGGTGGGCCGCCCGGATGTCGATCCTGGCCGTGACCAACCCTGGCCTCTGCGTCGTCTAGCCCGCTGGCCCTGGAGGCTCACAAGCACAGCGAAGGGCCACTGTCCGAGTAGCTACTACGGCGCGTAGCTGCTTACCATCCTGTCCTGTCGCTGTTCCCGGTCGGGAGGGCGACCCAAGGGATCCCGCACCGGAGAGAGATCGAGCATGGGCCAGGGGAAGAAGGCCAGTCAAGTCGCCAGCCGTGGCGGCCGACCCAACCGTGGTCCCGAGCTGCGACGCCGTCTGCTCTGGGGTGGTGTGGCGGTCGTGGTGGTGGGAAGTGCCGTGGCCGTGGCGGTGGACGTGGGTCGACCGGAACCACCGCCTCCACCGGAGCTGGCGGCGGTGGAGACCTTCCCCGACATGGGGGTCCAGCATCTGGCGGCGGGGTCGCCGACCCCCGAGTACAACTCCGATCCCCCCACCAGCGGACCCCACGCCCAGGCTCCGGCTCCCTGTGGGATCTACCGTCAGCCGGTGCCAGACGTGTCCCAGGTTCACAGCATGGAGCACGGTGCAGTCGTCGTCCAATACGACCCTGACCTCCCCCCGGATCAGGTGGAACTGCTGGAGCGCATCGACTGGTCGCCGGCAGCAAAGGTGATAGTCGCCCCCCGCCCGGGTAACCCGGCGCCGGTTGCTCTCACCGCCTGGACCAGGCGTCTTCTGCTCGACCAGGTCGACGTGGAGGTGATCACCGCATTCCAGAGGGAGTTCGGCAACCAGAGCCCCGAGGCGGCCGCACCATGTCCGATGCAGGTCGACGAGACCCGCTGACCTGGGTCGGCGCGTGATCCCACGTTCATCGGGAACCGTCATGGCCGCGTTGGGGCTGGCCTTGGCCGCATGTGGCGGCACTGGCTCCACGACCACCGTGCCGGAGCCGGATTCGACCACCACCACGACCACAATCTCGACCTCGTCGACGACGACGTCGACACCGACACCGGCTACCTCGACCACCACAACTGTCGAGGCGGAGGACGAAACACCGACCTTCGAGATCGACGTGGTATCGGGTGCGGTGAGCGGTGGTGGCCGCCTCCAGGTTTCCCTCGGGTCGGTGGTGAGGTTGGTGGTGCTGGCCGACGTGAGCGACGAGATCCATGTCCACGGCTACGACCTCTTCGCACTGGTCGCACCAGGGCAGCCGGCCACCCTCGAGTTCACGGCGGACATCCCCGGGTGTTCGAGGTGGAGTTGGAGTAGGCCGGTCTCGAGCTGGCCCAGCTCGAAGTGGCCCCATGATCCGAACCGCGGCGACCACCCTGCTGGTTGGTGTCTTCTGGCTGTCCGCCCCGGCCCCGGTTTGGGCGCACGGCATCGGTGGGCGGGGCGACCTTCCCATTCCTCGCAGCTACTTCGTGGCCGGAGCGGCGATGGTGCTGGTGGTCGTATCATGAACGCACAAGTGCCGGCGGGGGGAGTGAGACTGAGTACGGCAGCCCAGACCCGCCTGCATTTGAGCCACACCTGGGCCACATGAGGATGAAAAGCCCTGCAAAAAGGCGGAAGGCGACAAACGACAAAGCACCAGGTCAAACCCCCTTTTTGGACTCCTTACCTAGTCGAAGAATCGGGCTCATGGTCCCTTACAAGGAAGAGGCCGGCGGTTCGAGTCCGTCAACGCCCACTCACAACCGCATCGGCGCAGTGCGGCCGTGCGCACGGCGATGCCGATGGGAAGGCCGATGCGGCGAACCGACGCACCACGTGTTCGGGAGAGACCTCGGGGCGGGTAGCTTGGGCCATGTATGCGTGACCGTCCCATCAGAGTCCTGACCCTGGAAGGTGAACCCCGCCAGCGCGGCAGCGTCCACGGTCGGGCCCACGCCGGAGAGATCCGCCGCTTCGTCGATGAGCGGATGGAACTGTCGGCAGTGGAAACCGAATTGAGCAGGGCGCGTCTGTTGGAGCTGGCCGAGGCGTGTCTCCCGTCGCATCGAGGCTTTGCCCCCGACCTGTCCGAAGAGATGGAGGCGATGGCCTCGGCGGCCGGGGTGTCGTCGGCCGAGGCGGTTGTGGTCGGCGGCTACACCGACTTCCTCGACGTGGTCCGGGCGGAAGCAGGCACCGACAGCGTCGTCGACGAGTGCACGGCCGTGGTCGTCCCCGACGGTGCCGCCGGAGGCAACGGCTTTCTCGCCCAGACCTGGGACATGGATTCCTCCGCCGCGCCGCATGTCGTGATGCTGCGGATCGAACCGTCCACCGGACCCTCTTCACTGGTGTTCTCCACCGTCGGGTGCCTGGGCCAGATCGGCCTGAACGAGGCCGGGCTCGCCGTGGGGATCAACAACCTCTCCGCCGCCGACGGTAGACCCGGCGTCACCTGGCCGTTCGTGGTGCGCAAGGTCTTGCAGCAGACCGACATCGAGGCGGCCCTCGCCTGCATCCTCGACGCCGAGCTGGCGGGCGGGCACAACTTCGTGCTCTTCGACCGGCACGGAAGCGGATACAGCGTGGAGGCGATGCCTACGGCCAGCCACGTGTCGTCTCTCGACGACGAAGTCCTGATCCACACCAACCACTGCCTCTTCCCCGGCACCCGCCCGGTGGAGGCCCCGCGCCCTCCCGATCTGCTGGAGTCCACCCATAGACGCCTCTCCGAGGCCGCCGACCTGCTCGACACCCGGCCCGTGACCGAAGCGGCGCTGATGGAGATGACCCGTGCCGAGCCGTGGATCTGCCGGCGTGCCGCCGCTCCCCGGTACTACGAGACCTGCGGGGCGGTCATCATGCGCCCCCGCACCGGGGATCTGTGGGCATGCTGGGGCGTGCCGGCCGACAACGACTTCGAGCACTTCGCCCTGGAGCCCAGCCAGGTGTGAAAGACCTGACCTACCGGAACCTGACCGAGGACCTGGCGGAGGGGTGTGCCGCTCTGGAACGGGCCGCCTTCCCCCACGCCGACCCCGACGACTTGCTCACCGAAGCCGACATCGTGGCCTACGCTCGTACCTTCCCGGAGGGGTTCTTCGTGGCGCTGGACCGGGGCGAGGTGGTGGGCCAGGGTGCGGGCATCTTCCTCGACTTCGACTTCGACCATCCCCGGCACACCATCGCCGGCATCACCGGGGAGCATCAGTGCGGCAACCACGATCCGGCCGGAGACTGGTATTACGGCACCGACATCGTGGTCGACGCCTCCTACCGGCGCCGCGGAATCGGCCGTCGGCTCTACGAGCTGCGCAAGGACCTGGTCCGTCGACACGCCAAACGCGGGATCGTCGCCGGTGCTCACCTGGCCGGCTTCATACACCACAAGGACACCATGAGCGCGGCCGAATACGTCGACGCCGTTGTCCGAGGAGAGCTCTACGACTCGACGCTGACGTTCCAGATCGACAACGGCTTCGAGGTCCGGGGGATGCTGGAGGACTACATGGCCGACGAGGCCACCGACGGGTGGGCGGCTCTGATCGTGTGGGAGAACCCCGACGCAGAGGGGTGAGACAACGGATGGGCGTGCGCCGGTAGTATCGGTCGCCCGCGGAGGAGGTAAGGGTGTCATTCATCGAGACCGTCGACGAATCGGCGGCGACCGGACCAGTCGCGGAGGTCTACGACAGGCTGCGCAACGCCCTCGGTTATCTGCCCAACTACGGGCGCATGATGGGTCGGAGGCCGGCCGTTTTCGACGCCTGGGTACAGCTCAACACCGCCATCAAGGCGACGATGGACCCCCGCCGCTACGAGCTGGCGACGGTCGCCGCCGCCCTGCGGAGGCGGTCGAGCTACTGCTCGTTGGCCCACAGCGAGAAGCTGCTCGACCTCGGCTCCTCACCGGAGCAGATCAAGGCGTTGGCACAGCAAGATCTCGACGCCGGTCTCGACGAACGGGAGCAGGCGGTGGTCGACTACGCCGCCAAGGTGGCGGCCGACCCGGCGTCGGTCGACCAGGCAGACATCGACCGTTTGCGGCGGGCGGGCCTGAGCGACCCTGAGATATTCGATGTGGCGGCGGCCGCCGCCGCCAGATGCTTCTTCGCCACTCTCACCGACGCCCTCGGTACCCGACCCGACGCCGTCTATCGCCGCACCATGCCCGATCTCGTCGACGCCCTGGCGGTGGGCCGACCCGTGGCGGACGCCTGACACCTACCATCGCCGGCATGGTCACAGTCGGCTCCCTGCTCGCCTCCCTGGCCCGCAGTACCCGCCCGGATCGAGCCGCGGGCTGGGACCCGGTCGGCCTCCAGTTCGGTGACCCCGATCGTGAGGTCGCCAAGGTGGCCGTGTGCCACGAGGTCGGCCCGGACGTCATGGGCGACCTGATGGAGCACCGCCCCGACCTCGTCGTCTCCTATCACCCCCTGCTCTTTCGGCCCACCACGCGTCTCGTGGCGGGAGCGTCTGCGGAAGGCCGGGCCTGGCAGCTCATCTCGGCGGGGGCGGCGCTGGCCGTCACCCACACCGACTTCGACGCTTCGCCGGGAGGCACCGCCGACACACTGGCGACCGAGCTGGGACTCGACGACATCGTGTCCTTCGGGCCGCTGGAACCGGCCGATCAGGTGAAGGTCGTCACCTTCGTGCCCGAAGAGGTCGTCGACGACGTGGTGGCGGCAATGGCCGCGGCCGGAGCGGGAAGGATCGGGAACTACGACTCGTGCAGCTTCCGTGTCGCCGGGTACGGCACGTTCGCAGCCGGTGAGGGCGCCCGTCCCGTGGTGGGCGACGCCGGCCGCCTCAACGTCGAGCCGGAGGTGCGGGTGGAGATGCTGGCCGCCCGCCGGAGGGAGGCAGCCGTCGTGGCGGCGCTGTGCCGGGCTCATCCCTATGAGGAGCCGGCCTTCGACGTGTACGACGTGCGCGCCAACCAGGGCATGATCGGCCGGGTCGGGAGATGGGAGGGCAGCCTGGGTGAGCTGTCCAGCACCGTCGCCTCCCGTCTGGGGGACTTCGGGCTCCGTGTTGCCGGTCGGGCGGACACCCGCATCGAGAGGGTGGCGGTGGTGCCGGGGGCGGGGTCCAGCTTCGCCGGAGCTGCCAGGGACGCCGGAGCCGATACATTCGTCACCGGCGACGTCGACCATCACCGGGCCAGAGCGGCGCTGGACGAGGGTCTGGCGGTGGTGGATCCCGGTCATGCGGCGACCGAGCTTCCCGGCATGCGTCGCCTCGCCGACGTCGTCGCCGACCTCGACGTTGAGGTCGTGGCGCTGCTCGGGAACGGCTCCGGCCCCTGGACCGGTGAACCTGCCGACCGGGTACCCTGAGTGGGCATGGAGATACCCGCCTTCGCCGATCTGCTCGACGTGCAGGATCTCGACCTCGAGATAGACCGGTTGCTCCACCGACGGGCCAACTTGCCCGAGCTGGAGCGCTACCGGGTCACCCAGGAGCAGATCGACGAGCTCGAGACGCGGATCGAGTCGGCGGCCGAGGAGCTCCGTCAGATCGAGCTGGACACCGACAAGGCGGAAGGGGAGCTCGAGATCCTGGAGGCCAAGCTGCAGGAGCACGAGACCCGGCTCTTCGCCGGAAGCATGTCGGCCCGAGAGACCGAGCACATGCGACTCGAGGTGGAGTCGCTTCGGGGTCAGAAGGGGGCATCCGAGGAGAGGGTTCTGGGGCTACTCGACAGGCTCGACCCGGCGCGACAGGAGCTCGCCCGGATCGAGGCCGAACGTGACGTGCTGGCGAAGGACAAGGCAGAGCTGGAAGCGGCCATCACCAGCCAATGGCGGACCATCGACGCCGACCTGGCCCGCAAGGAGGAACGCAAGCAGGCAGCCCTCACGCCCGTGCCGCCGGACCTGTCAGAGCTGTACGAGAAGCTGAGGACCACCAAGGAAGGGGTGGCGATAGGCCGGCTCGAGAACGACACCTGCGGCGGCTGCCACATGCGGCTCTCCCCGGCCGAAGTGCTCGACGTTCAGCAGAGTGATCCGCCCCGCTGCGTCCACTGCCGGCGGATACTCGTGCTCTGATCCGGTGATCGCCTGGCATCTGGCGGCGGTCCTGTTCCTGTTCCGCTGGATCTTCCGCGACCCCAAGGTCGACGTCAGGTTCCTCGCCGCCGGCGTGCTGCTTCCCGACCTGGTGGACCTCGGAGCGGCGACGGTGCTCGGAGGCCAACGGGGTGAGCTGTGGGCACACTCGCTGCTGGCACCCAGCGTGGTGGCGGTGGTCGTGTTGCTGTCCACTCGACGCGGTCGTCGGCGGCGAGCATGGATGGCACTGGTCGTGGCGTGGCTATTGCACCTGCTGATCGACCGGATGTGGCTGGATGAGGTCGTCTTCCTGTGGCCCGTCTTCGGCTGGGACCTGCTGGAGGGCTCCTCCACCCCGTTCTGGCCGGGTGCGTGGGCGCGGGCGTGGAGGGACCCGTGGCGGTGGATCCTGGAGGGGATCGGACTCACCTACCTGGGATGGGTGGCGGTCTCGGCGGGCCTCACGACCCGCCGAGGACGGGCCGACCTGGCGGCCACGGGGCGGCTCGGGAACGCCCCCCCACGGAACTAGCGTCTGTGGTGATGATCCCCCTCAGCCGACTGTTGCTGGTGGTCCTGCTGCTCGCCGGGGTCGCCTGTAGGGGCGAGGAGCCGATTCCCGACGAGACGGTGCCCTCCGATCTCGACCCGGCCGGCGTGGTGAGGACGGTTCTGCTGGCGGTGGATGAGGGGCGCTTCGACGACACGCCGCCGCTGACCGATCTGGCCCAGGCCGGGCTCCTGACCCTGGCCGAAGGCGCCGACGCCAACGACGTGGTGGATGCGCTGGGCAGCGGGGAGGCGGTGGCGGCCAACTTCTGGTCGGGCTTCGCCCAAACGCTCGACCCGGCCTTCGAACCCGACGCGTTGGAACTGGAGGTGGGCGATACCATCACAGAAGAGGGTCACCAATACGTCGCCGTCACGGCCACTCCACCGGCCGGTGACCCGTTGACGTTCGTGGTCAGGCGCGAGGGCGGCTGGCGGATCGATCTGATGGCCACGTTCGGCCCGGTACTGGCCGAGCGCCTCATCCCGCCGGTGGAGGCACTGCTGTCGTCGGCCAACACCAACGCCGGGGTGGTGCTGGCTGAGCTCCGCCGGGCCGCCCCGTCCCTGCGCGTCGCCGCCGACAGTCCCACCCTGGCTCCCGAGTCGCATCAATCGATCCTCACCCTGCTGGAACGGGTCACCCGGACGGGTTGAGCACCGGACCGCCGGGCGGGGCGCCTCACTCTCGCAGAGCTGGCAGGACCTGGGTCCCGAGCGTGGTGATGATCGTCTCCTGGTCCAGGCCCGTCATCTGGATGGTGACGATGTCGGCGTCGAGGTCGTCGATCAGCGGCCGATAGATGGCGGCCACCTCGGAAGGAGAGGAGACGAGCGTGTAACGTTTCAGGACCTCCGAACGGGGAAGTTCGTCGGCCCTCTCCCGCAGGGTCTGCGGATCGACGGCTTCCAGCCGGCCCGGAGCCCGCAGTCCCCGCCAGGAGCTGAGCGCCCGCCATGCCTCCTCGTCGTCTCCCGCCCATATGGACCAGCGGGTGGCGAGGACGGTCGGGTCCGGGCGTCCACCGGCTTCGGCCTTCTGGCGAAGAGGCTCCACGACGCTCTCGACCGTGTCCGCGGGTTCCTTGACGGATGTGATCACCCCATCGGCCAGCTCCCCGGCGAGAGTCGCCGACTTGGGGCCCCCGGCCGCGAGATAGATGGGCAGATGGTCCTGCATCGGCGGAGAGTAGAGCCTGGCCCGATCGGTCCGGTAGTACTCACCTTCGTAGGTGAGCTTCTCGCCGTCGAGGAGCCGGCGCATGATCTCGAGCGCCTCGGTCATCCGGGCATTGCGCTCCTTGTAGGCGGGAAACTCATACCCGAGCGGCCCCTCGTTGATGTTCTCGCCGGTGCCCACTCCGAGTCGGAAGCGTCCTCCCGAGAGCCGATCGAGAGTGGCGGCAGCCTGGGCGACGACGGCGGGATGGAAGCGGAACAGCGGCGTCGTCACACCCGTGACGAATGTCACTCGTTCGGTCGCCCGGGCCATGGCACCGATCGTGCTGAAGGCGAAGCCCGAAGCGGAGTCGTCGTCGACCCACGGATGGAAGTGCTCGGAGACCACCACCATGTCGAATCCAGCCTGTTCGGCCAGGACGGCGTGCTCCACCAGCACCTCGGGCTGGAACTGCTCATGTCCACAGAAATAGGCGAACTGCGTCACTCGAACCTCCGTAGCGGTTCCCCGACTCTAGAGATCGGCCGGGGCTGCCTGAACAGATGCCATGGGCGGACCACGCCGGGCGCGCATATGTCGTAGGCTCAGGCGGCGTGCTTCCACTGAAAGACGAGAACCCCACAAGGCGCACACCCTTCATCACCGTGCTGCTGATCGGTGCGTGCGTGTGGGTGTTCTTCTCCTGGCAACCGGTGTTCAGCGACTCCGTCGAGGAGACGGCCCTCTTCGCTATCGAGAACGCCGCCATTCCCTGCGAGGTGTTGCAGGGTCGTCCACTGACCATCGCCGAGGTCCGTGGTGGTGTCTGTGGGATCGGCCCCGACTCCGCTCCCACGGTGTTCCCCGACAAATCCGTGTTGCTGGCGCTGCTCACATCGATGTTCCTCCATGGAGGTCTGCTGCACCTGGGAGGGAACCTCCTGTTCCTGTGGATCTTCGGCAACAACATCGAGGACCACCTGGGGCACACCCGCTACCTGATCTTCTACCTCCTCGGAGGCATCTTCGCCTCGGCCGCCCACATCGGCCTCAACCCGGACTCGACCATTCCCGTGGTCGGGGCATCGGGGGCGATCGCCGCGGTGATGGGCGCATATCTCGTCTGGTTCCCCGACGCCCCCGTCAGGACTGTCGTGTTCTTCTTCTTCATCACCCTGGTGGACATCCGGGCGAAGTGGCTGCTGGGATTCTGGTTCGTCTCCCAGTTCTTCACCAGCCCCCAAAGCGGGGTGGCATGGGCCGCTCACGTCGGGGGGTTCGTCTTCGGGGTGATCTTGGCCTACATGGTCCGTATGAACAAACCAGTGCGCCGCGTGACGTGGACACGCGACTATCAGGGCTGGGGTGCGTGGGACCGCACCGGCGGGATCGGCTCATCGCCCTATCGCACCCGGCGATTCGGCGGCGGCCGCCGCCGCCGCCTTCGTTAGGGAGTGCGGCGCCCGGTCGGTCCGACGTCGGGGCTGGGTACCGTCTCCTCCTGAGGCGTCAACTCGCCCAGGATCCCGACATCTCCCCTCTCACCGCGCCATACTCCGCAGAGTAGGAGGACCGAAAGGAGACGTCGTGGGACTCATATGGCTGTTGGTGGTGGGACTCATCGCCGGCTTCCTCGCTCGTGCCCTCGTGCCGGGTAAGGACCCGATGGGAATCCTCGGCACGCTGGTTCTGGGGGTCGTCGGATCGTATGTCGGCGGGTTCCTCGGCTCGCTCATCGGAGACGGTTCGGTCACCGAAATGGAGCCGGCGGGCTGGTTCGGCTCGATCATCGGTGCCATCGTGGCTCTTCTGATCTGGAGGCAGATAAAGAAGCGGGCCTGACGGGCATTGCAGGCAGTCCGGATGGCGATCGACCCTGGCCTCACCACAGAGGCCAGGGCATCGGTGGGCGATCGTCGGGGGGCTGAGGATGGATCGGATCCTCCTTCAGTCTCCGCAGCCGCGTCGCCGTCGCCTCGATCTCGTGGTGGGAGAGGATTCCGTCCAGTGCCTCCCTCACCGCTCCCGGTTCTCTCTCTTCCAGCAGGTGGACGGGGATCTCGACACCGGCGAACGACCACAGCACCGTGCGGAGCTTGTCCTCCACATGGAAGGTGAGGCCGTTGTCGATCGCCCAGATCCGCTCCCGGCCGGGCTCCCTGAGGAGATGGCCGATCTTGCGGTCGGCGTTGTTGGCGAGGAGATCCAGAACGACGATCGGCCAAAGCTGGGGGTCTCCTTCGACGATCGAAGGGCGTGGATCCCAGGTCATGTCCTCGTCGAGATACCGCTGCGCCGACCCGGGTCCGTAGGGTCCGCTGGCGGGCACGGTCTCCGGCACGACATCGAGCCCGAGGGAGCGTCCCAGGCGGTAGAACGCCACCTCCCGACGGGCGAGGCTGCCGTGGGGGAAGTCCCACAGCGGCCGTTCCCCCCGGGCGGGCTTGTAGACCCACGACGCCCCGTCGGCGTCCCGCGCCAGAAGAGTGGTGTTGGACGCTCCCCGCAGGAGACCCTCCACCGTGACCAGGGCGAGACGGTCGACGTCGGATCGGGACACCGGCAAAGGCTAGGAGCTTGCGCGCATCGAGCTACGCCGAAGGTCCTTCGCACCCGGGTTACCCTCCAGCCAATGGCTCGGCTCGTCCTGATACGTCATGCTCCCACCCCTGAGACCGGTACCAGGCTCACCGGGCGCATCGGCGATGTGGCACTCGGCGAGGAGGGGAGGAGACGGGCGGAGCTCACGGCGGGGCACCTGGCGGAGGTGAAGCTGGCTGCCGTCTACGCCTCTCCCATCGAGCGGACCTGGGAGACCGCCGAGATCGTGGCCGCACGCCATGGGCTGACTCCAGTCGCCGAGGAAGGCCTGCTCGAGGTCGACTACGGACGATGGTCGGGCCGGACCCTCGCTTCGTTGGCGAAGCTCAAGGCGTGGCGATCGGTCCAGCTCACACCGTCCCGTGTCACCTTCCCCGGAGGCGAGAGCATCGCCGCGGCACAACGCCGGGCCGTCGAGACCTGCGAGCGGCTGGCCGCTTCACACGGCAAGTCCACCATCGCCCTCGTCACCCACGCCGACATAGTGAAGGCGATCGTCAGCCACTATCTGGGTCAGGCGCTCGACCTCTTCCAGCGCATCATGATCTCCCCGGGCTCGGTCAGCGTCATCGAGGTGCCGCGTCAAGGCATTCCGGTGGTGGTATGTGTGAATGCCGTCGGAGTCGGGGAAGGTTCGGCATGAGAGACCTGGGACCGGCCGAGGAGTTCGTGGCGGGAGCACTGGGAGAGCCGGGACAGCGGTATTTCTACATCCAGGTCACCGCCGGCGGCGAGACGGTGTGGCTCCACGCCGAGAAGGAGCAGGTGGCGGCACTCGGGGCGCAGTGCCTGTCGTTGCTGGCGGCGGCCGACCTCACTCCCGACGCCGAGGCAGTAGCCGCCATCCGCACCGATCTGGCGGTTCGGGAGCCCGATGAGCAGCTCTTCGCGGTGGGAGGGATCCAGGTGGCCGTGTTGGAGTCGGAGCTGGTCGCCATCGTGATCCAGTCGTCCGACGAGCAGGACTCGGTGCGTTTTGTCGTGGCTCCAGAGCAGCTGCAGGCCATGGCCGAGGTGGCGCTGGAGGTGGTTGCCTCGGGGCGGCCGATCTGTCCCCGGTGTCAGCTCCCCGAGGACCCGACCGGTCATCGATGCCCGGCAGGCAACGGGCACCATCCCTCCTGACATATTGCTCCTCATTGCCGGGCCCGAGAACCCCGGCGACCCTAGAACAGCGTCTCTGTGAACGGATCCGTGAGACCCGGGGAATTGTTCCGAACACTGTTGACCGCCGAGCTCACGGTGTGCTCCATGATCAAGTCCGGCTCGACGGTACGTATCAGCGACAGGGCCTCGCGGGGATCTTCGACGGCGGGATCGAGCCAGGACCCCCAGGCGTCGTCCGCCAGCATCACCGGCATGCGGTCGTGGATCCGGGCGATGATGCCTTCCGCTCGGGTCGTGACGATCGCGAACCGACGGGTCCAGTCCCCGTCGGCGGGATCCTGCCAGGCCGACCAGATGGCGGCGAAGCTCATCGGGTGCCCATCGGCCCGATGGACCCAGTGGGGAGTCCTTCCCTTCTCGGGAGGCTCCCACTCGTAGAAGCCATCGGCGGGCACGATGCAACGGTGCCGGCTCAAGGCACGCTTGAAGGCAGGCTTGGTGGCAACGGTCTCCAGGCGGGCGTTGATGTGGATCGTCCTGGCGTTCTCGGCCCAATGAGGGATGAGACCCCAGGGCATCCCCGTCAGCTCACGCCGGCCGTTGCGCTCTCCCATCACATAGGACTCGTCGGTGGGGGCGAGATTCCAGCTCGGGTCGAGGGGATCGGTGGCGACGCTATCGATCGCGTAATAGCCGCGGTAGAAATCGAGGTCACCGGTCATGGCGAACCGACCGCACATCGTCAACCCCCGCGACGGTCTGCCAGCGTCTCGAGAAGCTCCGCCACGTCCTCGGGTCCATCCACACGGAAGGCAGCGGATGTGGGCCCGGGTCCGACTTTGACACCGAGGTCTGCAGCATCCAGGCGGGAGAACACCGCCTCGTCGGTGACGTCGTCTCCCACGAAGATGACGGCATCGGCCCCCGTCTTCTGCCGAAGCCTGTCTACGGCATCGCCCTTGTCGACGGTGGAGGTGGTCAGTTCCACGACCGATTTTCCCTCCATGGCGGTGATTCCCTCCAGGCTCTCGGCCCGGCTGCGGAGGCGGGCGACCACCGCCTGAGGGTCCTCCACCAGCCGGAAATGGAACACCACCGACCGTGGTTTGTGCTCTACTCGGCTTCCCGGCGCTTCGGCGCGGGCCTCCTCCACCAGCCCGCGCGCCCTGGTGAGGACCTCCGGCTCGGGAGGCGATCCGACGCCCGCATCGGCGCCGTGCTCACCGATCAGCACCAGACCGTCGCCGAAACGCTCGACCAGCTCGTCCCGCCGCCGACCGGAGACGATCGCCACGGTGGTGGCCGGCATCCCCGCCAGACGGCGAAGGGCGGCCACGGCGGCGGGCAAGGCGGTGGCCGCGTCGGGATCGTCGACGATGGGAGCCAGGGTCCCGTCGAAGTCGCAGGCGACCAGGAGCGTCGCGGCGCCGGATATTCCGTCGAGGGGGAACGTCGTCGTCACCGGCCGAGCGCTTCCAGGTTGTGGCGGGCCCAGTCGTGGACGTCCCAGCGTCCGACCATCCGTCGCAGCCTGCGGATGCGCGAGCGCTGCTCCTCACGATCCATCGTCACCGCCCGGGCTATGGTGTCGGCGAGGCTGTCGAGATCGTACGGGTTGACGAGGAGGGCGTCGGTGAGACGCTCGGCGGCTCCCGCGAACTCGCTCAGCACGAGGACCCCGGAATCATCCACCCTGGTGGCCACGTACTCCTTGGCCACAAGGTTCATGCCGTCACGCAGCGGCGTCACGAGCATCACATCTGCGGCCACGTAGGCGCCGATGAGCTCTTCGAAGGGGACACCACGATAGAGATAGTGCACTGGTCGCCATCCCGCCCTCCCGAACCGACCGTTCACCCGACCGACCAGTTCCTCGACCGTCCGTCGGATCTCCTGGTACTCGTCGACGTCCTCGCGGCTGGGAACGGCGATCTGGACGAGGGACACCCTGCCGATCAGCTCGGGATGGGTGTCGAAGAGAGTCTCGAGAGCGCGCAGCCTCAGGTCGATGCCCTTGGTGTAGTCCAGCCGGTCGACTCCCAGCACGATCGTCTCGGGGTCACCGAGGTCGGTGCGGAGCTCGGCGGCGAGCTGGTGCACCTCGGGTCGGGTGGCGGCGCCGGCATAGCGATCGGTCTCGATGGCGATGGGGACAGCCTCGGCTCGCACCACCCTGTCGTCGTAGCGGATGGACCCGGCGGGTCCCCGTGCCTCCACGAACTCGCGGGCGGAGGCGGCGAAGTTGAGGGCGGCCCGTCGGGTCTGAAACCCCAGGTAGTCGGCGCCGAGCAGGCCATCGAGCACCTGACGTCTCCACGGGAAGCGCTCGAAGATCTCGGGAGGAGGGAAGGGGATGTGCAGGAAGAAGCCGATCCGGTGGTCGGGCAGGTGCTCTCTGACCATCCGGGGAACGAGCTGGAGCTGGTAGTCGTGGACCCAGATGAGGTCGCCGTTCTCCGCCACCTTCCGGACCGTGTCGGCGAACCTCTGGTTCACCTCCGTGTGGGGGCGCCACCAGTGGCGGTGGAACTCGGGAGTGCGGATGGCGTCGTGGTACAGCGGCCAGATCGTGCCGTTGGAGAAGCCGTCGTAATGGTTCTCCACCTCCTCACCGCTCAAGGGAACGGTGCGATTGACGATGCCCTCGGCTTCGAAGGTCTCCGCCTCGCCTCCGGCCGCCCCGTTCCAGCCGACCCACACCCCTCCCCGGTCGCGTAGCACCGGAGCGAGGGCCGACACCAGCCCGCCGGTGCTGGCCACCCAACGGTCGCTACCGGGATCCCAACGTACGGGCAGGCGGTTGGCTACCACGATCAGGCGGTTGGGGCGCTCGGGAGGCATTGTCGCTGACCTTACGCATTCACTGTTCGGTAGCCGAAGTGGCGGGGAAGGCCCGGGAGCGGGAGAGAGGCGGAGAGGATCCGATCCGGAGATCGGGGAGGAGGGTACGCCTTGACGCTCCCGGGCATCCGGTGTGGTGGGCACCGGTTCCCCGCTGCTGCCTCAGGATAGCAGCCTGCTAGCTACAGCAAATTCAATCCGGTCCCGTGCCGCGATCGGCTCGAGCGTGGTCGCGCTCTTCGGCCCGCAGGGAGGCAACGATGGTCACCGTGAGGATGACGGCGATGACGGTGAGGCTGATCCAGATAGGGAGGTGGTACCAATCGGCGAGGATCATCTTCACACCCACGAAGGCGAGGATCACGCCCAGGCCCAGGTTGAGGTAGCGGAATCGTCCCGCCATCCCTGCAAGGACGAAGTAGAGGGCGCGCAGGCCCAGGATGGCGAAAGCGTTGGACGAGAAGACGATGAACGGCTCCCGGCTCACCGCCAGGATGGCGGGGATCGAGTCGACGGCGAAGACCACGTCGGTGCTCTCTATCAGGACGAGAACCGCGAACAGCGGCGTGGCCAGCAACCGGCCGTGACGCCGGGTGAACAGCCTCTGGCCGTCGTACTCGGTAGTTGATGGCACCAAACGCCGGAACACCTTCAGGACAGGATTGTCCTCGGGGTGGATCTCGGTGTCCCGGTGACGGGCGATACGGAAGGCCGTGAAGATCAGGAACGCCCCGAACACGTAGAGGATCCAGTCGAAGTTCTCGATCAGGGTGACGCCGGTGAAGATGAACAGTGCCCGCAGCACCAGGGCACCGAAGATCCCCCAGAACAGCACCCGGAACTGGTACTCGGCGGGAACAGCGAAGTAGTTGAGGATCACCGCCCACACGAACACGTTGTCCACCGACAGGCTCTTCTCGATCAGATAGCCCGCCAGGTACTCCCCGCCGGCGTCCCCTCCTTGCCAGATCACCATCACGAGGGTGAAGGCGAGGCCGATGCCGATCCACACAGCCGACTCGATGCTCGCCTCCCGCAGGGTGATGGCGTGTGGTTTTCGGTGAACTATCAGCAGATCCCCGAACAGCAAGGCGGCCACGACGACCACGAACACCGCCCAGACCCAGCCGGGCACATCGAACCTGACGAAGGATGCACCTGTCGGTTCGACGGCGACGGAGCCGATGACGGAGTGCAAGGGCATCGGCGGGGTCATCAGTCCATCTTCGGGTCGGATGGGGCGAAGTCCACGAGGCCGTTGCATGGAGCCATCCGCACCACGGCAGCGGCGGTGGAGCCCAGCCTCAGGCGCCGCCAACCGGTCAGACCCCTGGTGCCCAGGACCACCAGATGGGGGGATACCTCCCCGATGACGTCGAGGATCACCCGGGCGGGCTGACCTGCCGCTTTGACCGTCGATGCCGACCTCACACGCCCCTCCAGCGCCGCCGATGCGTCGGCAATGGCGGCCTCGACCTCCGCCCTGCCGTCGTCGACCGCCAGGACCGTCACTTCGGCGGCGGCGGCGAGAGGGAGGGCCGTGAACGAGGCGATCGCGCTCATCGCGTGGTCGGACCCGTCGGAGCACACGACGACCCGGGAGACGGCCTGGGCCGTACGCGCCACCAGAAGGGGAGCAGGGGGATGGTGGAGGAGCCATTCGGTGGTGCTGCCGGTCACCACGGCATCGAGGTAGCTACCGGAACGCAGCCCGACGACGAGGAGATCGGCGGCGACGTCGGCCAGCATCGCCCGGGGATCGGTGTTGACTTTCAGGAAGCGCAGCGACTCGGCGCCGTCGATGTCGGAAGCGGGACGGCTCCACGTCGGCTCCCATGGCTCGAACCGGGGCGGCTTTCCCCATTCGATCCGGGCCTCGTTGGCGTCGGCGGTCATCACGTCCACGTGCCAGCGGGGCCAGCGCTGCCGGGACATCCACTGCCAGGCGATGTCGGCGGGCTGTGCGCCGTCGTCGCCCAGGACCACAAGCGGACGACGTGAGGATGAGTCGGAGATCGACGGCATGAGTGGTGGGTTCCCCGGGTGGCCGAATGGGATCGCGAGTCTAACGGTGATGTCGCCGGCTTCAGCCGTAGGGATCCCAGCCGTTGTCGCGGTGGCCTTCCAACAGCCGCAGCCACACCTCGCTCAATGTCGGAAACGAGGGGACGGCGTGCCACAGTGTCTCGAGGGGCACCTCCCCGACGATGGCGATGGTGGCGGCGTGGAGCAACTCACCCACCCTGGGACCGACGAAGGTGGCCCCCACCACCACCTGTCGGCCCCCGTCCACCACCAGCTTCACCGTGCCCGAGTAACCCTTACCCAACGTGGCAGCACCGGCTACCTTGCCGATGTCGTAGGTGAGGGCCACGACGTCGATACCCGCCGTCCGGGCCTCCTGTTCGGTCAGGCCGACTGCTGCGACCTCCGGGCTGGTGAAGATGACCCGCGGCACCGACGGTATGGCTGACACGGCCGCTCGACGATGCCCTCCGATGTGGGCGCCGGCGATCCGGGCCTGATACTTTCCCATGTGGGTCAGGAGAGCGCGTCCGTTGACGTCCCCGACGGCATAGAGCCACCCGCCGTCGACACCTTCCACCTGCATGTGTTGGTTGACCTCGAGGAAGCTGCCCGGCTCCAGTCCGACACTGTCGAGCCCGAGATCCTTGCTCTGGGCGCGTCGACCCACGGCTGCCACCACGACCCCGGCTTCGATCTCCCTCTCCGCGCCGCCGTCCAGTCGAACAGTCGCCGTCGCCGGCCCGTCGGGGCGGGGCCGCGCCAGTGCCGTGGTGTCGGCATTCGTGAACACCTCTACTCCCATCCTCTCCAGGGCGGCCGCGAGTTCCGCACCGGCGAACGGCTCCTCGGGGGAGAGGAGGTGTTCGGAGCGGTGCACGATGGTCACCCGGCTCCCCAGCCACGCCCAGGCCTGTGCCATCTCCGCGCCGACGGTTCCTCCACCGACGAAGAGCATGCTCTCGGGGGCGGTCTGGGCGCTGGTGGCATCTCGGCTGTCCCACACACCGACCTCCTCGATGCCGGGAATCTCGGGGAGGATGTTCTGGCTGCCGGTGGCGATGACGACCGCCTTCCTTGCCCGCAGCGAGTGCGTGTCGTCGGCGGTGGTCACCTGCAACTCCAGTTCGCCGGTCAGGCGGGCCCGTCCGCGGATCAGGTGGATTCCCTCTCTCTCGAGCCACTTCACCTGGCTGGAGTCGTTCCAGTGGTGGACCATGCGGTTTCGCCGCTCGAGGGCGGCGGTGACGTCCATCTCGCCGGTGACGGCGCCGTCGGCACCGGGGGAGCGCCGCGCCGCCTCCAGCGCCTCGCCGGGTCTGAGGAGGGTCTTGGAAGGCATGCACGCCCAATACGAGCACTCTCCTCCGACCAGGGCGGACTCGACGATCGCCACATCGAGGCGGCCGAGGGCGGCGGCGTGGGCGGCGTTCTCACCTACCGCCCCGGCGCCTATGACTATGACGTCGTAGCTGGTGTCCATCGGCCATTGGTCACGGTGTGCGAATGCGGCGCATCCGCCGCCAGATGCGGAGCGCCTCTTCGGGGTCGATCGGGTCGAGGCTCGCGTCGGGTCCCAGGGTGCGGCTGACCTGCTCGATACGCCGGTTCAGGTCTGCGACCTCGGCCCGGACGTAGGCTTCGTCGGGAAGGGTCCAGATGCGATCGCGTTCTCGGTCGATCTCCCGGGCCGACTCGATGAGGCGGTCACGCCGACGCATCTCTTCCAGTTTGCGCTTGGCCCACCACGCCGGCTCGTCGTCGCCGAGATCCAGTCTCCGCCCGCTTCCGGGAAGATCGTCGAACTCGCCGTGCTCCATCGCCTGGCGGATCTGCTTTTCGATCGGGTCCTCGTAGTCGGTCATCGTCCTCTCAGGCTACCCCCACCCGTGGTGGCGACGTTACGGTGGACGGCGGCGGGTTCCGGGGGAAGTATCCTGACCGGGCCGGACGGGTCGTTCCGGCTCGACGATCAAGGAGGTTGCGGTCGATGACCGCCGACAGTTCCAGTCCCAAGGGCGCTGTCACCTCTGAGACCGAGGGAGTGGACATCTCCTGAGGCCTCCGGGGTGCCGGGCCCCACACAGGAGGTTCTCATGACCAAGACGATGCCGCCTCTGGCGGATCTCGGCGATCTGCAGGAGTGGCTGACGGAGACCGGCGCCCTCGACATCGCCGAGGAGCTCGCCCGCCTGGAGGCACCGGAGCGGGCGGTCGCCTTCCGGCTGCTCCCTCGCGATCGGGCCCTGGCGGTTTTCGAGGCGTTCGAGCCGACGCATCAGCAGGAGACCCTGGCCGGTCTGAGAGACGAGCGGTTCCGCCAGATCGTCGAGGACCTCGATCCCGATGACAGGGCGCGTCTGGTCCACGAGCTGCCCGCCAAGGTCGCCAAGCGGGTCCTGGAGGGGCTGAGCTCCACCGAACGGGCCTACACCGCCGCGCTGCTCGGCTACCCGGACGAGTCGTGCGGGCGGGTGATGACACCCGAGTTCGTGAGCCTGCGCGTGTCGATGACGGTGGGTGATGCCCTGGCCAAGATCCGTCGCACCGTCGCCGAGGAGGAGACGCTCTTCACGATGCCCGTGACCGACGGTGAGCGGCATCTGGTCGGTCAGGTGGACCTTCCGTCCCTGGTTCGCGCCCAGCCCGGTCAGCCGCTGGAGACCCTGATGTCGACCGATGTGTACTGGGTGAGAGCCACCGACGACCAGGAGGTGGCTGCCCGCTTGATAAACGACGCCAACCTGGCGGCCCTGGCGGTCCTGGACTCGGAAGATCGCCTCGTGGGGATGATCACCGTCGACGACGCCATGCGCATCCTCGAGGAAGAGGAGACCGAGGACCAGGTGCGTACGGGAGGGTCCGAGCCACTGCGACGCCCCTACCTGTCGGTGTCTCTCACCCATCTCGCCACCCGTCGCGCCATGTGGCTCCTGATCCTGGTGGCGGGGGCGACGCTGACCGTGAACGTTCTCGGCTACTTCGAGGACACCCTCGCTGCCTTCCTGCCGTTGGCGCTGTTCGTTCCTCTGCTGATAGGCACCGGCGGTAACACGGGGGCGCAGGCGACGACCGTCGTCATCCGGGCCATGTCGCTGGGGGAGGTGAGGTTCGCCGACCTGCCGCTGGTGGTTTGGCGGGAGGCACGCGTGGGGGTGCTGCTGGGAGGGATGCTGGGGGTGGTCGGGTTTCTGCCGGTGTGGTTCTTCTTCGACGTCCAGATGGCGGTGGTCGTCAGCGCCACGCTGGTGGCGGTGTGCACCTGGGCGACCTTCGCCGGGTCGATGCTGCCGATGGTGGCGGACCGGGTCGGCGTGGATCCCACCGTGGTGTCGGCGCCTTTCATCGCCACCCTGGTGGACGCCACCGGCCTGATCATCTACTTCATCATCGCCCGTCTCGTCCTGGGCGTTTGACCGGCTCAGGCCATGGCGGCGATCTGGATGAGGTTCCCACAGGTGTCGTCGAAGACGGCCGTGGTGACCGCGCCCATCTCCAGGGGCTCTTGGGTGAAGGTGACCCCGAGATCGCGTAGCCGCTCGTACTCGGCGTGGACATCGTCCACGCCGAACGACGTGAAGGGGATGCCGTCCGCCACCAGCGCCTCCTTGAAGGTGCGGGCGGCGGGATGACCGTCGGGCTCGAGGAGCAGCTCGGGTCCGTCGGGCTGTTCGGGCGACACGACCGTCAGCCACGAGGCGTCTCCCATGGGAATGTCGTTGCGCTTGGTGAATCCGAGGACGTCGGTGTAGAAGCGCAGCGCCTTCCGTTGATCGTCTACGTAGACGCTGGTGATGTCGATCCTCATCGGGGTCTCCTCTCGTTGGTGATGGGCCACCTCTCGACCACGTCCAGCAACGGAGCGGTGTCGAGGTAGTGATACTTGTATCTGCCTTCTCTCTTCGTGTGGACGAGCCCCACCGTCTCGAGAACGTCGAGGTGCTGGGATATCGCCTGGCGCGATGAGCCGACACCGTGCTTGGTGACCAGACGGGCGCAGAGCTCGAAGAGAGTCTGGCCGTCGCGGTCGGCGAGCTCATCGAGGATGAGACGCCTCGTCTCGTCGGCCAACGCTCTGAACACGTCCACGTTGCCATTTTAGGCAAGTAACTACTTGCATATCAACTTCACACGAAGGAAGGAGACCGACGGCAGAGGCGGCTCGATCAGCCGACGCAGTCAGCGCCAGGCGATGGTGTGGATCTTCACCGGGTCCGTGATGCCCTTCAATGGCACCGTCCGCGCCTCCGTCACCGGGTAACGAACGGTCCCGGCGGCCTCCACGGTGTCCGACGATGCAACGATCTCCTCCGCTTCGGCGGTGTCGCCCACGCGGGCCGCCAGGTGGACTCCCTGGCCGGCGTAGTCACCGCCCTGGGGGGTAGCGGTGGCGGTGTGGACACCGATGCGCACGCGGAGAGCGAATCCGTGCTCGCGGCGGTGCTCCGCCAGCCGGCGTTGGATCCCGACTGCCGCTTCGATGGCGTCTCCCGCCTCGTCGAAGGCTATGAAGAACCCGTCGCCCGTTTGCCGTACCTCCTGTCCCCGATGGCGGGCGAACTCGGAGCGCAAGGCGCGATCGTGCCAGCGGAGGAGGTCTTCCCATGCTTCGTCGCCGATGACCTCCACCAGATCGGTCGAGGTCACGATGTCGGTGAACATGAATGTCTTGGTCACGCGTCGACCCGTGTCGGTCGCGGTGATCTCCTCCTCGCCCAGCAGCTCGTCGACCTTGTGGACATTGAGAACGGCGCCCAGACGCTCGAAGGCGGCGCGGGCGGAAACCAGCTCCATTCGAGCGGTGCTGTCATCGCCGGCGGCCGCCCGTGCCTGCCCCAGGAGCATCCGTGCCTGGGCGGACTCGTACGGCAGATCTATCTCGCGCCAACCACGCCAGGCCCGCTCCAGGGCGGTAACCGCCTCACGGGCCCGCCCTGCGCTGAGCTCCACGGCGCCGCGGGCGGTGTGGGCGGCCGCTTCGAAGGCGGGTTGCTCGTAGTCGGCGGCGATCTGTTCCAGTTCCTCGGTGGCCCGGGCGGCGCCGTCCTCATCCCCCGCCTCCAGCGCGATTCTGACACGGGCCGGAAGGAGCCGCGCCCGTTCCAGCCGGTTGCCCCCGGTTCCGTCGCCGGCGTCCTCTGTCGCCAGGCTGGCGGCGATGTCGCTCTCGGCGCCGGCTACGTCGCCCCGGGCCAGCTTCAGGAGCGCCAGACCAGGCTGGGAATGCCAGCCGTACTCGTAGGCGCGCATGAAGGACTCGCCCGCCGCCTCCAGATCACCCATGCGCAGCCGGACCTCGCCTATCTCGTAGTAGGCGTAGCCGACGGCATCGAGGAGGCGGAAGCGTTCCAGCTCCTCGCATGCCACCCGCGCTTCCTGTTCGGCTTCCGGGTAGGCGCCGTGGAGCTTCTTCAGCTCGGCTCTGTGCACCCGGCACTCCCCGGGGTATCCACCCAACGAGTGGCGCCTCATCCAGCGCTCAGCCTCGGCCGTCCACTCGCCCGCCCGTCGATAGTCGGCGACGTTGGCGCAACAGGCGATGGTGTTGCAGTAGACGCCGCAGGCGGCATGGGGGTCGAGCTCGCCCGACACCACTGCCGCCGAAGCCTGGTCGATCAGGGCCATGCCTTCTTTCAGGTCTCCTTTGGTGAGCAACGCATAGCCCTTGAAGCTCTGAGACAGGGCCTCGATCTCGGGCACTCCGTACTTTCGGGCGAGGGACAAGGCTTCGTCACTGTGCGCGACTGCCTCGTCGAGCTGGCCCCGCATGAAGAGTGCGACCACCATCCGCAGGAAATGGATCCAGGCACCGGCTGCGGACTCGCTCTTGCCCTCGACGTGGCTCTCCGCCTTCGACATCCACCCTGATGCGACCGCCATCGAGCCGCGACGAATGGCGAAATAGGTCAGCCAGAACGCCGCGATCACGGCGGAGTCGTCGTCACCGGCTTCCACATGGCCGCCGTACGCGCGTTCGAGGGCTTGAACGGCCTCGTCGGGATGCCCGCTCCACCAGGCGGCGTCGGCCAGGTGCTGCAGGTCGGCGGGCGTGAGTGGTCCCTCATCGTCGGCGGCCAGGAACGCCTCCCGGGCCTCATCCCATTGGTGGCGTTCCAAAGCCTCCCTGGCCGCGACGAGTGTGTTACTCATCGATCCTGCATCACACCTCGGTACTGATTGGCCTGACGATAACGGCTCACAGCCGGGGGCACCACGGTTGTCTTCGATAGGCTCGGCGGGTGGCCGAGGTGTCAACCGAGAGGACCGAAGGAGGCAGCGGCACCCCGACGCCTTCCGCGCTGATGCGCCTGATCCGGGTTCGCCCCGAGGAACGCTCCGTCGTGGCGTGGACGTCGGCGCTGTTCGCCGTGTCGCAGGCCAATCAGGGCCTGGGGATCAATATCGCCGACACGTTGTTCTTCCTCCGGTTCGGGGTCGAGTTCCTCCCGACGATGATCCTTCTCTCCGGCCCGGTGGTGATGGTCGGCATCCTCGTGTATGCCGTCGGCCTGGGAAGGGTCGGCGCCGCCCGATGGCTCCCGGTCGCCTTCCTGGGCTCGGGGGTGGCCATCGTGCTGGAACGGATCGGGATCCTGTTCGACCTGACGGGCATCTATCCGGTGGTGTGGCTGATGGGCCAGGTCGTGATGACCCTCAGTCTCACCGCCATGTGGACGGCGGCGGGGGAGATCTACACGACCCGCCAGGCCAAGCGCCTGTTCCCCCTGTTCGCCTCCGCCGGCATCGCCGGGGGAGTGGTGGGCAACGCCTCCACCGGTCCGCTGGCGGGGCTACTCGGCACCGACAACGTGCTCCTGGTCCAGGCCGGCCTGCTGGCGGCGGCGGCGGCCCTGGCCGCCACACTCGCCGTCAGGTTCTTCCCCGCCACCTCCGGACCCTCTCCCGACAACGTCCTCACGGACCTCCGTGCCGGTCTCGACATCACCCGGAGCAGCCCCCTCCTCAGGATCGTCGCCGGAGTGGGCATGGCCTTCGGGGCCCTCCTCTTCCTGGTCGTGTTCCCGTTCAGCGAGGTGGTCACCGCCTCGTTCCCGACCGAGACCGACGTCGCCTCCTATCTGGGCTATTTCTCGGCGGTGGCGACGGTCACCACCTTCCTGGTGTCGCTGTTCGCCACCAACCGTCTCTTCGCCCGGCTGGGGGTGGTAGCCACCCTGATGTCGGTTCCCCTCGTGTATCTGGGCGGCTTCTCGTTGTGGCTGGTGTCGTTCGGCCTGGTCACCGCCACCATCGTGCGAGGGTTCCAGTTCGTGGCCGTCAATGCCATCGGCGGCACGGCGTGGAGCTCCCTGTTCAACGTGCTCACCACCCGCCGACGCGGCCAGGTCATGGCCTTCATGGCGGCCGGCCCCATGCAGCTCGGGACGATGCTGTCGGGAGTGCTGCTCCTCGCGGGCAGCGCCCTACCCCGGCCGGCGCAGACCGGCATCGGAGTGTTGGTCGCGTTGGCGACGGTGGTGCTGGTGTGGCGGATGCGGAGCGCCTATGCCTCCGCCTTGGTCGAGGCGGTGAAGAGGGGACTCGTGGATGTCTTCGCCGCACCCAGCGCGGGCATACAGAAGCCCGGTCTCGACGCCGACACCCTGCGAGCCATGTCCGCCTGCCTCGACGACCCCCGACCCGGGGCCAGGGCGATGGCGACGATGTCCCTTGCGCGCCTCGACGACGAGGAGGCGACTCCCCTCCTGGTCCGGGCACTCCACGACGAGGATGTGCGGGTGCGATCCGCGGCGGTCGATGTCCTGAGTGACGGGAACTGGCGGGACCATCTCGGCCTCCTGCTGGCCGATCCCGCTCCGGCCATGAGGCGGAGGTCCCTGGAGTTGATGTGGCGGGATCCTTCGACGATCCGCCCCGATCTCACCGCTGTCCTCGACGATCCGGATCCGTTGGTGAGGGCGCTGGCCGCGGCCCTGGAGAGCGGGACCAGAGGCCGGGCCATCATCGAGGAGCTTCTCGCCTCGGATAGGGTAGGGGACGTCACCGCCGCCCTCGAAGCGCTCGAGCTTCGTCCCGGGCTCACCGACACGGACCTGGCCGCGTTCCTCCATCATCCTCACCGGCGGGTGCGAGCCGCCGCCGCCGCAGTGACGGCCGCCCAGCCCGAGCACATCGAAGACGTGGTAGCCCTGTTGGACGATCCGTCGATCGTCACCCGTCGGTCGGCCGCCACGGCATTGGCCCGGGAGAGCCACGGCATCGCCGCTCTGCTGAGAGTGCTGGAGGAGGGATCGGTGCGATCCAGCGACGCTGCTCTCGCTGCCCTGACCGCCTCGGGCCGCGGGGGGGCCGGGCTCGCCGAGTGGGCGTCGCAGGAGATAAGCCGCGCCGCCTATCTCCGCCGTCACCGCCTCGCTCTGTCATCTCATCGGGAACCGTCGGATGTGGCCGGCTTCCTCCTGCGTCTGCTGGCCGCCCGGGAGGAACGCCTGGAGAGATGGGCGATCCAGGCGCTTACCACTCCGGAGTCGGAACCGGCCATGAGGACGGTCATGCGCGGGCTCTGGTCCGACGATCCCGAGACCCGGTCCCAGGCGATGGAGGCGCTCGACTCGCTGGGAGCCCGTGGCGTCGTCGGGGAGCTGTTGCGACTCCTGGAGGACGATGCCGGCCGCCCGGAGGGGGACTACCGCCGCAGCCTTCGGGAGCTGGCCGCAGACCACGACCACTGGATTCGTGCCCTCGCCTACCGTTGCCTGCGGGAGGAGGTGATGGTCGATGCCAGGCGACTGAGGGAGGCGGCGGCCGTCGACCCCTCACCCCTCGTGAGAGACGCCCTGTCAAGATGGGAGTTGCCACTCATGCACGACACCGAGACCCTCGACCTCATGGAGCGGGTGCTGGTCCTTCAGCGTGTTGCCCTTTTCTCTGCCATCGACCCCGAAGACCTGGAACGGATCGCGCTCGTCACCACCGAACGGCGCTACGACGCCGACGAGTCGATCTTCCGCGAAGGGGAGGAAGGCGACGAGATGCTCATCGTTGTCACCGGCGAGGTGTTGATCAGCCGTAGGAGGAACGGTGTCACCGAACCCATCCGCACCTATGAGGCCGGCGACCACGTCGGCGAGCTGGCGTTGCTCCGCGGCCAGACCCGAGCATCCGATGTCATCGCCGGGCCCGACGGCGTCCACGCCCTCGTGTTGGGGGGCGCCGAGCTGATGGCCATTCTCGAGGAACGCCCCGAGGTGGCGATGTCGATGCTGGGGACACTGGCGGAGCGCATCGCCACGATGTGACCGCTACAGCTCAAACGTGGAGCCGGCGATTCCTCCCACGATCTCCAACCCCTCGGGGTGTTCCGGCTCCCCGTGCAGGTCGTCGAGCATCGCATCGGTGTGCTGGGGGTCGTGGTGGAACGTCACGAGCCGTCCCACCTCGGCCTGGAGGGCGAAGGCGACCGCCTGCCCTAGGGTGCTGTGGCCCCAGCCGATCCGTCCGGCGTACTCGTCGTCGGTGTACTGAGCATCGTGGATCAACACGTCGGCTCCGTGTGCCAGCTCCCATCCCGACGTCCATCGCGGGTCGTCCGGGAAGTCCCGATGCCCGAGGGCGGGCTCATGATCGGGCATGTACACCAGCGTCCGTCCGTTCTCTTCCACCCGGTAGCCAAGCGTCGGCCCGGGGTGGCAGATGAGGTCGGAGGTGACCCGAAACGGGCCGATGGTGATGGTGGCGCGACCCAGGTCGTGCAGGTCGGCAGTGAGCTCGCGCAGACGCACGGGGAACAGCGGAGGGGAGAGGTAGCGGGCGATCCGCTCTCTCAGTCCCATGGTGGCCGAGACAGGACCCCACAGGTGGGTCTCGATGTGGGATGCACGGAGAGGCTGGAAGAAGCCGAGACCCTGGATGTGGTCCATGTGCAGGTGGGTCAACAGCAGGTCGATGCGGGTGGTGCCGGCGGGAAGCCCGGGAGTGACGTTCAACAAGCCGGTCCCGGCGTCGAGGAGAAGGACGGTTCCGTCGGAGCCCACCACCTCTACACAGGCGGTGTCGCCTCCGTAGCGGACGGTGCCGGCACCGGCCCTCGCCATCGAACCCCGGGTGCCCCACAACGTCACCTTCACGGCGTCTCCCAGAACGTCGCCATCGCCCCCAGGTGACGACGACCGTGGCCGATTATCGGGATGGCCGTCACCTCGATCAACCGATGAGACCCGTCGAGACCCTCGATCCGGATGACCCGATGGGCGGGAACCCGTTCGGAGAGGGCGATCTCGAGGGGAAGTTGAGAGTCGGGGAGCGGTTCACCGTCGGGAGCGGAAGTCCGAAACATCTCCGAGAGACGCCTGGCCGGTATCTCACCGGCGTCGTCGAATCGGCGACCCAGTATGGCCTCCGCCGGCTCGTTGTAGTAGACGAGGTTGCCGTCGAGGTCGGTGATCCAGATGGGGACCGCAAGGTAGCTCGCCCAGTGTTTGAGGAGGATCAGCTCTATCGGCTCTTGTGTCATGAATCGCTTCTCGGTGGTGGGCGATTCGCCGGCAGGCTCACACGGAACAGGGTCCTGCCCGGCTCCGACTCCACCGTGATGTCCCCCCGGTGCTCATGCACGACGATTCCGTAGCTGATGTCGAGCCCGAGACCGGTTCCTTCTCCGGGAGGTTTCGTGGTGAAGAAGGGGTCGAAGATCCGGCTCTGGAAATCGGCGGGTACGCCGGGGCCGTTGTCCTCGATCTCGACCACGACACCTCCTTCCTCGGCGGGGCCGGCGCGCACCACGATCCGCGGGTCGGGGGTGGAAGCCGATATCAGCGCAGAGGCGGCGTTGTCGATGAGGTTGGTCCACACCTGGTTGAGAGATGGGGCCTGGGCGGTCACCGCCGGAAGCTCATCGGAGTAGTCCGTTTCGACGGAGATCCCGTCGAGTCGGTGCTTCATGATCATGAGCGTGTCGTCCAGGCCCCGACGTACGTCCACCTCCTGGAGTGGTGCCCGGTCGAGGAAGGAGTACGACTTGAGGGCAGCCACGATCGCGGAGAGACGTGAGGAGCCCTCCACTACCTCCCGGATCAACGCCCGGATCCGCTGACCCGCGGCCGCGGCGGCAACGGTGGCGGCTGCCGCTTCCGGCCCGTGGCGGGCGGTGAGAGCGGAGACACCCTCCACGTCGGCGCCGGCGTCGACCAGGTCGGCGGCGAACTGCCACGGTTGGTCGATTCCCGCCGCCGAGAGAGCGTCCTCCATCTCCGCCTCCCGGTCGCTGCGGGCGAGTGGCGACAGGTCTGCAGGCTCACCCGGGGCGAGCAGACCGACGAGGTGCTCGTCGGCGATCACGCCGGAGCCGACGCGGATCGCCTCCTTCAGAGCGGTCT
The DNA here is from genome assembly GCA_964617995.1 of uncultured Acidimicrobiaceae bacterium. Taxonomy (GTDB): domain Bacteria; phylum Actinomycetota; class Acidimicrobiia; order Spongiisociales; family ZC4RG35; genus CAZTXD01. The sequence continues at coordinate 34,314 of CAZTXD010000005.1, forward strand.
CGTAGTCCTCCACGACTCCGCCGAGCTGCTGGGCGGCACGCAGGATCGCGCCTGCCGGGTTGTTCAGCTCGTGGGTGAGCCCGGCCGTCAGTGTTCCGAGCTGGGCCATTCTCTGTGACTGCCTGAGTCGGGACTCGGTCTGACGCCACCGGTCGAGTAGCACCTGGAAGAGGGCCCGTGTAGCGCCCGGGCTGGATTCGAGCACTTCGTCGAGGGCGGTCTTGGGCACGGCCAGCAACGAGGCGTCGGTCCGGGCTCTCACCGTGGCGGCCCGAGGAGCGGCATCGATCAGCGCCATCTCCCCGATCACGTTCCCGGGTCCCCGGACTGCCAGCACCACCTCGCGTCCCTCCGTGGCTTTCACGATCTCCAGGTCGCCGTCGCAGATGACGTACGCGAGGGCACCGGGCTCACCCTCCTCGAACAGCGTCTCTCCGGCTTTCAGGCTGAAGCGGTCGACCCCGGCGGCGAGGCGGCGGAGGTCGTCCTCGCTGAGGTCGGCGAAGATCGGCACACGGCGTAGAGGGAGGATGTGCTCTTCCACGTCACACCGTTTCCAGATAGCGATGGATCGATGAGATCGCCACCGAGCCCTGCCCCACCGCCGACGCCACCCGGCGGACCGATCCGTGTCGGACGTCACCGGCGGCGAAGATCCCCGGAACGCTCGTCTCCAGCAGGAACGGCTGTCGTTCCAGCGGCCAATCGGGAGGAAGGGCACCGTCCACGAGCAGGTCCGGCCCGGTGATGATGAAACCCTGCTCGTCGCGCACCACCACGCCCGCCACGAATTCGGAGTGGGGCACGGCGCCGACGAAGAGGAACACCGCCGCCGCCTCCTGTGTCTCCTCTTCTCCAGTGGGGACATGACGCAGGGTGACCGATTCCAGGCGATCCGATCCATCCACCGCCACGATGTCGGTGGAGACCCTCACCTCGATGCTCTCCTCCTGGCGGATCTGGTCGACCAGATACTGGGACATGCCTGATTCGAGAGACGCCGCCCGGGCGACCAGGGTCACACTGGGCGTGAATCGGGAGAAGAGCATCGCTCCCTGGCCGGCGGAGTTGGCGCCTCCCACCACGAACACGTGACGTCCCTTGTAGGTGGCGGCTTCGGTCACGGCCGCCCCGTAGTAGACACCCGCTCCGGTGAACCTGTCGTAACCAGGCACGTCGAGCCGGCGCACCTTCATGCCGCTGGCGATGAGGACGGCGTGGCAGCGGAGTTCGGTCCCGTCCGAGAGCTCCACCACCTTGACCGGGTCCTCGAGCCGCAGTCCCTTCACGTCTACCGGGCTGATGATCTCGGTGCCGAGCCGTTTCGCCTGGGCGGAGGCACGCCGGGCGAGGTCGCCGCCCGATATGCCGGAGGGGAATCCCAGATAGTTCTCGATCCTGGCGCTCGTTCCTGCCTGGCCTCCGGTGGCCTGGCGCTCGACCATCGCCACGCGCAGTCCTTCCGACGCCCCGTACACCGCCGCCCCCAAACCGGCGGGACCTCCGCCGATGATCACCAGGTCGTAGAACGGGGCGTCCGCCCCGACGTGGAGTCCCACCTGCTCGGCGACGACCCGTCGATCCGGGTCTATCAACGCCTCCCCGTCCGGCAGGAACACGACCGGTAGGGGCCCGTCTTCGCGTCCCGCCCGAGCCCAGGCCGCCTCCACCGACGCCCGCCCCTCACCGTCCCGTTCGATGTCGATGAAGCGGTAGGGGACCTGGTTCCGGGCGAGGAAGTCCTTGAGGTCGTGAGTACGCGGCGACCATGCCGTTCCGGCCACACGGACGCCCTCGTAGGGAGCCGCGACGTTCGCCGTCCAGTCGTCGAGGAGCTCGTCGAGGACCGGATATAGGCGCTCTTCGGGGGGTTCCCACGGTTTGAGCAGGTAGTGGTCGAGGTCGACCTCGTTGATCGCCTGGATGGCGGCGTCGGTGTCGGCGTAGGCCGTGAGAAGCACCCGCTTCGCCTCGGGGAAGAACCTGCGAGCCTCGATGAGATACTCGGTGCCGGACATATCGGGCATGCGTTGGTCCACCAGGAACAGCGCCACGACGTCCCCCCGCGCCTGGAGCTGCTCCAGCAGCTCGACCGCCTCCGGTCCCGATCGGGCTCCCACGATGCGGTGGTCCTCGGCGTAGTGGGCGCGCAGATCGCGACTCACCGCACTCAGCACCTGCGGGTCGTCGTCGACGGCCACGATTACGGGTCTGCCCATTGGAGCGGAAGTTAGTGGATCCACCCGCCTCGGGGCCCATCGGAATCGAGCTCGCATCAGGGCAGGCCAGCTGTACTGGTATCGTCGCAGTCGAGCACGACCACGGAGAGCACGTGCAATGTAACCGATGCGGCCACGAGAACCTCCCGGGTTCGAGGTTCTGCGCCCAGTGCGGCAACCAGCTCGAGACCGTCTGCCCGGTGTGCTCCGCCGCGGCTCCGCCCGATGCCAGGTTCTGCAGCAACTGCGGCTCGTCGCTGAAATCGGAGGGCGCATCACCCCCGGCTGCCGGCGACCTCACCCGTCATATCCCCCCGGAGATGCTCTCCAAGATCACCGAGGCTCGCTCGGCTCGCACCATGCAGGGCGAGAGGCGAACGGTCACGATGCTGTTCGCCGACATCCAGGGGTCGACGGCGGCTGCGGAAGGCCTCGATCCGGAGGATTGGGGGGACATCATGAACGGCGCCTTCGAGCATCTCATCGCGCCGGTGTACCGCTACGAGGGGACGCTGGCGAGGTTGCTGGGGGATGCCGTCCTGGCCTTCTTCGGGGCTCCCATCGCCCATGAGGACGACCCCATCCGTGCGGTTCGCACCGGGCTCGAGATCATCGACGGGATGACGTCCTACAACGCCCAGATACTGGAGCGATGGGGGATACCGATCAACGTCCGTGTCGGGATCAACACCGGCCTGGTCGTGGTGGGGGAGGTGGGTTCCGACCTGCGCGTCGAGTACACGGCCCTGGGTGACGCGGTCAACGTCGCAGCTCGTATGGAGCAGACGGCCGATCCGGGAACGGTTCGGGTCACCGCCGAGACGTGGGCCCAGGTGGCCGACCACTTCGACGGCGAGGAGATCGGCCCGGTGGAGGTCAAGGGCAAGTCCGAGCCGGTCACGGCCGTGCGGGTCCTGGGAGTCTGCGCTCCCGCCGAGGACGCCACCGAAGCCCCACCCCTGGTTGGACGGATGGCGGAGCTGGAGGAACTGGCCCGACTCCGGGACAGGCTGGCGGGCGGCAGCGGCTGGATCGCGGCGATCATGGGTGAGGCCGGTGTCGGCAAGTCGCGGCTCCTCGACGAGTTCCGTCATCGCAGCGCCGAGGCGGGGCCACTGGTGTCGTCGGCCCCCGGGAGCGGCGAGATCGGCTGGATGACCGCCTACAGCGAGTCTTACGACTCGGCCATCCCCTACTCGACCATCACTGACCTCCTCGGTAGGTGGTGGAACCTGGACGGGAGCAACAACGCCTACGAAGCCATCGAGGACATCACCCGGAACGTGGTTCCCGACCTCCCCGATGCCGCCCGTTACCTCGGCTACGTGGCCGCGGTGCCGCTGCCCGACTCCGCCACGGAGTTCCTCGAGAGGCTCGAGCCGCCCACCCTCCACGGCCGGGCCCGACAGGCGGTCATCGATTACATCGAGGCCGAGGCGAACATCCGTCCGACCGTCGTGGCCCTCGAGGATGTTCACTGGGCCGACCCCATGTCGCTGACCCTCCTCGAGGATCTGATGCGGCTCGCCGAGAAGGCGCCGCTGGGCATCGTGTTCTCCATGCGCCCTTACCGCGACGAACCGACCTGGCACGTACACGAGGTGGGCCAGCGGGACCACGCCCATCGATATCATCTCATCGACCTGGCAACGCTGGAGACCGACGACACCCAGCGTCTCCTCGACACGTTGCTGGAGGGAGTCTCCGTCACAGACGAGACGTGCCGGCGCATACTCGAGCGCTCCGACGGCAACCCCCTGTTCATCGAGCAGATGGCCCGGGCCATCCGGGATGAGGGGCCGGGGGGCGAGATTGCCGTGCCCACCGGTCTGTCGGCGCTGCTGACTGCCCGGCTCGACCGTCTCCCGACCGAGTCCAAGATGGTGGCGCAGATGGCTTCGGTGATCGGCTCGGAGTTCGACCGCTCGACCCTGGAGGCGCTGGTGGGGGAAGAGGCCGATCTGGACAGTCGGCTCACAGACCTGCTCCGAAGGGAGGTCTTCGTCGAGCGGGCGGACAGGCCCGGTGGACTCGGTTTCCACCACGCCCTCATGCACGACGCCGCCTACTCCACCATGCTGCTGCGGACGAGGCGACAGCTGCACGGACGGGTGGCCGACCATCTGGCGGCAGCCACACCGGAGGCGCCCCAGGAGATAGCCCGCCACTATGTCGAGGCTGGTGACATGGCGTCGGCTTTCCCCCATCTCGTTGCCGCCGGTGAGAAGTCGTCCCGCTCGATGGCATTGTCGGACGCCATCCGCTTCTTCACGACCGCTCTGGAGCGGATCCCGATGAACGCTGATCCCGACCTCGTGGTCCGCGCTCATGACGGGCTCGGAGTCGCCTACACACTGGTTCCCGACCTCACCCAGTCGGAAGCCGCCTATCAGCGCCTGGTCGACTACGCCGACACCACCGGCCGTCCTTCGGCCAAGGTCACTGCTCTCAATCGACTCGCCATGACGACCGCCACGCTGGCGGGCAACCTGGAGGGAGCCCTCGGATTCCTGGACGAGGCCCGAGCCATCGCCGAGGACTCGGGTGACGAGAGGGGACTCGCCGAGTATCACATGAACGCCTGCACGATCGCCGGGCTCGGCGGCGACGTCGGGACCGCGCTCTTCCACGACGAGGAGACCGTGAAGGTGGGGGAGGCGCTGGGCTCGGCCGGCATCAGGATCGAGGGGATGATCAGGCTCGCCACCAACGCGGTGTGGATGATGGACTTCGAGCGGGCCGGCCCGGCCGTGGAGGATGCGGTCGAGGCCGCCCGCGAGATCGGCGACGAGCTCGGCCTGGCGATCCTCGACGGAATGGTCCTCTCCCGGCTCCGTCTGCGGGAGGGAGATCCCGACGGGGCTCTCGACCTGCTCCTGGGAAGCGTCGAGATCCTCGACCGCTACGCCTCCTTCTACACCCCGCTGGTCCACAGGGCCATCGGCACGATGCTGTACGAGAAGGGGGAGATCGAGTCGGCTATCAGCCGGATAGCAGAGGTCCGTCGAGCCGTCACCGAGCAGAACGCGACGTTCTTCGTGGCCGTGTCGTCGTCGGCGCTCGCCCTCATCTACTCCTCCCTCGGCGTCGGCGAGTCGGCGGCGGAGATGCGAGACTCGGCCGTCGCCATGGTGGGGGCACCGCTGGGCAACTTCCTCGCCTCGACGGTGTGGGCCGACCTGGGTCATGCCCGCCTCGCAGCAGAGGACCATGATGGAGCCGTCGCGGATTTCGCCAACGGATTGAAGGAGTCTTCGGCGTCTCAGTACTGGGAGAAGCATCGACTGCTTACGGGGATGGCGATGGCCCGGGCAGCCCAGGGCGACCCTGTCGAGGCTCATCGCCTCCTGGACGAGGCCCAGACCTTCCTGATGGGGAACGAGGTGCGCGGGTTCGACGCTCAAATGGAATACGCCCGGGGTGTAGCTCTCCTGGCGGAGGGCAAGGCCGAGGAAGCGCTGGAACGACTGGCGGCGGCCCTCGAACAGGCCCGCAGCCCGATGCACCGGCTCCTGGCGATCAGGATCCGGACCGCCGCCGCCCGGGCCGCGGTGGCGGCCGGCGATCTCGATGCCGCCGCCTCCCATGTCGCCGAAGTGCGGGGCGAGGTCGACTCCATCGCCCGGTCGTTCATCGACGAGGGCCTTCGCGCAGCGATGATCGACACCTGGCTGGCTCCCCTGGATCAGATCGTCACCGGCTGATCCGAGACGCTACCCGGCTCAGGGGGGTTCTCCCCGGGTGAGCGGGAGGAATCGAGGATCGGGGTTCAGGTTCTTCGGCTCCCATGCCGATATCCGATCGGTGGAGCCACGCAACGAGCGCACCCGAATGATGGTCCTGGCCGTCGGCGCTTCGACGGCCTTCGTTGTCGTGGCTGTTCTCTTCGCCAACATCACGGCTGCCTCCCGGGTGGCGGACAACGCCCGCAACCTCCACTGGGCCAACTCCACCCTCGGTACCGCCGCCCTCGCCCGTGCCGCCGCCGGCCAGGTGGGCGCGTTCGCCGAGCTGGCCGACACCGGGCTCGTCTCACCCCGAGCAATCGCGCTGGCCCGGTCCGAGCTGGAGGAGACGACGGAGGCTCTGCAGTCGATGGCCGACGAGGCGCCGGCCACCGCCTCCACCGACCTGACGCATCTCCTCGCTCTTCTCGGCGAGAGTCCAGTCGATACCGATGCAGTCGACGCAGCCTATCGATCGGTGGCGGATGAGCTCGCCGACCGGGTGGCATCGCTCGAGGAGGAGATTGCCGCCAGCGAAAGGACAGCGGGCTATGTCTCCGGTGTCGTACGGCTGATGGTCACACTGATCTTGCCGGCCACGGCCATCCTGCTCTACCGGCACCGCGCCAGGGACCAGGTGCGGGCGGCGGCGATGCGGATGGAGGCGCTCCTGGAAGCGGAACGAGAGGTGGCCAAGGCCAAGGACGCCTTCGTGGCGGGCATGTCTCACGAGATGCGCACCCCCCTCACCGGGATCTATGGGTTCTCCGAGATCCTGTTGGAGTCCTCACCGGAGGATCACCACGATCGAGAGCTGGTGATCGCCATAAACACCGAGGCCGCCGAGCTCAGTCGAATGGTCGACGATTTCATCGCCGCCTCTCGTATCGACGGACCCGGGCTCGAAGTGGACCTGCAACCCACCGACCTGGCGGCCCTCTCCGAAATGGTCGCCCAGCAGTTCCGCCGACGCGGGGCCGCGATACAGGTGACGGGACAGGCCGACCCGGCCATGTGTGACGGCGGGAGGACCCGGCAGATCCTCACCAATCTCGTTTCCAACGCCGTCCGCCATGGCGGGGCAACCATCGAGATAATCCTGGAGAGGGACGATGATGTCGTCCTCTGCAGCGTCGTCGACGACGGGGAAGGGGTCGAGCCCGACCTGGAGGAGCGGCTGTTCAGCCGCTTCGCGCACGAGGGGAGGGCCGTGCTCACAGAAGGCAGCCTGGGACTGGGAACCTGGGTCGCCAGGACCTTCGCCCAGGCGATGGGAGGAGACCTCACCTATCAGCGCCGCCACGGACGCACCTTCTTCACCCTGAGCCTGCCGCCTGCCGAGACCTCGGAGATCTCCTCGGCTCAGGAGGGCTACACCATGACGGCCGCCCGATGAGATACCGGCGCGTGGCCGCCGCCGCCGTCACCACGGCACTGATCATCGCACTCGCCTCCGTGGCGGCCGGGCTCACCGAGACCGCCGCCGACGACTTCTCCAGCGGCGGGTACGACGGCTCTACCGGCACCGTCTCCTGGGCCTCCAGCTGGGTGGAGATCGGGGAGTCCGACGGACCCGAAGCGGGGTCTGTACGCGTGGAGAACGCTTCCACCTGCGCCACGGGCAAGTGCCTCACCATCACCAACCTCCTGGGCGCCCTGGATATCGGGGCACGCCGCCAGGTGGACACCTCGGACTCCACCGGCGCCACCGTCGGTTATCACCTCGACTTTCCCGGCGGCCTGCTCGTCTCGGGCGAGGTACGGGTGGAGGCCCGCGCCGATGGCGGTCAATGGATCCGATTGGCCACCCACGACGCCGGCACCCGGGGAAGCTTCACCCACACCCTCCCCGCCGGAGACCTCATCGGGATCCGCTTCATCACCTCCGGTCTATCGCTCGCCGCCACGGCGGGAGTCGACGACGTGATCGTCACCATCACCTCCCCCGACCCCACGACCACCACATCCACGACGACCAGCACCACCACATCCACCACGACGACCGTGCCTGGAACCGCGACATCCACGACGACCAGCACCACCACATCCACCACGACGACCGTGCCTGGAACGACCACGACCACCGTCGACGACCACGAACGCGACGACGAGGCGGATGGCGGCACCACGACCACCACCCTCAACGAGACGAGCGAAGGTGAACCGACCCTCGATCTTCCAGTCGATGAGCCGGATGTTGCCTCCTCGCCTCCCTCGGAGACACTGGGTGTGGTGACCGACCTCACCCCCCGGCTCGCCCCCACCCTCTCGGGCTCGCCTACCGCATCGTTGAATGCTGTCGACGGTTTCCTCGTCCGCTTCCGGATCCTCGCCGAGGACATAAGCCTCGACCTCCTCGCCAACGCCGCTCTCGGTGTCGTGTTGGCTTGGGCCTCGATCCGAAGGCTCGGTCCCCCTCGCGGCTGACGCCTCGATCCGAAGGCTCGGTCCCCCTCGCGGCTGACGCCTCGATGAGGACGCTGCGATCTACCCGGGGATTCGTCGGGGGGCCACCGGCTCCCATCGATCAGATCGTCACCGGCTGATCCGCGCGTCACCCGTCACAGGGTCCTCCCGTCCCGAGTGAGGGGGAGGAACGGGGAGACGATGCTCAACAGGGCGGGAAGGGCCGCCGAGTATGTCAGGACAGGCCCGTAGCTACCGGCTGCTTCGAACCCCAGAGCGAGAAGCAGCGGACCTGTGGCCGTCCCGGCGACCGTGATGGTCGTGGCGAGCCCCTTGATCGCCCCCAGGTGGATCCGGCCGAAGTAGTGGGCGTACACGGTGGACTGCAGCGCCTGGCTCATCCCTTGCATCGTCCCCAGGACACAGCCGTAGGCAACGATGGAGGCGACGGTTCTGACATGGGGAGCTCCCAGCATGGCCAGTGTCATCGCCGCCAGCCCGACGCTGAGGAGGAATCGGGGTGGGACACGGTCGACCAGGAACCCGGTTGTGAGGCTGGCGGCGGCCGACACGAACCCATAGGCGACGAACAGGACGGCGGCGTCGGACCGTCCCACGCCGTTGAGGCCCACGATGGAGAAATGATGGAACACCAGGCCCGTCCCCAAGGCGGCGGTCAGGAATCCTCCCGTCACGTAGAGCCAGAACGTGAGGGTTTGCCGTGCCTCGGCCAGGGTGAAGTGCACCTCGACCCGCTCCGAGCGCATGCCGTCGGCTCCGCGGTCAGTATCCGGATACACGCCGTACAACTCGGGCCGCTGCCGGAACAAGCCGCCTCCTACCGGGATCATCACGGCAACGACCGCCAGGCCGAGGAGCGCGTATGTCCACCTCCACTCGAATCGGTCGACGAGAAAGGCGATGCCGAGCGGGAAGACGGCCGTCGCGGCGGCAAACCCGAGGCCGGCGAGACCCACGGCGAATCCCCGTCGCCGCACGAACCACATGTTCAGGGCGTGGAGGCTGACCAGGCTGAGCGCGCCCTGACCGAGAGCGCGTATCAGGGTGAATCCTATGGCGAGCGTCACCAACCCGCCGATGAAACCCATGAAGGCGCAGGCACCGGCGAAGGCCACCGCGATGACGACGACCGAGTGGCGTGGGCCCCGGTGGTCGATGTACCGGCCTATGAACGCCAGCGAGAGGGATCCCACCAGGGTTCCCACCGTGTAGGTCGCCGAGACCTGTGCCCGGCTCAGTCCCAGGTCTTCGATGATCGAGTCGAGAACCACGGAGACCCCGACCGTCTGACCGGGAATCGTCATCGCCAGACCGACGGTGGCGGCAGCTAGGACCACCCAGCCGTAGTGGACCGGGCTTCGATCTATCAGGCGGCTGGTGAGTGAAGGAGTCTCGGGGCCGGTCACTCTCCCGCCTCGCCGGCCGGCGCCCCCGGGTCCAGCTCCGGCCAGCACAGCGGGCACGGCGCGAGACCGTAGCGCTCGGCGCGTACCCGCATCGCCGTGACCCCGCGGATCCTCTCGGGTCGGCAGGCGGGCCGGAGTCCGTCCTCGGGATCACCGCGGTGGTAATGAGTGTCGCCCAGGTAGAAGAGGACGAGCCGGTCGGGAGGTGAGTTGGTCATCGAGCAGACCCCTGGGGAGGTGGATTCCGGGTAGTCGTCACCACTCTGCCAAGTGTGGGGGCGTCGCCCAAGCCGGTCCTCCGCTGTGTGTCCCGTCTCCTGACATCGGACGGAGACGGGGGCGGTACGCTGCTGGGATCTCGAAGCTGATCGGAACCTGGGAGCTCGTCGAGTGGACGGCGAACGTCGGCGGACGCATCCGGCGTCCGTTCGGGGGCGACGTGGTGGGTCGGCTCACCTACACCGCCGATGGTCACATGTGGGCGACCCTGATGCGACGGGACCGCACCCTCATCTCCGCCACGACCCTGGCGGGAGCCACCGCCGCCGATCGAGCGGCGGCTGCCGCCGGCTACCTCAACTACACCGGCACCTACACCGAGTCGGGGGGCCGGGTGTTGCATCACGTCGAGCTGTCCCTCATGCCCAACTGGGTGGGAGCCGATCAAGAGCGAAACGTGAGCTGGGAAGGAGATGACCTGGTTCTCAGCACCGACCCCGAGAAGGGACGCTCGGGGGAGGTGATCGTCAACCGGCTCCGCTGGCGGCGGATCTGACGCCACGGCAGGCACTCATCGGCCGTC
>CAZTXD010000005.1:44992-55818 GCA_964617995.1 uncultured Acidimicrobiaceae bacterium
CAACCGGCTCCGCTGGCGGCGGATCTGACGCCACGGCAGGCACTCATCGGCCGTCCGGGGATTGGTCGTTCCCGGATGCCGTTGGCCAGCATCGCGGACAGGCTCGCAGCCCCTGTCGTTCGGCCCTGACCCGCATCGCTGGAACGCCTCGGATCCGGGACGGTCGACAGGCCGGCCGTAGGTCGTCGTCTGCTGCGCTGCGGTGATAGACGTCCTCTCCCATATATGAAAGGACGAGACACGGCAGTTCACTCATCGATCGATCCCCCGGTTACCGCGGCGACGCTCGGCTGCCGTTGCGTGAATGGGTAGTCCGGCTTGTTCTCGTGGGTGGAGAGGTAGCCGAACACCCCTGCCGGGGGTCGAGGGATCGCCGCCTCGACGGTCGCTCGAAGTGCTCGAAGTGCTCGAGGGTGAGGATCCGCTCCCGTGTTGGGTATGGCTGTCATGGATGATTCTTCTCGTGGTGGACATCGGGCCAACAGTCGGGACACGGGGTGGTGCCTTCGGCCTCGGCCTGTTTCTGGTTGGCCAGGACACCGGGCCCGAGAATGGGCCGGCATGCCGGGCGTCGAGGGTCGGTGGGACTCCGGCGATGATGGTGTAGATCGGCGCCGTAGTAGACGACGACGAGGTTGGAGCGTTTCGGTATGCGGAAACGCCGGCTCATATCCGCTGGAGGCGATCGAGAGCCGCCAATGCCTCCCTCGCGGCTCCTAGCCGTTGCTCCAGTTCGTCGCAGCGCTGGTACGCCAACGCCAACACCTCATGGAACCGTTGCTCCACCTCACCGAGGTCGTCGTGCCCGTCTCCCCTCAACAGGTCGGCGCACTGCAACAGTTCCCCCATCGTCTCCAGCGACATCCCTACCGGCTTGAGGGCCTTGACCAACCGGAGTCGTTCGATGTCGGCTTCGGTGTACAGGCGGAACCCTCCGTCGGTGCGTCCCGACGGCTCCACCAACCCGATCTCCTCGTAGTAGCGGATGGTGCGAAGCGACAGGCCGACACGGTCGGCCACCTCACCGATCTGGTGATGTTGTTCGTGAGTCACGAATGGTCCTCTCGTCGGAGCGAAGGAAGAGGGAGTCGGTCTGGGCAAGCCCGCTGGACCCTGCATACTCTACCCTAACGTAAAGGAAGAGTTATCTCTCAGGGTCAACTCCACTGATGCAGAGCAACACCGTCACCCGAATCGAGATCGTCGACAAGATCGACTCTGTCTTCGTCGGCGGCAGCGCCGACCGCAGCGAGATCCTGGCGGCTGCCGCCGCTGCCCGTGCCCGTCCCGAGGTGATCGAGACGTTGCGCACGCTACCCGACCGCCGCTTCCGCAAGGTCAACGAACTATGGGAAGAGCTACATCACGTCCCCGTCGGCTGAGGGTCACCCCGAGTCAAACTCCTAGCCGACCTCGGGAGAGGCATGGATGATCGATCGGTACCGGCCAGTGCTGGTGGGAACCGCCGTCGGTGACGCCCTGGGCGCGCCCGTGGAAGGCCGGCGCAGCACCCGCAACTACGTCGCCTCCCTCGACCGGGAAACCCCCGAGCTGCGATTCACCGACGACACCGCCATGACCATCGGCGTAGCCGAATCGCTCGTCGAGGTGGGCGCCTTCGACGGCCATCACATGGCCCATACCCTCGCTCGCCACTACACCGAGGAGCCGTGGCGCGGGTACGGCGCCGGCCCACCCGAAGTCTTCGGCAACATGGAACGAGGTGTCCCGTGGAACGAAGCGGCCGCATCCCTCTTTGGTGGAACCGGCTCCTTCGGGAACGGGGCCGCCATGCGCGTCGCTCCCGTCGCCCTGTTCGCGCACCCCGACACCCACACCGTCGCCTCCCTGGCCCGAGAAACCTCCCTCATCAGCCACACCCATCCCGAAGGCATCGACGGAGCCGTCTCCCAGGCCGTCGCGGTCGACCGAATACTCGCCCGGGATACGGACGAAGCGATCGAACCCAGGCGGCTCGTGATGGAGATCCAGCCCTACCTCATGACCGCCATACTCCGGGACAAGCTCTCCTACCTGGCTGCATCGATCGGTCAGCGCAGCCCCGACGAACTGGCGCAGGTGCTCGGGTCCGGCATCTCCGCCCACACCTCGGTTCCCACCGCACTCGCCTGCTTCCTGACCCATCCCGACTCCTTCTCCGACGCCGTCAGGACGGCCATCTCGCTGGGCGGCGACACAGACACCATCGCGGCCATGACCGGAGCCCTCTCCGGTGCCCATCTCGGACTCGACGCCATCCCATCGGCCTGGCGGAACGTGGAGGGACACGCCACGCTCATCGCCCTCGCCGACAAGCTCTACTCGGGTCACAACGCCCTCTGACCCTCACCGCAAACGACCGGTTGTAGCACGGACGGAGAGGCTCCCGAAGGAGCCTCTCCACGTTTCTGAGTCCGCCTGTAAGCCGGATTCTGTCCGGAGCCCGTTGGCTCCGTGGCGACCATCCATCTGGGCTCACGATCGCTCGTGAGCTCGTGCGACCTACCCGGGGATTCGTCGACGGGCCGCCGGCTCCCCTGCTCGGTCTTGCTCCGGATGGGGTTTACACAGCCGCCCCGGTTGCCCGGGACGCTGGTGGGCTCTTACCCCACCGTTTCACCCTTGCCTGTGCCCTCGTCGTGAGTTGAGGGCCATCGGCGGTCTGCTCTCTGCTGCACTTTCCGTCGGGTCGCCCCGCCCAGGTGTTACCTGGCATCCTGCCCTGTGGAGTCCGGACTTTCCTCGACCCTGGGGGCCGCGGTCGCCCGGCGGACTCGCCACCCTATTCTACCGCGCCCCCGTGCCCGGCAGGAAGGGCGCTCAGCCGGCCGGGCGACCGTACTCGAAGTGCATGGGGTCGGGGACGACCCAGTCGCCTCCCCAGGTGAATCCCCACCGCTGCATCACCTCGACGAGACGCTCGTCCTGGGTGCCGGCCGAGCCGAGAGGATTGGCGGGGGCGTTGATGTCGACGGCGGCGCCCCAGGAGTGGCGTGACAAGCCGGAGGGGGCGCCTGTGACCGTCCGGACCAGGCGGGGATTCCAGCAACCCCGGTAGCCGGAAGGATCGACGAGGTAGTCGAGACCGTCCTCGATGAGCTGGTTCATGGCCCCGGCCAACATCTCGATGACCGTCTCATGGCAGGTCACCTCACCGAGGAGAGGGACCTCGGTGGTGAGGATCCACTGCTGCCGGAAGGCGGGATGCTGCTCGAAGGTCGACCCGGTCCGGCCGGTGTACAGGAACTCGCCCAGCGCCTCCTTTACCCGTGCCTGGGGGAGGACGGCGTCGCCATGGCGCATCCATGGTGTCTCGTCCCCGGAGCGGATGCGGAGGGGCGCGGGGCCGTCGTACAGAGAGCGCACGTGCCGTTCGAACTCGGGGCGGGACAGGTCCGTGCGGATGAGGGCGTAGCGGTCGGTTTCCACGGGCAGGCTCGGGTCGTCGCTGCGGAATACCACCTCGGCGGCGGCGACCCCGGCGTCGGGAACGACCCCCGCCACCCGGAAGACGACGCCCTCGATCATCATTTCATCCCCTTCGGCGACACCGCGCAACTCCGCCGACGTCTGCCCCAGGACCACCGTTCCCGGCTCGAGGAGGGCGATCGCCTCGCCGGCGTCGAAAGGCCCCACCGTCACCGGGTCGAAGGCGAGCGCATCCAGGGGTATGACCCACCTCTCCGGGCCGGCCAGCTCCACCAGGTCTCCCTTGACGATCGTGACCTCCTCGAAGCTGCCCGCCAGCTTCTCGACCAGCTCCGGCGGCAACCCGCCGCTCGCCCATATGAGATATGTCTCTGGTCGGGGGGTGACGGTCGCGACCGGGGTCGGCGAAGGCGGAACGGTGCCCGCCGTGGACGGCCGGGCGGCCACGAGTTCGGGCCGAGGAGTGTCGGACGGCTCGATGGGCGATCCCCCACCTCCCACCAGCATCGCCGAGTAGCCGGCCGCCATCCCCAGGATGAGGGCGACGCCGACTGCACTTCTCCTCATCGACCCCTCAGCTGGCCGGCGAGCCGTATCAACTCCTCTCGGCCGACGGTGTCACTGCGCAGGCTGTGAATCCGATCGTTCTCCACCCACTCCAGTCTCCCCGAGGACGTGTCGTAACGGCCGGGCAGGCCCCGCACCCGAACCGCCGTGACGTCGGCGCCCACCGGCGGGTCGAGACTCTCTCCCCGCCGGGAGGCGACCAGCACGCTCCGGCTGCCGCTGCCGGTGAGGAGGATCTCGGTCCTGTCACCACTGACCTGGGCCACGATCGACCATCCCTCCACCTCGGGTACGAGAGCGCCGGGAGGAAGGCTCCCGGGTGGCACGAGCGACGCCTCCACCCAGTCGTCGGGCACCTCCCGGCCGACGACACCCAGGGAGGCGGCAGTCTCCACCAGCAGCTCCTCGGAGATGGAACCGGACAGCACTACGTCGAGCCCGTCGGAATGGAGGGCGATCCTGTCTCCCTCCGGTGAGAGATAGCCCACCGATCCCGGGCGGAGCTCTATCGGGCGGGCGAATTGCCCTGTCAGCCCGAACAGGCGCGGTTCCTCCCAGGTCTCGGTCGCCTCGACCATCAGCCATGAGCGACCGTCGCTCCACGTCGCCACCTCCACCAGACTGCTGTCGTGCAGTGGTCGCCGGCCGGACCGGTGGGAGGTGAAGCCCACCGGCAGGTCCGGTTGAGGCACATCGCTCGGCCCGTCGACGAACCCGCCCGAAGGCGAGTCGAGGTCTACGGTGACGTCGACCGGGGACGGACCCTCGACCAGCCCGGTCATGGAGATCATGAAGATCGGTGCGTCCCGGTCGTCGTCGTATCCGTGCCGGACCTCCCATAGTTCCCGGTCGGGGGAGTCGGCGGCGAACACCTCCACCCTGACGGGGACCAGCATTTCCTCGTCCAGCCACATCACTACCCGGTCGGTGGGATGCAGCCCCCGCCAGGCTCCCCGGTCGGTCACCGCCGCGATCAGGTCGGCCCCGGCGACGGTGGTCTCCACCTGGATCGTGGGACGGTCGTCGAGGGTGGGGGTGGCTATGACCTCGAGGCCGCTCCACCAGGCGAAGGTGGTGGGCCCGACTATCTGCAGCGGAGCGACGACGCTCTCGTCGAACGGCGGCAGGTCCACGACGGTGCTGGTCGCCGGCGGCTCCAGGCAGGCCGGTAGTCCTTCCACGGGGCAGGGCGTGGTGGCCACGGTGCGCGTGGCACCGTTGGAGATCTCCACCACGACGTCGTTGGGTATCCATGCCCCGGCGGGATAGCCGGTCGTGTCGAGGAGCTCGATGGCGAGCTGCTCGGGAGCCGTGTAGGACAACGTGCCGGTGTAGACCCGCTCCGGGACCTCCGGGTGCCAGCCTCGCTCCACGATCACCAGCCCGGTCTCGAGGCCCGAAACGGCCGGGCTGGCGGTGTGGAGGCGTCCGTCGAGCTCATGTGCCTGGACGGTGCCCAGGCGGCCGGGCCCGGCCATCACCACGCCGATCAGGGCTCCGACCACGGCGGCGGCCGCCACCCACCACCATCCTCCCGGAGAGCGAGGGCTCTCGGGGGTGAACAACGGGCTGCGGTCGACCACCCCCCGGGCCAGCAGGAGGTCGAGTCGCGGCAGCTCCGCATCGAAGGCCTGACACTGCGGGCACGAGGCCAGATGCTCGCCCGCTGCGGGAGACGGAGCTCGACGCTCGTCGTGGGCCACCGACAGCTCCAGCTGGACCTGTTCGCAATCGGCGGTCATGGTGGGTCTCCGGGGTCGAGCAGCTCCAGGAGGCGGCGGCGGGCCCGGAACACACGGCTCTTGACGGTCCCCTCGGGGACTCCGATGATCTCCGCCGCTTCCTGGTAGGAGTATCCGAGCATCCCCACTATCACCAGCGCCTCCCGTAGGCTCTCCTCCAGAGCGGCGAGTGAGTCGTGCACCTCCATGGCGATGTGAGGGTCGGGGCTGTGGCGCACGGCGGTGATGTCGCGGTCTCCCAGCAGGTCGAGGGGACGTCGTTGCCGTGATCGTCCGGCGTCGTAGGCGGCGTTGCGGGCGATGGAGAGGAGCCAGGGAACGAACCGCTGCGGGTTGCGAAGTGTCCCGAGCTTCCTGTGGGCACGCAGGAAGACCTCCTGGGAGATGTCCTCGGCCAGGGCGGCATCGCCGATGAGGTGCACGACGTAGCGCCACACCCGCCCGTGCTCCGAGCGGAAGAGACGCTCGAAGGCGGCCGTGTCACCACCGGCCGCTGCCTCGACGTCTGCCGCATCGGGCTGGTCCACTCAGTTGCTCCTCGCACGGCTCGCCATCCATCTTGGTCTGTCGTCTCCGCCCCTCGCCGGACCGGTAGTCAGGTCTCCAGGGTGGGCCGCCACGTCTCGGCGCCTGCGGCGTCCGATCTCCGCCGTGCGGACAGGCTCGTAACCAGGGCGGCGACGCCCAGGCCGGCGGCGGCACCGGCAGCGACGAGCACCCATTTGAGATCCTCCGTGTGGGCCGGCTCCACGTTCACCACCGGCGGCTCCGGCGGCGCCGCGGCGAGAGCGGCGGCCTGGTCGTCGACCGACTCCGCCAGCCGGGCCTGGGCCGCGGTGAGGCCGCCGATCAGCGTCGCCTGGCTCTCCATTCCCCGGGCTAGGACCTCGGCCTCCTCGGCCACCGCCTGGCGAATGGCGTCCATGTTGAGCTGGGCCGATACCGGTCCCGGCTCGGCCTCCCCGACCAGCAGGACTCCGGCCATCCCCTCGCCTTCGGCGGTGCCGTGAAACGTGCAGAACACCTCGTATACGCCGGGTTCCTCCACGGTCAACTCGAAGGTCTCGCCCGCTTCCAGCTGCCCGCTGTCGAAGCTCCCGTCGACGGCGGTGAAGGTGTGTGGCAGGAAGCCCTCGTTGCGCACGGTGATCGTCGTCTCGGTGGGAGCGAAGTGGGCGGTTCCGGCGAAACAGGAGTCCCACATCACCAGCGTGGTCCCGGTGGCGAAGCCCGGGCACTGGGAGAGTACGCCCCCTCCTCCGGCCCGAGCCGGGGTGGCGATGAGCATGAGCAGGGCGGCAACGAGAAGAAGCCGGCGCATCCGTACCTCCTTGGGCGGTCACCCAGGAGGACGACCCCCGGTGAGCGATCGTTCACGGATTCCGGCGGCTGTCCCCCCGGGAAGCAATAGCTGACAGCAGCTGGCGGCGGGGACGTCGAGCCCGTCTTCTGGTGATCCCGGATCCGGACTAGCCGGAGGAGAGCGCTTCGGGGGCTTCGGTAGTGACAGTGGAGAAGGCCAGCCCCACCAGGATCACCCCGGCGCAGCCGGCCGCCCGGGCCTCCGTCTCGGCGAGTCGAGCCTGCTGCCAGCCGAAAGCACGCAGGTCATCGGAGGCGAGGTCGGCCAGCTCCTTGCGGAGTGTCTCCGTCACCGGCACCGCCCCCATGTCCTCCAGGCGGTCCACATACGACAGGCTGAACGGTGGCACCACCATGGCGAAGACCGGTGGGTCCCCGTCGGCGAGGCCGAGACGGTCGACCTGAGGGGCGAGAGTGGCGGGGTCGAGAAGCGGTCCGACGACCACGAACTCGGCGCCCAGGTCAACTCGCTGGCGGAACTGCCAGCGTTGGAACCGGGTGGGCATCCCCACCTCGAACGGCGGCATGTCGCGCTGCTGGAGCTCGCGGAGGTGGCGGACGATCTCGTGATGATGGGCGAGGTGGTCGACGTGGGGCATCGTGTCGCCCACCACCACCAGGAAGGACTCCACTCCGTTGCCGAGGGCGCCGCGCACCTCGGACTCGATGGCGAGGATGTTACGGTCCCGGGTCGACACGACGACGGTCGGCGCCACCCCGGGAACGTCGTGGGTGAGCCGGGCGGCGAAGGCGTAGGGCGACACCCGGATCTTCCCGAACACGTTGTCGGTGACGAGGACATGATCCCATTTCCCGGCCAGCTCCAGATGACCCATCCCCGGCAGCTCCGGCGGGTTGACCTCGGCCACCCGCACCCAACCGTCACGAAGCGTCAGCACGGCGCAACTCCCGGGGGTGGACGGCGATGAAGTACTTGGCCTGGGGGTGATGGCAGATGATGGCCGAGGTGGTCTGCTCGGGGTGGTACTGATAGGCGGTTTCGGGACCCACCTCGATTCCGATCCGCTCCGCTCCCAGCAGCTCCGCCACCGTCTCGTTGTCCTCGAGGTCGGGGCAGGCGGGATAGCCCCACGAATAGCGGCCGCCCCGGTACTCCTGTCGGAACAGGCCCCCGAGCGTGGGCCCGTCCTCGTCGGCGACCCCCCACTCCTGGCGGATACGGAGATGCCAGTACTCTGCCAGGGCCTCGGCCATCTCCACGCCGAGGCCGTGGAGATGGAGATAGTCCTGGTAGCGGTCGGCCGCGAAGTACTCGGCGGTGCGTTCCGACACCTTCGGGCCCATCGTGACGATGTGGAAGGCGGCGTAGTCGGCTTCGGATGACCCGACCGGACGGAAGAAGTCGCTGATGCACAGCCACGGTTCCCCGCTCTGACGGGGGAATGCGAGACGGCTGAGCTCGGTGTCGCGGTCGTCGTCGGACCAGATCACGAGGTCGTCTCCGTCGGCGTTGGCGGGCAGGTAGCCGTAGACGACCTGAGGGCGGAGGAGGTCGTCGGTGCGGGCCCGGGCGAGCTGGTCGCGGAGCAACGGCCGGAGACGGTCGAGGAAGTCGTCATGCGACTCGCCTCGCTCCGGTCGGTACTGCCACTGGTTGCGGAAAAGAGCCGTCAGGTTGAGGTACTCGGCGATCTCGTCGATGGGCAATCCCCGCACCACCCGGGTCCCCACGAAGGGGGGAGTGGGGATGGGGTTGTCGACGGCGACCGACGGGGATCGGGCCGGGGCCGCCGTGGGCTGCTCGGTGACGGGCGCCGACGGGCGGTGCCTCGGCCGGGGAGGCTGGGGCTGGCGACCCTCACCGGAGCAGATCGACTCCATCGCCGCCAGACCGGCGAAGGCGTCCTTCCCGTAGAACAGCGGGCCTCCGTAGCGTCGGCGCAGGTCGTCCTCGACGTAGGAGCGAGTGAGGGCGGCACCTCCCAGCAGCACGGGGACTTCGCCGAGCCCGCGGCGGGCCAGTTCGTCGAGATTGTCCCGCATTATCAGGGTCGACTTGACCAGCAGACCGCTCATGCCGATGGCGTCGGCTTCCGTCTCCTGGTAGCGGGCTATGAGGTCGTCGATACCCACCTTGATGCCCAGGTTGTGGACCACGAAGCCGTTGTTGGTGAGGATGATGTCGACGAGGTTCTTGCCGATGTCGTGGACGTCGCCTTTCACCGTCGCCAGCACCACCGTGCCCTTGGCCTTCTGAGAGGCCTTCTCCATCTTCGGTTCCAGGTAGGCAACGGAGGCCTTCATCGTCTCCGCCGATCGCAGGACGAACGGGAGCTGCATGTCGCCGGAGGCGAACAGGTCGCCGACGGTCTTCATGCCCTTCAGCAGGATGTCGTTGATGATGTCGAGAGGGCCGCGGCCATCGGTGATGGCAGCCTCGAGGTCCTCTTCGAGGCCGCGGCGGTTCCCGTCGACGATGCGGCGCTCGAGTCGCTGGTCGAGGGGGAGGGTGTCGAAGTCGTCGTCGTCGGGGGCGTCGTCGGTGACACCGGAGAACGCTTCGAGGATCGACTCGAGCGGGTCGTAGCCGTCGCTGCGGCGGTCCCAGATGAGGTCCCGGCAGAGGCGGAGGTGCTCGGGATCTATCTGATTGAGCGGTGTGAGCTTGCCGGCGTGGATGATGGCGGCGTCCAGACCGGCGTCCAGGCTCTCGTGGAGGAACACGGAGTTGAGCACCCGCCGCGCCGCCGGGTTGAGGCCGAACGACACATTGGACACACCGAGAACCGTCCGCACTCCGGGCAGCTCGGCCTTGATGCGCTTGATCGCTTCGATCGTGGCGATGCCGTCCTTGCGGAGGTCGTCGTCGCCGGTGCTGAGCGGGAAGGTGAGCGGGTCGAAGATCAGGTCGGTGGGATCCAGGCCGTAACGAGAGGTGGCCAGGTCGTGGATCCGATGCGCCACCTCCAGTTTCCACTCCAGGGTGCGGGCCTGACCGCGCTCGTCTATGAGCAGGCAGATCGCGGCCGCACCGTGGAGGCGGGCCAGACTCATCACCCGGTCGAAGCGCGACCCGGGTCCGTCGCCGTCCTCGAGATTGGCCGAGTTGAGCACCGATCGCCCACCCAGCCGCTCCAGACCCGCCTCCATGACCTCCGGCTCGGTGGAGTCGAGGACCACCGGGACGGTGATGTCGGTGGAGAACCGTGGTGCCAGGGTCGCCATGTCGACCGTGCCGTCCCGTCCGACATAGTCGACACACAGGTCCACGAGGTGAGCGGACTCGGCCACCTGATCCTCCCCGATCCCAACACACTGGTCGATGTCCCCGTCGACGAGGGCGTCCTTGAAGGCCCGGGACCCGTTGGCGTTGGTTCGTTCCCCGATGATCAGGAACGAGGCGTCCTGGTCGAGGCTCACGGGGGCATACGTAGAGGAGACCGAGGGGACGTGCAGGGGGGAGCGGGCCGCAGGTGCCGTGTCCCCGAGGATTTCGACGACGGCCTCGAGGTGGGCGGTGGTCGTGCCGCAGCATCCACCGACGGCCGCCACCCCGAACTCCGCCACGAACTCATGCAGGTGTGTGGCCAGGCCGTCGGGGTCGAGGTCGTAGTGCATCTTGCCGTCCACGACGGACGGCAGTCCGGCGTTGGGCAGACACGAGATGGGACGGCGGGAGTGCTGGCTGAGGTGGCGGATCGCCTCGTACATCTCCTCCGGCCCCGTGGCGCAGTTCAGGCCGACGACATCCACGCCCAGCCCCTC
>CAZTXD010000006.1:0-13662 GCA_964617995.1 uncultured Acidimicrobiaceae bacterium
CCCGTTTTCGCGCATCGAATGCGCGCTATGGCGCGCATTCGATGCGCGAAAACGGGTCGCGGGAGGGGCGCTAACGTCCGGCCATGCCCGCCGGAACCCATGCCGCCGTCCACGACGACCGCAATGCCACCGTCGAGATATACATCAACGGCGCGTTCTTCCCCCGTGACGAGGCGCAGGTGTCCGTCTTCGACAGCGCCTTTCTCGTCGGCGACGGCATCTGGGAAGGCATACGGCTGCATCGGGGTCGTTTCGCCTTCCTCGACCGCCACATGGACCGCCTCTTCCAGGCTTCGGCGGCCACCCGGATCGACATCGGGATGACCCGTGACGAGTTGATCCAGGCTCTTTACGAGACCGTCACCCGCAACGAAATGACCGACGATGTCCACGTTCGCCTCATGGTCAGCCGGGGTCTGAAGTCGACACCGTCCCAGCATCCGACCAACCTCGTGTCACCTGCCACCGTCGTGATCATCGCCGAGCACAAGCGGGCCGACCCCGAGATCACCAGTCGCGGGATCAGCCTCTTCACGGCCACTGTTCGTCGCCCTCCTCCTGACACCCTCGACCAGCGCCTGAACTCCCATTCCAAGCTGCACGAGGTGATCGCGCTCATCCAGGCCACCGAAGCCGGCGCCGACGAGGCGTTGATGCTCGACCCGACCGGGGCCGTCGCCACCTGCAACGCCACCAACTTCTTCATGGTCACCAACGGCGAACTGTGGACGTCCACCGGTCACTACAACCTCCACGGAATAACCAGGGCCGTCGTCCTCGACGAGGCTCACCGGGCGAGCATCCCCACCCACGAAGCATCGTTCTCGCTCACCGACGTCTACGCCGCCGACGAGGCTTTCGTCACCGGCACCTTCGGCGGGTTGACCGCGGTGCGCTCGGTCGATGGACGCCCCATCGGGAACGGCACCGAAGGGCCGGTCACCAGCCACCTCCGTCGCCTCTACCACGAGGCCGTAGAGCGGTCGGTGTCGTCATGACCGTGACGAGAATCTCACTGTGGTCGGGGCCACGCAACGTCTCCACCGCGCTCATGTACTCGTTTCGACAGCGCTCCGACACGACGGTCCTCGACGAACCGCTGTACGCCCACTATCTCACCCGCAGCGGAGTGGACCACCCGGGCCGCGAGGAGGTCCTGGCCGACCAGGATCATGACGGCGAGAAAGTCGTCCGGGACGTTATTCTCGGACCGGTGCCGACGCCGGTGCTATTCATCAAGAACATGGCACACCACCTGGAGGGCATCGACTGGTCGTTCCTGGCCGGTATCCACAACGTCGTGCTCACGAGAGACCCACGGGAGATGCTGCCGTCGCTCGTGATGCAGGTGCCGAAGCCGACTCTCGACGGAACGGGCCTGCCGACGCAGGTGCGGCTTCTAGACCGGATCCTCCACGAAGGAGACGACCCTCTAGTGCTCGACTCCCGTTTGCTGCTGACCGATCCCCGGTCGGTCCTGACGCAGCTATGCGAGAGGGTCGGGATCCCGTTCCAAACGGCGATGCTGTCGTGGCCGCCGGGCCCCGTCCCCGAGGATGGGGTCTGGGCGCAGCATTGGTACGACAACGTGCATCGATCCACTGGCTTCTCCCCCTATCGGGCCAAGACCGAACCGGTTCCCGAAGTTCTGCAGCCGCTGCTTGCGCAGGCGTCCGCGCTGTATGAACGTTTGTCGGCGTATGCCATCCAGCCCTGACGTCGCTCTACCGGGGCTGGTCGTCGCAGGCGCCGGCTGGCCGCTACCGCTGCCGATCGACACTGCCCCCTCCCCTGTCCGGGTACTGCCGGGTCAGAGCCGTCACTGCCAGCCCAACCACACCGGCAGCCGCCAGCGCCCACACGTGGGCGCTCTCGCCGGGACCCACCAGCCCGCTCCCTTGCGCCGCGGCCACGAGCAAGGCCGCTACCGAGGCGAGGGCGACTGCCTTGACGGCCGCCGGCAACGCTCTCAGAGGAATCATCCTCGCCTCCAGCGACAACGCCGCCAGTTCGACGACGAGTACCAGGAGGAAGGCCGTCACGGGCAACGCCGGAGATGGATCTCCAGCCAGGCCGTGGATCCCGGCCCGGACGACGAGGAGGGCGGCGGCTCCCGCCACCCAGCCGGTCAAGCCGGCGACGACCCCCACCACCACACCAAGGACTGCCAGCCAACCCGAGATCGCAGATAGCGGCTGCCATGGCCCGGCGGGCGTCTGTGCGGCGAGGGCGACCGCCGCGCCGGCAGCCCCTAGAGCGGTCAGACGCGCGCTCTGCGTCGACGACGTCGCCACACGTCCACCTCCTCCATCAGCTCACTCACCGAACGCCCGGATCTCCACTCGACGACGGCGGTGCCCGTGGCCCGTATGTCATCTATGGTCCGCCTTCGCTCCATCATCCATATCCTCCGGGCCAGGTCGTAGACCCGATTCCCCTTCGGCTCCAGCCAGGCAGAGGCATCGACGGCCAGAACGGCCACGTCCATTCCGGCCCGGCTCAAACGGTGGATCCTCCCGACGACTCCTTCATCCAGCAGGGGACTGACGAAGACGACCATCGACGGGGCCTTGACGGAGCGATCGAGAATCCGGTCGACCGCCATCCACACCGGAGGCCTGGCAGCGGCCACGTCCAGGAGGACGGCCAGGAGCCGATGCTCATGAACACGTCCCGAGGCGAGGCCGAACCAACCCACCTGTCCCCCGAGACTGACCAATCCGAGCCGGTGGCGGGCGGAGCCATAACCCTCCACCATCGTGGCGGCGATCTCGGCGACTGTGCGTACCGCTCCCTCCAGTGTGGATCCCGGCGGTGCCACGGCATCGACGACCAGCACCAGGTCACCGTTGCGATCCGCATGACGATCCGTCACCCACACGTCTTCACTGCGAGCCGTCGCCCTCCAGTTGATCATTCGCCGGGAGTCCCCCGGCGCCCATCTCCTCAGCTCCGCCAACTCGACTCCGGGACCACGGTCGGTCGACATGACATCGCCGGCGTGCATGTTCGTGCGAAGTGGCTCGATCAACCGTCGCGTCTTCTCCAGCTCCGGCAGGACCACGAGCCTCTGCGAGGGACCGTCGTGGCTCCGTCGGAACCCCATCCGCAGCGGACCCGCCACCGTGGCCGCGGCCGGTCCCAGGTCGAATGTTCCCCACTGGCGCGGTCGTAAGACCACCTCCGCCTCCCCCTCCCCGGCGTGGAGGGTCACCTCGAGGCCGTCGACGTCGACCACGCGCCCACCGGCGACCTCGACGACGTCGACGTCGGGCGGGATCCCGAGGCGAACATGGGCGACGGCGGCTCTGGCTCTCACGGCGACCTGGAGGGAAACGGTCCCGCCCTGGAGGATGCGATCGTCGCCGAGGCGGAGTTCCAGCTCAGGGGAGTCACCCGGATCCGCCAGGAGACCGACGACCAGCAGGACCGCCGGAGGCAGCGCCACCAACACCGGAGCCGGATCACCCAACGCGAGGGCGGCGAAGGGCGCCACCACGACTGCCACCGCATATATCCATGCTCGGGCGGACACCGGTCTCGTCACCGGGTCTCCGGCGCCACCGACGGCACCGGGACCCCGGACAGACAGCCCTCGACGATGACCCGCTCGTCGACCCCGGCCGCCCAGGCCTCGGGATGGAGAACGAGACGATGGGCCAGCGCCGGTACGGCCACCGACTGGATGTCGTCCGGCACGAGAAAGTCACGACCGGCGAGGGCCGCCACCGCCCGCGCCAAACGCATGAGGGCGAGCGTACCCCGCGGGCTTACCCCCACCCGCACCCGGTGATGGGACCGGGTCGCTTCGACGAGAGCGACGACGTACCGTCCCACCGCCGGTGAGACGTGGACGCTCTCCACCGCTGATTGCATCCGGATGAACGACTCCCGGTCCGTCACCGGGGCGATCTCGACGTGCTCGGTCCCCCGCTCGGCCCGGGCCCTGAGGATCTCCCATTCGTCCTCGGGGGTGGGGTAGCCGAGGTCGATCCTGGCCAGGAAGCGATCCATCTGCGCTTCCGGCAGGGGATAGGTCCCCTCGTACTCGATCGGATTCTGGGTGGCCACGACCAGGAACGGCGGGTCGAGGGCGTGGGTACGCCCGTCGACGGTGACCTGGCGCTCCTGCATCGCCTCGAGGAGAGCGGCCTGGGTCTTGGCAGGTGCACGGTTGATCTCATCGGCCAGAAGCAGATGGGCGAATACCGGCCCGGCGTGGAAGGACGGCCGCCGGGTGTCGGGGTCCAACACGGTGGACCCGGTGATGTCCATGGGCATCAGATCCGGGGTGAACTGGATCCGGGCGTGCCCGAGTCCGGTGGCGGCACCCATGGCCCGCACCATGAGGGTCTTGCCGACGCCGGGCAGGTCCTCGACCAGCACATGCCCGTCGGCGAGTGCCGCCGCCAGCACCAGCGTGACCGCATGACGTTTTCCCACCACGGCTTCCTCGATCCTGTCGAGGATCGCCGCCCCCGTCTCGGCCACCTTCTCGAGGGTCATAGCCGCTCGATCCGCTCCACGACCACCTCCAGATCGTCGTGCGTGGTCGGGCCGTTCTCCAACGTCAACACCTCCCAGGCGCCATCTCCCAACAGTCGGCGGCCGTCAGCCTCCCGGTCACCTCTCAACGCCACCCGGTGATGGAAGAGGCGCAGCAGTCGCCTTCTCACCCGTCGGTCGCCGCCCAGGCGCGGATCGCACGACCCGGCCACTTCCAGCTCCAGAGGTGCCAGCACCCGGGCCGGCGCCACCCTGACCCCGGTTTCTCTTCCGATCAGGTTGGGTGACGGCCGGGGCCGCGAGGGAAGACGCCAGAGGACGGCCGACAGTCCGCCGAGGACGAGCAGCTCCCAGGCCACGAGGGGAGTCCCGGGGAGCCCGATGACAACGGCAGCGACACCCACGATGACCGCCACCACCAGCGCACGGGCGAAGAGCAACTTCATCCTCCTGCCACTACCCGGCCGGCGCGTTCGGCCTCCTCGGCCGACTCGCTGTCGACCTCGTGGGGAGAGAACCGGGCGAGATCGTAGAGCTCGCCGAGCTTCTTCGCCGGGCCGCCTCCCAGCCGACGCAGATGACCTGTCACGGTCTCCCCGTAACCCCGTCCTATCCCCCGGACCCGGGCGGCACGCTCCACCTCGGAGTAGGCGGCGAAAACCCGGGACCTCGAATCGACGGCTGGCGTCGACGGCGGAGAAGGACGTGTCCTCTCTGCGGTCTCCCCGGGGACGATCTCGGGCTGTGGCTCGGGCTCGCCGGAAGGTCGACGAATCAGCAGGGCCAGAAGAGCCCCTCCCACCAGAGCCAGGGTCCCGCCCGTCAACCAGGGATCGGCCAGCAGCGTCTCGACCGGCGATGAGGTTCCCTCCGTTTCCTCGAGGGAATGGGGCTGCCGCGGAAGAGAATCGTCGGTGATCTCGCCGCCTTCGAGGACCTCCGGAAGCGGATCCTCTTCCTCGGTCCTGGGCATCACGGGGTTGACGAAGGAGGGCTCCCGAAGCGAAGAGCCGAGAATGAGGGCGCCCCCTATCACCAGGATCATGAGCAGTGTCAGCGCCGGTGACCCTCGTCGTCGTAGGCCCGCTCCCTTCCGGGCATCGTCGCGGCTGAGGAGCCAGCGGTAGAGCGCCGAGGCGAGGACCCCCAGGTAGACGAGACGGAGGATGCCCCCGAGGGTGACACCGGAGCCGGAACTCCCCGAGCTTCGCCCGGCCGTCCCCTGTGTGCCGACGGGCAGCGACCCGCTGCCGTTGGCGACCACGAGGAGCAGAACCACCACCGCGGTTGCCGCCACGGTCCCCATGATCCAGCGCCGGGACATTGTTTCACCCTACCGGTCGGTAGGGCCGAAGCCGGTCCCGGAGGCGCTGGAGATGGCCATCTCGACCGCCTCCGTCAGGGTCGCCGTGACAGGTACCCCGACCGCCTCCAGATCGTGGCGGTGATGCGACCCGCCGTCGTAGAGCAAGGCCGCCGCTCCGACGGCCGCGGCGGCAGCCGCGTCATCGGGCGTGTCCCCGATCATCACCACCTCGTCGCCTTCGAGACCGAGAGCGACGAGATGTTCCCCCAGGTTGGCGGCCTTGACACCTCCCCGGTCGTCCATCGTGCCCTGCACATGTGAGAAGAAGTCGGTCAGACGATGCCTTCTCACCATCGGCACTAGATGGTCGTGCGGGGCCATCGAGAGCAACGACTGATCGACGCCGGCACGGCTCGCCCGTCGTAGGGCCTGTCGGGCATCGGGAACCAGAGCTGCCTCCTCGGCCCGGGCGAGGTAGGTCTGGAAGTAGAGCTCGTTGATCCTGGTCCAGTCGTCATCGGCCATCGAGCCCCCCAGGAGCCGCTCGTAGAAGAACCGGACCGGCCGTGTGTAGAGACTCCGATAGCGGTCACCGTCTATGGGCGGGACCCCGAATGCGGCCAACCCGGCGTTCACGCCCTCCAGAACGATTTCGAGGTCGTCCAACAGGGTGCCGTTCCAGTCCCATACGAGGTGACGCCGCATGGTCAGCCGAAGGCCGATGTCAAGTGGGCGAGGGCTTCTGCGTAACGAGGTGCCATTGTTTCCCAGCCGTATCGAGAGACCGACTCGGCCAGGAGCGGAGCGGTCTTCCTGGCCGGTTCGGGGTTCTCGAGGACGCCGGTCAGATGGGCTACGAGGCCACCCTCCGGATACAGGCAGTCGTCGTGCCAGTCTCGGGGGATGAGCTCGGGATAGGAGAGCCGGTCGGGAAGAACAGGAAAGCAGCCCGCTGCTATCGCCTCCACCACCGCCACACCGAAGAACTCCTGGCGAGCCGTCGACACCACGACGTCGGCCTCGTTCAGATGCGAGCGATACTCGTCCCGGGGCAGGTGACCCATGTGGACGATTCGGTCCGGGTGGCGTCGAGCGGCGGCGACGAACTCACCCGGGTTCTGCCGGAAGCTCTCCCCGCACACGACCACCTCGAAGTCGTGGCCGTCTGCCGCCAGGGTGTCGACCGCAGCGAAGAAGGCCTCCGGGTCCTTGTCGTGCTCCCAACGGTGGTTCCACAGCAGACGGATCCGGGAGCGTCGTCGCTGGTTTCCGGGTCGGGCCCAGGCGAGATCGACACCGACCTCCAGCACCTCCGAACGGGCAACGATCTCGGGCAGGCGATGCTCATGGGTGTGGTCCGGGAAGTGTCTCAACAGGCGGGGTAGGTGATCGAGGAAGACACTCCGGTGATAGTTGGAGTTGAAGAACACCCGGTCGGCCGCCAGCGCCGACAGCCAGTTGGTGACGGCGTAGTGGAGGTCCGGCTCCATCTGTGGAGAGTCCGGATAGGTGAACTGGCTCTCGTGGAAGTAGAGAGCGACGGGCGCGTCACCCAGATGAGGCCGGGCGAAGGTGAGGAATGCCGGGAGATCGATCATGTCGCTGACGACGACCACCGACGGTGGTGCCGACAGGGTGGCGCATTGCTCGGCCATGGTCACTGCGGCACCTCGCATGCGCCACTTCCACCAGCGTGGGGGTAGGGTCAGCAACTCGACCTGGAACGGGAGATGCTCTCGCAGGCCCTCGGCCCAGGCCCTGTGCGACCCACCGAAGTACGGCTCGACCACCAGCACCGGGCCGGCCAGGGTCACAGGTCCATGCGACCGGCCAGGGCTCTCCCCAGGGTCAGCTCATCTGCGTAGTCGAGGTCGCCTCCGACCGGGAGGCCGGAGGCCAATCTGGTGACCCTCACCCCCAGCGGCTTGAACTCACGGGCCAGGTACATGGCAGTGGCGTCACCTTCCATCGTCGGGTTGGTGGCGGCGATGAGCTCGGTGATCTCTTCGTCGGCAATGCGGTCCTTCAACTCGGCGAACCGGAGCTGATCGGGGCCGACTCCGTTGATGGGAGAGATGGCACCGCCCAGAACGTGGTAGCGGCCCCGAAACTCCTGGGTCCTCTCGACGACCGGGATGTCCTGGGGACGCTCCACCACACACACGACACGGGAGTCGCGTCTCGAGTCGCTGCATATGGCGCACTCCTCGGAGCCCGTCATGTTGAAGCAGCGGCGGCAAGGGCGAACCTGCTCGCGGAGCTCGACTATCGACTCGGCCAGACGGCGGGCATCCGCTTCCTCTACGGCCAGCAGATGGAAAGCCAGCCTCTGGGCCGACTTGCGACCTACACCCGGCAGCCGGGAGAGCTCGTCGACGAGGCGCTGGACGGGTCCTTCGAACATCAGCCCGATAGACCGCCCAGATCGAGGCCCCCGGCCAACCCTCCGAACTGGTCACCGGCAGCTTCACCGGCTTCCCTCATCGCCTGGTTGACGGCGACGACGATCAGGTCCTGGAGCATCCCGACGTCGTCGGGATCGACCACGGAGGGGTCGATGGTGACCTCTCTCACCTCCTGTGACCCCGTGACCGTGGCGACGACGGCACCACCACCGGCGCTTCCCTGGAAGGTGCGGGAAGCGAGTTCTTCCTGGGCGGCCGCGAGCTGCTCTTGCATCTTCTGGGCTTGCTTCATCAACTGACGCATGTCCGGCTGGCGATTCATCAGGGGTCCCGGGAGTCGCGGATTCGATCAGCCGCCAGGGTAGTGACCCGCCGCCGCTGTCCCACGCATCTACACGACCGTTTTCGCGCACCAAATGCGCGCTATAGCGCGCATTTGATGCGCGAAAACGGTCAGTCGTCGTCGACGAGTTCGGCGCCCAGCTCGTCGGCCAGCAACTGGGTGGGATCGGTCTCGGTGGTAGGGCCGTCGAAGAGCTGCTCGGAGGCGAGATCGATCTCGCTGGGGTCGGCGCTGGCGCCGCTCGGGGTGGATCCGTCGGCGTCCCCGGACACGAAACGGATCTCGACCGGGCGACCCAGCATGTCGCTGGCCTTGGTCGCCACCACCTTCGCCACTGCCGGGTCCTCCTGGAGCTGTTCGAGGTGGAACTGATGGGGGACGTTGAGCACGAGGGCGGAGCCTTCGACGGCAATGGGCACCACCTCGCGAAACAGGGCCCACCGGCGCGCCCCGAGAATGTCGCGCAGCCCGCCGAAGAGGCCGGGCCACACCGACTGGATCTGGCTGAAGTCGAGAGGAGGGCCCTGGTCGATCGGCCGGCTTTCGTCGACAGCCGACTCGCTCGCCTCCCCGGTTGCGTCGGAGGGAGCGTCCGCCGCCTCTACGACGGGTGCTCTCGGTTCGGCCCCGGTCGGCTCCGACGGGGGGCGGGACACTTCGGCTGCGGGCGGCGCCTGCGGCGAGGGGGCCGGTCCCGGCTCACCCTGAGTGTCGAGGCGGCGCTCGAGGCGCCCGATACGGGAGGCGAGGGCATCGGGATCGGAAGTCACCTCCGGGCGGGTCAGCTTGATGACCGCCAGCTCGACCATCAGGCGCTCCTCTCTACCCTCCCGGAGTCGCAGCAATGCCTCACCGAGCAGGTCGACGGAGCGGAGGACGTCGCCGGCCGGGAGCGACGCTGCGGTCTTCTTCCAGGCGTCGAGTATGTCACCGGGCTCGTCGGCGATCTCCTCGAGGTTGGGGGCGTAGTGGGCCAGGAACACACCACGGAAATAGGCAACACCCTCCGCCACGAACCGACGCAGATCGACGCCGTCGGCGGCCAGTTCCGCCACCAGGTGTAGGGCAGCGGTGGCATCGTGGCCGGCGATCGCCTCCGCCAGACGCGTGTACGTCTCCGAGTCGGCCAGGCCCAGCGCACGTCGAACTCCACCCACATCGACCGTGCCGTCCCCCAGGGCGGCCACCTGTTCGAGCAGGCTGAGCGCATCCCGCGCCGAGCCGGCGGCATGGCGGGCGACGGCCACGAGCGAAGCAGGGTCGGCGGTGTAGCCCTCCTGTTCGGCCACACGGCTCAGATGAGCGGCCAAGCCCTCGATCGGGATGGGATGGAAGTCGAAGCGCTGACTCCGCGACCGGATCGTGTCCAACAGCTTGTACGGCTCGGTGGTGGCGAGAACGAAATGCACATGCGCCGGTGGCTCCTCCAACGTCTTGAGGAGAGCGTTGCCGGCCGCCTTCGAGAGCATGTGGGCCTCGTCCAGGATGAACACGCGCTTGGATCCGGCGTGGGAGGCGACGGTCGTCACCGAGACCCTGATGTCGCGGATGTCCTCCACGGAGTTGTGACTGGCCGCATCCAGCTCCATCACGTCGAGAGACGACCCCTCCGCTATGGCCAGGCAGCTCTCGCACCGACCACAGGGGGCTCCGTCGGCCGCGCGGTTGCCACAGTTGAGCGCCTTGGCGAGGATGCGAGCCGTGGTGGTCTTGCCGGTTCCCCGCGGCCCGGCGAAGAGGTAGGCATGGGCCACCCGCCCTTCGGCCACCTCCCGGGCGAGGGTGGCGGTGACATGGCCCTGACCGACCACGTCGTCGAAGCTCTGGGGACGGTACTTTCGGTAGAGCGCCTGGTAGTCCATGCAGGGCCCGACGGTACCGGTAATCGTCGCCTGGTGACGAACGGGCACAACATCAACCGCTTTCTCGCTCACGTTGTGCCCGCGGATGGCCGATACTGGGTCCGTGGTCACCTCCATCGATGCTCCGATCGACGACGCCCCTGCCGTCTGGACCCGCCAACTCGTACGCCGTTTCGGAAAGGCCAACGCGGTGGACCATCTGGACCTCTCGGTGGCGCCGGGCGAGTTCTATGGCCTCCTCGGCCAGAACGGAGCGGGGAAGACCACCACCATCCGCATGATCGCCGGCCTGCTCCGACCCACGTCGGGCACGGCGGGCATCGGTGTGTACGACACCTGGAAGTCACCGTTGGAAGTGAAACGGCGCATCGGAGTCCTGCCCGAGGAGTTCAACCTGTACGAACGGCTGACGGGTGCCGAACTGCTCGACTTCACCGCCGCCATGCACTCTGTGCCCAAGGAGGCCGCGGTCACCAGACGCGACGATCTGCTGGGCATGCTCGCCCTCGAGCCCGAGGCCGGGAAGCTGGTCGGCGACTACTCACGTGGAATGCGCAAGAAGGTGGCGTTGGCGGCGGCCATCATCGCCCGCCCACCCGTGCTCTTCCTCGATGAGCCCTTCGAAGGGGTGGATGCGGTGTCGGCCAGGCTGATCCAACGCCTGCTGTCCCGTTACACCGAGTTGGGAGCCACCATCATCTTCTCGTCCCACGAGATGCACCTGGTGGAGCGACTCTGCACCCGCATCGGGATCATGAGCCACGGCCGGCTCATGCTGGAGGACACACCGGCCGGCCTCCGCGCCCAGATGGGAGTGTCGAGCGTGGAGGACGCATTCATCGCCGCCGTGGGTGGAGCGGACGACGACCGGGGACTGGCATGGTTCGAGAGCTCGCCGGCCTGAAGGCACGCCTGTTCTGGAACGGTCTCCGTTCGGACCGCCAACGCCAGGTCGGGTTGCCTCTGATCATGGGCTTGATCGTGTGGCTGAGCTGGACATTCGCCACCCGTCATCACGCCACTCTCGGATTCGTCGGCGACGCCGTGATGCCCGAGTACCTGGCCTGGACGGCGGTGATCGTGTTCGTGGCCTGGATCGCTCTCCCGGTTGTCATCTTCCCGATCGACGAGAACCTCGACCCCCAGCAACTCGCCACCCTTCCCGTATCCCGGCCACGGCTCGTCTCCGGCCTGACGGCAGCGGCGTTCCTGTCCCCACCCGTCGTCGTCATCGTCACCCTGGTCACCGCCACCCTGGCTCACCGGCCGGCGACCCTGCTGGTGACGCTGCCGGCGGCGATGGTCTTCCTGGTGATGCTGGTGGTGGCTTCCCAGGGGTTCACCACCACGATCTCGGCGGTGCTCCACTCCAAGCGAGGAAGGGACCTGGCCATATTCCTGGTGATGGGGATCGGCCTGGCCAGCTTCGCCGGATACCAGACGATCCGAACGACCGTCTCCGAACTCGGCATCTCGGGGGCGTCCCTGGCCAATCCCATAGATCACCTCTGGTGGGCCCTGCCTCCGGTGGCACCGGCTCACGCCGTGTCCTCGGCCTGGGCAGGCGACTGGCTCGGGGTGACGGCGGGTTTGGCGGCGGCCATCGTCTGGACGCTGCTCATCGTGACCGGATGGGAACGGGTCTTGCGCTGGCTCCTCGTCACTCCCAAACAGGAGAAGTCGAGCTCATCGGCCCGCCGGGCCACCGGGATGGCGCGGGGGGGATGGGCGGTCCCGGTGATGCTGGCGCGCAAGGAATTGCGGTTCTATCTCCGCGACCCCCGCCAGAGGTTGGTGTGGACCGGCACCGTGATCTTCGTGGGACTGGCCATCGCCGCCATCGTCGTGGGGTCGGAGGGGTTCGCCCGTTTCCGCACTCGGGACTGGCTTCCCACTCTCGCTCCCATCATGGTCCTGATGGTGGGGATGCCGATCGCCCTGAACCAGTTCGGATGGGAACGCAACGCCGCCTCCTATCTCTTTGCTCTCCCCGCCAAGCCCCGATCCCTCATCATCGGCAAGAACCTGGCGGCGATGCTGGGCCTGATGGTGGAGGCGACCTTCCTCGGGTTGCTCTTCGGGTGGTTCTCGAGCTGGCGCTGGATCGGCCTGGTCTTCCCTCTCACCCTGGGCTCCATCCTCTGTCTGCTTGCGGTGGGAAACGTGGTGTCGGTGCTCACCCCGCTTCGGCTGCCGAGAGAAGGCACCGACATGTTCGCCCAGGCCACCGAACAGGGCTTTCTCGCCCTGTTGAGCCAGTTCGTGTCCTTCGCCTTCATCGGGTTGCTCCTGGCCCTCCCGGCATCGGTGACCGTGCTGACCGTCGCTTTCGGAGAGGCAATCGCCCCCTGGTTCACCGTTCTGTTCTCCATCGGCTGGGGATTCCTGTGGTACGGGCTGTCACTGCTGGTGGCCGGCTGGCTCCTGGGCCGTCGTGTCCCGGAGGTGGTGAACTGGGTGCAGGTGTCTTGAGTCGGGAGACGGAAGCCGGAAGTCGGAAGTCGGAGCCGAGGTCCCTAGGAGCACCTAGCCTTTTCTCGATGCGACTCGGGATCGACCTGGACGGTGTGGTGGCGGACTTCAACACTGGATGGATCAACCGTTACAACGCCGACTTCGGAGCAGACGTCGCCTTCGACGCCGTCCAGTCGTGGGACGCCATTCCTGCTCTCACCCATTTCCGGCACATGGGAGATTTCTGGCGCTGGGCCAGGGACCATGACGGCCACTCCCTCTTCCGGCACCTGGAGACATATCCGGGAGCGGTGGAGACGCTGTGGCGGCTGGCGAAGGACGGTCATTCGGTGGTCATTCTCACCACCAAGCCCCCCTGGGCCATCCACGACACCTTCGCCTGGCTCTCCCAGCACCGTATCCCTACCCGGGAGGTGCACATCCTCGAGAACAAATGGGACGTCGACTGCGACGTCTACCTGGAGGACGCCCCTCACAACCTCTCGGAGCTCGCCCGCCGGCGGCCCGACCGCGTGGTCGCACGGTTCGTACGACCCTGGAACGAGCCGCTTCCCGGTGTCGTCGACGTGAACGACTGGGAGTCCTTTGTGAAACTCGTGGATTCGGTTGGCGGCCAGGTCGACCGCACCTCTAACCTGATCGCCGGTCGGACGGAATAGTCCGACATCCTGACTGAACAGAGAGGAACCCACTGTGAAGAGACTGAGATGGACCGCGCTCCTTGCGGTCTTCGTTCTGGTGGTCGCCGCCTGTGGTGGGGACACC
>CAZTXD010000006.1:13762-50635 GCA_964617995.1 uncultured Acidimicrobiaceae bacterium
GACCGCGCTCCTTGCGGTCTTCGTTCTGGTGGTCGCCGCCTGTGGTGGGGACACCACAGACACGACTCCAGCCGCCACGGAGCCGGCGGATACGACCCCCGAAACCACCATGGCTCCCGAGACCACCATGGCTCCCGAAACGACCATGGCCGAAGGCTCTGACGTCGGTACGGCCGACAACCCCATCCAGGTGCTGTTCGTGCCCTCGGTGTCCGCCGAGGAGATCGTGGCCGGTGGGGAGTTGCTCAACGAGACGCTGAGCACCGCCACCGGGCTGGTTTTCGAGGTGTCGGTACCGGCCTCCTACGCCGCCACGGTGGAGGAGATCTGCGCCAACCCCGGAGCCAGCATCGGCTTCATTCCCGCCCAGGCCTACATCCTCGGCAACGAGCTGTGCGGCATGGAGGCTGCCCTCAAGGCCGAGCGCTTCGGCTACACCGAGTACTGGGCCCAGTTCCTGGTCGCCCGTGACTCCGACTACGAGAGCCTCGAGGACCTCAGCGGAGCCTCCTGGGCATTCCCGGATCCCGGGTCGACTTCGGGCTTCCTCTTCCCCTCCGGTCAGCTCCTCAACGAGGGAATCCAGTGGGGTGAAGAGCTGGAAGCCGGAAGCCACGACGGCGCCGTCCGGGCGGTGTATCTGGGTGAGACCGACTTCGGAACGTCGTTCTACTCCCCCTACACCGACCTCGAGGGCAACGCTGGTTGGGACGGCGACGTCACCGACGCCGACGTGCCCGATCCCGATTCCTGCGCCATCAACGCCGACGGCGAGATCCAGTGCGGAGACTTCATCGTCCAGGACGCACGGCGCAACCTCCGCGAGGAACTGCCCGACGTCGTCCAGGAGGTGAGGATCCTGGCTGTGTCCGACCCCATCCCCAACGACGGGATGGTGTTCGGACCGGACTTCCCCGACGATGTCCAGGAGCAGATCGTCCAGGCGCTCCTCGACTTCGCCGCCAACGACCCCGAGGGCTTCGCTACTGCGTTCGACGCCTACAGCTGGGACAACGTGACCACGACCGCCGACGCCGACTTCGACGCCGTGCGGGCCATCGTCCAGACGCTCGGGATCACCATCGACGACCTGTAGGGAAGGAGTCGGAAGACGGAAGTCGGAGGACGGAAGACGCCGGCATTTCCGGCTGAACCGTGTCTCGGCCCTCACGCCCCCGCGTGAGGGCCGAGATCGGTTTCGGCTCGGCTACGGCCGGACCTCTTACTTCCGGTTCCACTGGTCAGCTAGCGTTCTGAGTCCCAAATGCTCGAGGTCGAACATCTCACCAAGGTCTACGAGAACGGCACCGTCGCTCTCGAGGACGTGAGCTTCGAGGTCCCCGACGGACAGTTCCTGGCCGTGATCGGGCTCTCTGGCTCCGGGAAGTCGACCCTGCTCCGCTGCGTGAACCGGCTCATCGAGCCCACCGAGGGCCGGATCCTGTGGGACGGTGAGGACGTCACCCACGCCTCCCAGGAGGACCTTCGCCGCTTCCGGCGCCGGGTGGGGATGGTGTTCCAGCACTTCAACCTCGTCCACCGGTCACGGGTCATAACCAACGTCCTCGCCGGCCGCCTCGGATACACCAACCCGGCCATGTCGCTCGTCAACCGCTTCTCGAAGGCCGACATGGGAACAGCCTTCGCCCAGCTCGACAGAGTCGGTCTACGCGAGAAGGCCTACTCGCGGGCCGACGAGCTCTCCGGAGGCCAGCAGCAACGGGTAGGCATCGCCCGGGCGCTCATGCAAGAGCCGGAGATGATCCTCGCCGACGAACCGGTGGCGAGCCTCGATCCGGTTCTGGCGCATTCGATAATGCGCTACCTGGAGTTGATCAACCAGGACGACAGGGTCACCGTCCTCTGCTCGCTCCACTTCCTGGACCTGGTCCACAAGTATTCCGATCGCGCCATCGCCCTCAACGAGGGCAAGCTCGTCTTCGACGGCCTTCCCTCGGCCATCGACGACGCCCGGTTCAAGGAGATATACGGTCAGGAGGCGGAGCGAGTTGGCTGACACCAAGGACCGCTCCGACGTCGGGCTCGCCGAACCGACCCGGGAAGACGCCGGCTCGGGGGCGACACCACCGACCAGGGCGCCCAGCACCGGGAAGCGACGCCGCCGACCCCTCTTCGTCGTCCTGACGGTCGTCATCGGAGTGGTCGTCTACGCCCTCGCCTTTCAGCAGACCCAGGTCGACCTCACTCAGATCACGTCTGAGACGCGACAGCGGTCCCTGGAGAACATCCTTCGAGCCCTCGCCCAACCCGACCTCGTCACCTATGAGACCAGAGCCGAAACGACCGAGATAGACCTGGCAGTGCCCTGCGGTCCCGCGGTGGCGACGAACGCCCAGCTCACGGCCGCCCCATCCTGCGGTGACCCGGGCGACACCATCACGATCACCGGAACGGGGTTCGAACCACGCCAGGCTGTTGAGCTCCTGTTCGTGCCGGACTCGGCCTTCGAGATCACGCTGCGTCTCGCCCGCGCCGAGGCCGATCCCGACGGGAACTTCGAAGCCGACCTCACGCTCCCCGACCGCGCCTCTGATCAACCCCAGCAGCTCCGGGCGGTGACCCAACAGCCGATCGGGACGTGGGGCAACCGGGTAGAGGTCTACACCGACGCCAACGAGAACGGGCAGGAGGACGACCCGATACTCGGCGGTGGAGGGACCCACACCTTCACTCTCGCCGGCAGCCCCGACATCCCCGCCGTAGCCCTTCTCAGCCCGGCGAGTGAGGTGACCCACTTCGCCACCGTGGGAGAGAGCTTCGACGCCATCAGCGGACGGGCCACCGGACAGACGGCCCTCCCCCTGGGGGAAGAGGTCTCGGGTTCCGACCTGGTGATCACCGGCATCGAGTCGGGCGGGGGAGATGTCGAGGTGTCGATCGAGGGAACTCCTGGATACGACATGTCGAACTGGCGGGCCTCGGTATACGACGGTGCCACCGGAGAGATTGGAGCGACCAACTACATCTCCGACACGATCCAGCTCTCCCCGCGCATATCGGAAACCGCCCGGATCTCCCTCGACAAGATCCTGGAGACGGTGTTCCTGGCCCTGATCGCCACCACTGCCGGCCTGCTCCTGGCCGTCCCGCTCAGCTTCGTCGCCGCCCGCAACATCATGCGCGATATCTCCGTCACCGTCACGAATCTGGCCCTCATCCTCGTCGCCGCTCCACTCGGTGCAGGAGTCGGTGTGCTGGGGGCACGCCTGGCCCAGAACGGAGTCGAACCCGTAGCGGGCTCGCCGGCAGGCCTGACGATGGCGATCGTCGGCGCCGTGGCCGTCGCCTGGTATCTCATCAGAGCAGGTGTGCCACCCGTGGAGACATCCGTTCCCACCCGGGCGGAGCGGGCCAGGCGCGGCGCGCTCCTGATCCTGGCAGGGGCTATCGGTCTGGTGGCGTTGCTCCTGCTGTCGCTGCTGCTGCAGGAAGTGGGTGCGGTGATGGAGGCGAACCTGGGCTGGTTCGACTTCCTCGGATCGTTCTTCGCCGCGCTGGGGGAGATCGTCGACGTGGCCTTCACGGTCATCGCCGCGCTGGCCGTCGGCGCCGTGTTTGCCCACATCGCCTCCAAGCTCGGCTACGCCGTCCGCAAACGGTCCCCGCGTCCGATAGTTCGCTCCCTGAACGTGGTCCTCTCGGCCGTGGCCGGGGCGGTGTGGGCGATGATCGTCGGCCAGATCATCGACTGGTTCTACCAGATCGGGAATGTGACCACGATCGTGACCATCCCCGCCACCATCGGTGCAGCCCTGGGGGTCGCCATCGCCTTGCGGGGCATGCACAAGGGCGAGGTCGACATCGGCTTGTCGATCTACTACGCCGCCCGCACGGTGTTCAACACCCTGCGCTCGATCGAGCCCCTGGTCATGGCGATCGTGTTCGTGGTGTGGGTCGGAGCGGGTCCGTTCGCCGGATCGCTGGCGTTGGCCCTTCACACCGCCGCGGCTCTGGCCAAGCTCTACTCCGAGCAGGTGGAGTCGATCTCCGCCGGCCCCATCGAGGCGGTGCGGGCCACCGGCGCCAACCGGCTGCAGACGATCGTCTACTCGGTGGTGCCTCAGATCGTCCCGCCCTACATCTCGTTCACCATGTACCGCTGGGACATCAATGTCCGGATGTCGACGATCCTCGGCTTCGTGGGGGGCGGCGGCATCGGATCGATCCTCCAGCAGAACATCAACCTCCTCCAGTACCGGGCGGCGGCGGTGCAGATGCTGGCGATCGCCATCGTGGTGGCGACGATGGACTGGGCGTCGTCGCGCATGCGCGAGCACTACGTATGAGTCGGAAGTCGGAAGTCGGAAGTCGGAAGGCGTGACCTCGGACCGTCTCCTCGACAGGCGGCGGGATGAGCGGGAGCGGCTGGAGCACGAGTTGCTGGCTCCCGGTGCCACCAAGGCGAACGAGTCAAGGGGACGGCGTGAACCCGAGGAGTATGACGAGTACCGCACCGACTTCGAGCGGGATCGGGACCGGGTCATCCACAGCAAGTCGTTCCGGCGGCTCAAGCACAAAACCCAGGTCTTCCTGAACCCGGAGGGAGACCACTACGTCACCCGGCTCACTCACACGCTCCAGGTGACCCAGGTGGGTCGAGCCATGGCGGCATCGCTCGGTCTCAACGAGACGCTGACCGAAGCCATCTGCCTGGCCCACGACGTCGGTCACTCCCCCTTCGGCCACACCGGTGAGGAGGCCCTCTCCCCCTATGTGGAAGGAGAGTGGCTCCACTCCACCCACGGGGTGCGCACCCTCGCCCTCCTCGAGCCCCAGAACCTGACGTGGGAGGTCCTCGACGGGGTGCGGGCGCATTCGTGGAAAGTCGAACCTCCTCCCCAGACACTCGAGGGTTACGTGTGCCGGTTCGCGGATCGCATCGCGTATCTCACCCACGACGTCGCCGATGCCCTCCGGGCCGGGGTGCTGGAGTACCGCGACATCCCCACCGGCGCCCTGACCCGATTCGGCGCGACTTCCCGGGAGTGGATCGGAGCGATGATCACCTCGGTGGTGGAGAACTCGGCACGGGAGGGAGAGGTGACGATGGCTCCCGCCGACCTGGCTGTCATGAACGATCTGCGTGATTTCATGTTCGAGCGCGTCTATCTCGATGCCCAGATGGACGCCGAGAAGAACCGGGCCATCAAGGTGATCCGAGATCTGGTCGAGTACTTCGCCACCCATCCCGACGAGGTCCCCGACTCCTACACCGTCCCCGATGCCGAGCCTCTCCCCCGGGCCATCGACTACGTCGCCGGCATGACCGACCGCTACGCCCTCCGCACCCACGACCGGCTGTACCGCCCTACGCTGTTTTGAGGGAACGGCTGCCGGAGGGGTCATCGATTGTCGGTTGTCGGTACCCACTGAGAACCGACAACCGACAATTGAGAACCTCTCCATTGTCCGAGCGTCCAACAACCGATAACCTCGACCCCGGATGATCCGCACCACTCCGTTCCATGCTCGAGTGGAGGAACTCAACCAGACCGGGCTCTACAGCCACTGGGCCGGCTATCTGGTCGCCGACAAGTACCAGCTGTCGGAGAAGTACGAGTACTTCGCCGTCCGTAACGCCGCCGGCATCTTCGACACCTCCCCCCTGTACAAGTACCGCATCACGGGCCGCGACGCCGAGCGCTTCC
The DNA here is from genome assembly GCA_964617995.1 of uncultured Acidimicrobiaceae bacterium. GTDB lineage: Bacteria > Actinomycetota > Acidimicrobiia > Spongiisociales > ZC4RG35 > CAZTXD01. The sequence goes on from CAZTXD010000006.1 coordinate 19,432, forward strand.
TGGCGGGTGTGCTGGCCCGGGATGTGCGGACATGCCGACCGGGCAAGGCCCAGTACACGATCTGGTGCGACGACGCCGGCTACCTGCTCGAGGACGGAGTCGTCTTCCATCTCGACGGCGACGGGTACCTCCTCACCGCCGCCCGCCCCAACCTCGCTTACTTCCAGAGTCTCGCCGCGGGTTTCTCGGTCGAGATCACCGACGTCTCCGAGCGCTTCGGTGCTCTCGCCGTCCAGGGTCCCCGCTCCCGCCGGATCCTCAGCACCCTGTCCCCCGAGATCGAGGGCCTCACATACTTCCAGGTGATGAGCACCGAGATCGCCGGCATCCCGGTGATCGTATCCCGCACCGGATTCACCGGGGACCTGGGCTACGAGGTGTGGGTGGAAGCCGGCGATGCCCTCGGAGTCTGGGACGCGGTGATGGAAGCGGGCCTTCCCCACGGCCTCATCCCCTTCGGTCAGGTCGCGCTCAGCATGGCCCGTATCGAAGCAGGCCTGGTGCTCATCGACATCGACTTCGGCTCTGCCCGATTCGCCTGGACGGCGGCCCAGAAGTCCACACCGCTCGAGCTGGGCATGGGATGGATGCTCCAACACCTGGACCGGCCTTTCGTCGGCCGCGACGCCATCCGCCGCGAACGCGACGCCGGGTCATCGCGATGGAGCCTGAGGGGATTGGTCGTGGACTGGCAGGATTGGGACGCCAAATACGACGCTGCCGGGTTGATCCCCCCCAAGGACCACACCCCCATCGAGGAGGACCTGATGCTCTACGACGGCGACATGGCCCGTGCCGGCTGGGCCTCGAGCTTCATGTACTCGCCCATGCTGCAACGTCATATCGCCATCGCCCGGATTCGCCCCCATCTCGCCGACCCCGACGGGGAGGTGAACCTGGAAGTCACCATCGACCACCAATACCAGACGGTGAAGGCCCGGGTGGCGCGCCTGCCACTGTTCGACCCCGACCGCAAGACCGCCTGAGGAGCCCATGGCCGAGAACAACATCGACTACGACGCCATCGTCATCGGAGGAGGTCACAACGGCCTCGTCAACGGGGCCTACCTGGCCAAGGCCGGGCTGCGCACGCTGATCCTGGAGCGACGCCATATCGTGGGCGGCGCCGCCATCACCGAGGAGCTGCATCCCGGGTTCTGGTTCACGACGTTCTCCTACGCCCTCAGCCTGCTCCGTCCCCAGATCATCCACGATCTCGAGCTCACCAAACACGGCTTCATGCCCCTTCCGATGCCGACGTCGTTCGCTCCGGCCGAGGACGGCGATTACCTGCTCCTGGGTCAGGACCCCGACGCGAACCTCACCGAGATAGCGCGCCATTCCCCCCACGACGCCGACGCCTACCGGCAATACCAGCACGATGTCTCCCAGGTGTGCCGGGCCATCAAGCCACTGCTCGACATGATCCCGCCCGATCCCTTCTCCGAGGACCCTCTGGAGCTGGCTCGTATGGCCGAACTGGCCCGACACATGCGCGGATTGGACAAGCGGGTGTTCCACAACGCCGTTCGCCTCCTGACCGGCAGCGCCGCCGACTTCCTCGACCACTACTTCGACAACGACCTGCTCAAGGGTTATCTGGCCAGCTCCTCGATAATCGGCAGCAAGGTCGGGCCCAGGTCGGAGGGCTCCGGTCTGGTGCTGCTCTATCACATCCTGGGTGAACACGACGGCGAGTTCGGGGCGTGGGCCTTCCACAAGGGCGGCAACGGCGGTTTCACCCAAGTGCTGGCTCGGGCCGCTCAGGCTCTTGGAGCCCGGATCCGCCTGGAGGCACCGGTGGAGACGGTGATCACCTCCAACGGGCGAGCCATCGGCGTCGCCCTGGAGGACGGCACCGAGTTGACGGCCCGGGTGGTCGTGTCGGCGCTGGATCCCCGCCGAACGTTCCTCCAGCTGGTCGACCCCCGAGAGCTGCCCACCGACCTGGTGGAGGACATCACCCGCTTCCGCTTTCAGGGGACGTCGGCCAAGGTCAACTTCGCCCTCGACGGCGCCCCCCGCTACCCGACGCTGGGCGACCGGAGCGACCAATACCGTGGCTTCACCAACATCGGGCCGTCCATCGACTACCTGGAGCGTGCCTACGACGAGGCCAAGTACGGCTGGTATTCCAGCCGCCCGTACCTCGACTGTGCCCTCCAGTCGACCATCGATCCCGACATGGCGCCACCCGGCAAGCACGTGATGTCGTGCTTCGTCCAGTACGCCCCCTACGAGCTGCGAGAGAGCGACTGGGACGGCGAGCGACACAATCTGGGCGACACCGTCCAGGCCACGCTGGAGTCGTTCTTCCCCGGCTTCGGCGACCTGGTGATCCACCGGGAGGTGGTGACCCCCCTCGACATCGAACGGGTGGTGGGTCTGAGCGAGGGCAACATCTTCGCCGGGGAGTTTCTGGCGCCGCAGATGTTCTTCTTCCGGCCCGCCCCCGGATGGAACCAGTACCGCACCCCCATCGCCGGGTACTACCAGTGCGGATCCGGTACGCACCCGGGGGGATGCGTGATGGGGGCACCGGGCAAGCTCGCCTCCGAGCAGATCCTGGCGGACCTGGACGCCACCCGCTGAGAGGCTCTCCCGGCCGACCGGTCTGAGGCTTCTTTGGATGGTGGCGAACGGTATCCGTTCGTACAGAACCAATGAACGTGGGAACCGTTCCTCCACAACCAGAGAAGGCGAATCGGCGGTCTTCGTTGACCACGACGGGCGTAGCGGGCACGAGAGGTGGCCCGAAGGGCTCAGCTCGCCCACGATGCATCAGAAGAGCCCATTACTCTGCTTGCGGTGAGCCCCCGTCCCCGCTTGACCGATGTGAGGCGGCGCCAGATCCTCGAGGCCGCCGCCGACGTCATCGTCGCCCGCGGCCTGCCCGACACCCGGATAGCCGACATCGCCGAGTCGGTGGGCGTGAGCCCGCCGCTCATCATGTACTACTTCGAGTCGAAGGACGAGTTGCTCGCCGAGGCACTGGCTCACAAGGATCGACAGTTCTTCGATTCCGTGTCGGCGTCGATCGCCGCCGGGGACTCACCGGCCGACCGGCTCGCCACGCTGATAGACGCCACCTGTCCCTCCAACGGCGACACCTCCATCGACGACGACTACGCCCTGTGGATCGAGGCATGGTCGCGGGCCAGGCACGACGAGGCCGTGGCTTCCATCCGGCGGAAGATGGATGCAACATGGCGAAGGGCCGTGGCCGAGGTCGTCGCCGAGGGACAGGCTGCCGGCCAATTCGATGCGGCGGTGCACCCCGAGCGCTTCGCCCTCAAGATCACGGCACTAATCGACGGACTCGCCATCCACGTCATGCTGGGAGACGACGACATCGGCCCCGAGGACATGCGTCGTATCTGTCTGGATGCGGCCGGAAGCGAGCTCGGATTTCCCCTGGAACTCTCGTCCTCTCCCACCCAATCCTGAACGATCATTCAGTATATGATGGTGGCGCACCGTCACTCTGGAGGTTTGGTGAAGGCACCCCTCGATCAACGTGAGCTGGAGGCGACGCTGGCTCCTTTCGGCCGATCGGTCACCCTTCCCCGGGACTCCTACCGGTCGGCGGCCGTGTTCGACTTCGAGTCGGAGCGCTTCTTCACCCGAGGCTGGGTCTGCGCCGGCCGTCTCGACGATCTGCCGCGACCCGAGCAGGCCCGGGCGATCAACGTGGGCAACGAGGTCATTCTCCTCGTGCGCGACGGCGGGGGTGTCCTCCGTGGGTTCTACAACGCCTGCCGGCACCGGGCACACGAGCTCCTGGCTCCGGGGAGCACGGTGGATGTGAGGCTGCTCAAGTGCCCCTATCACGCCTGGACCTACGGCCTGGACGGAAGCCTCAAGGGCGCTCCCACATTGACCCGCTCGCCGGGCTTCGACAAGGACGCCTACCCGTTGATCGAGGTGGCGTGCGAGACATGGGAGGGGTTCCTGTTCGTCGACCCGTCCGGAGAGGCGGGGCCGCTGGTCGACCACATCGGCAACCTGACGAGCCTCCTCGCCCCCTACCACATCGGTGGGTTGCGGCCAGCGGCACGCCATGACTACGAGATCGCCGCCAACTGGAAGCTGGTGGTCGAGAACTACCACGAGTGCTACCACTGCTCGTCGATCCATCCTGCCCTATGCGAGGTCACTCCACCCGACAGCGGCGTCGACATGGAACCCACGGGCCTGTGGTGTGGCGGGACGATGGACCTCATGGAGCACGCCGTCACAATGTGCTTCGACGGGGCCTCCCACGGGGCGGTCCTCACCGGGCTGAGCTCCGAACAGGCACGCCGGGTCGTCTACGTGGGGCTCTTCCCCAACCTGCTGATCTCAGCCCATCCCGACTACGTGATGACCCATCGCTTGATGCCCCTGTCACCGGATCGCACTGCCATCGAGTGCGAGTGGCTCTTTCCGCCCGAGGCCTTCGAGCTCGAGGGGTTCGACCCGGCCTACGCCGTCGACTTCTGGGACGTCACCAATCGGGAGGACTGGGCGGCGTGTGAAGCCGTGCAGCGCGGTATCAAGACCCGCGGTTACCGCCAGGGGCCCCTCAGCCCCTGGGAGTCGACCCTGTATCAGTTCTATCAGATGATCGGCGCGGCCTATCTGGGGCGGGAGGTGGTGGCACCGCGGGTGCCGGTGTCGCCGCGGGACTGACCGGAGACCCGCAGTGGCGGCGAGGGTCGGTGGCTGCATAGGTGATTAGCCTGAGCCGCAATGGCCAGGCTCTCACCCGAGGACAGGCGAGAGGCGATCGTGGCGGCCGCTCTCTCCGTGGCACGTCGCAAGGGTCTCGCCTCGACCACCGTCCGGGACGTCGCCCGGGAGATGGGCACTTCCAGCGGGCTCGTCCACCACTACTTCGACTCGATGGACGACGTCCTCGCCCAGGCGTTCGCCCGGGCCGCCCGTCTCGACCTCGACAGGGTCACCCGGGCGGTGGAGGAGGCGGGGAGTCCGGGGACGGCGTTGCGGGCATTCATCGAGAGCTACGCTCCGGAGACATCGGACTGGACGTTCCAGTTGTGGCTCGACGCCTGGAGCGAGGCGGCCCGACGCCCCGCCCTGAGGGAGACGTCGGTCGGCCTCAACGTAGCCTGGCAGCAGCTCGTCGCCCGGATCCTCCGGGAAGGGACGGCGTCGGGTGAGTTCAGCTGCGATGAGCCCGACGTGTCGGCCTGGCGGATCATCTCGGTGCTCGACGGGCTGGTTCTCCAGGTGGTCGCCCATCGCACCGTCCTCACCCGGGGAACGATGATGGAGTGGGCCCGGCACGCCGCCGAGACCGAAGTGGGGCTTGCTCGGGACGCCCTGGCCGGACAGATGACCTAAGACCAAAGGGGGCCGTCGACACCAAAGCGGAGCGGCTCCCCCCAGTGGTTCATGTAGGAGACCTCCTCCACCGGTTTGCGTTCGGCGATGCCCCACCTTCCCAGCGGATAACCGCATGACACCGCGGCATTGAGCTGCCAGCCCCGGTCAGCAGGCACGCCGAGCAGTTCGAACACCGCCTCGCTGCGGAATATCCCGAGGATGGTGGTGAGGCAGGTCCCCACTCCCCGGCCGCGGGCGGCGAGCATGGCGTTCCACACCGCCGGATAGACCGACGCTCCGCTGGGATCGTTGCGACTAAACACGAGCAGCCACATCGGCACCTGCTCGAAGTTGTCGGCCAGCCACTGAGACGACCGCATGACCCGCAGAGCAGCCTCGTTCCCGGCCCGTTCGGCAGCTTCCCGGCGTCCGTCGTAGATGGTCGTCTGGAGCAGATCCCACGCCTCCCGATAGATGGGACCCAGAGCTGACCGCGTCTGGGGGTCGGTCACTACCAGGAAGCGCCAGTTCTGTGTGTTGCCTCCCGAAGGCGCTCGCACCGCCGCGTCGAGCATCGCCGCCGCCACCTCGTCGGGGACGGGCTCTGGTGCGACGCGGCGCATGGCACGGGTGGTGTAGAGGGCTTCGTAGAGGTCCATGCTCAAGGAGGCTACCGGGACGGAGCAGGGTGACTTCCGAGGTAGCCGGATCGGAAGCGCCAGAGAGGAAACACGGCTCTCCTGACTGATCCGGGGGTTGCCCCCGATGAACTGCGGTTGTTCGCCCCGGTGACAGCAGGCGGGTCGCAGTCGACGAGGACGACCGCTTCGAGCTGGTGGCGGCGTGAACCGTGGGCCACAGCCCACCCCTAGCGGGGTGTGGAACCCTGGGTTCGCCCCCGGGACGACGCTCGTAACCATCTGTGGGCTCCAGGCCACCCCTAGCGGGGTGTGGAACCCAGGGTTCGCCCCGGGGCTTTCGCCGGCCCGACCCGCCCGGTGGTGGTGATAGAGCGCGCCGATCACTGATCCGCAAGGAGATCGCGGGCCGCTCCGAACAGCAGCACGGCCTCGAGCTGGTCGAAGTCCTCGAAGGGATCCACGACCGATCCGGCCAGCACGAGCGTCCGACCGTCCGGGCGCTCCACCAGCCAGCTCATCGCCACCAACCCCGGCTCTGAACCGCCCTTGAAGGCAACGACGTCGAAAGAGCCGCCCTCATCGGGTAGACCCGGGTTGATCGTGAGGATCTGGGTCACCGGCTCCCCCCGGTCGTATAGTGCGGCCAGCACCCGGCACATGTCGGCGGGGGTGGCGAACCACTCGATACGGTCGGGGTGGATAGGGCGGTCGAACTCGGCCAGAGGGATGTCGGAGGGACGGATATCGGAGATCTGATCGAGGATGAGTCGCCGCTCCTCGTCGTCGCCGTCGATCCACCGGTCGGCCAGACCCGAGGCCGGCCCGACCTTGAGGGCCGTGAGGTCCATCGTGTCCATCAGCGGGATGTTGCGGGAGGGATCATCCATCCCGTAAGCGGAGAACGCCTCCTCGACCGCGGCGCGACCCACCAGGTCGATGAGGTGATCGGTGCCGGTGTTGTCTGAGAAGGCGATCATCGTCTCGGCCACCTCCCGCACCGAGAAGGTGGCCCCCTCCTCCTCGTTCTGGAGAACACCGGTGGGAATCGACTTGAGCTCCTCGGTGATCGTCACATCGTCGTCCCACGCCAACTCGCCGGCCGCCACCGCATCGGCCAACGCTCCCAGAACGTAGAGTTTGAAGGCCGATCCCACCGGTGCCGGCTCACCTCGACCGCGCTCGAACACCGGCCGGCAGGCACCGTCGGTGACCTCGAACACGCCCATCTCCACCGTGCCCAGCTCGGCCAGGCGGTCGGCAGCCTCCTCCAGCTCCGCCGGAGGGTCGTCCAGGGCGGGCGGCTCCGCCGGCTGGAGGAGGAGCCCGGCGATGCGGTGCGGGACGACCGTCTCCAGGGTGATGTTGGCCCGGAGTGCCTGCCCGTCGCCGGAGACGATCTGCACGGTGGCGGAGGTCCCGTCTCGCTCCTCGAACTCGCCCACCATCCAGCCCGTGCCCGCCGCGGCCAGATCCTGGACTACCTCCAGGAACGCCTCGTAGGGCACGTTGTCGATGAATTCGGCGGTGAACACCGACCGGTACTCGCTCTCGTCGACAGCACCCCGATCGAGGATGTCGGCGAGCCACGCCAAGCGAGCGTCGAGCGGCGCCTCCGTTGCGGCGGTGGTCACGGCGGAGTCGGTGGGAGTAGGCGAAGTCGTGCTCTCGGTCCCGCCCGCACATGCAGCCAGCAACAGGCAGGTGCCCACCAGAGACAAGGCGTTCCTCATCTCTCGGCTCCCGGGCGGATCACGTCGGACTCGTACGCAAACACGACCGCCTGGACCCTATCCCTGAGGTCGCGCTTGATGAGAATCGCCGACACGTGGCGCATGACGGCCCCCTCCCCCACGAAGCGTCCCGGATCTCCGCGTTTCTACCGATACGCGAGAGAACGCCCGCATAGACCCGCTCCGGCGGCGGTAGGGTCACTGGATGGATCATGAGCATCTGGCGGTGGAGGTCGGAGATGGGGTCGGGTGGCTATGGCTGGATCGCCCCGAGAAGAGAAACGCCCTCTCGCCCGCAATGTGGGCGAACATCCCCGCCGCCGTCGCCGGGCTGACCGATGACGTGGAGGTGCGGGTGATCGTGGTAGCAGGGCGGGGGCCGGCCTTCACGGTGGGCATCGACCTCGCCATGCTCGCTTCGCTTTCACCGGAGGGCCGGTCGCAGGCCGATGCGCGAATGGGCGTCTACCGGGAGATCAAGCGTCTTCAGCAGACCATGACCGCCTTCGCCGACTGCCCCAAGCCGGTGATCGCCGCGGTGCATGGATACTGCCTGGGGGCGGGGATCGACCTCGTCTCCGCCTGTGACATCCGTCTGGCTTCCGCCGACGCCTTATTCTCGGTTCGCGAGACCCGGATGGCCCTCGTCGCCGACGTCGGAACCCTCCAGCGCCTTCCCGCCATCGTCGGAGCCGGGCATGTGGCGGAACTGGTTTTCACCGGCGGGGACATCGACGCCGGACGCGCCCACGACATCGGCTTGGTGAACGACGTCTACCCCGACACCGAGAGTCTGCACGCGGCGGCGGCGCAGCTCGCCGGTGAGATCGCCACCAACTCGCCGCTGGCAGTTCAGGGCAGCAAGGCGGTGCTACGGGCGGGAGCCGACCTGTCGACCGAGCAGGCCCTCGATCATGTGGCACTGTGGAATGCGGCCTTCCTCCACTCCAACGACCTGGAGGAAGCGATGGCTGCCTTCTCCGAGAAGCGTCCTCCTGAGTTCACCGGCACCTGACCTGCGTTCTGGGTCAGCCAGCCGGGGAGGCCTTCATCCGTCCCACCGCTCCCGATGCCTCCGGCTGCTTGACATAGGTCGCCCGCAACTCCACCGGCTCGTCGGGCACCTTGCGCCGCCTGACTCGCAGGTTGAGGGCCTCCACGAACACGGAGAAGCCCATGGCGAAGTAGATGTAGCCCTTGGGGATGTGGAGCTCCCATCCCTCGGCCACGAGCGACATCCCGATGAGGAGGAGGAAGGAGAGGGCCAGCATCTTCACTGTGGGGTGCTGGTTGACGAAATCGCTGATGGCTCCCGCGGCGATCAACATCACAGCGATGGCGATGACCACAGCCGCGATCATCACCCCGATCTCCTCGGCCATGCCCACGGCGGTGATGACCGAGTCGAGGCTGAAGACGGCATCGAGGACGACGATCTGGCCGATCACGGCTGCAAACGTGGCGGTGGCGACCCCTCCTCCGCTGTGAGTGTCCTCCCCCTCGAGCTTCTCGTGGATCTCGAACGTGGCCTTGCCGAGCAGGAACAGCCCTCCGAGGATGAGGATGACGTCCCGGCCCGAGATCTCGTTGCCGAGCACCGACAGCAGCGGCGCGGTCAGCCCGATCACCCATGAGAGGCTCAGCAGCAACAGGATGCGCATGAGCATGGCCAGACTCAGCCCGAGGTTGCGGGCCCGGGCCTGCTCGCCGGACGGCAGTTTCCCCGCCAGGATCGAGATGAAGACGATGTTGTCGATTCCGAGGACGATCTCGAGGGCGGTCAGTGTGACCAGCGCCAGCCAGATGTCGGGGTTGGTGAGCCATTCCATCGGCGCAGGCTACCGCTGGAGTCGGCCCAGAAATGCCGGTGGCCGCCCCCTCGGGGCGGCCACCGGCGACGCTATCGAGAGAGCGTTCAGTCGGCCTTCACGGCGGCGATCTCGAAATCGAGAGTCACCTTCTCGGAAACGAGGACCCCGCCCGCCTCGAGGGCGGCGTTCCAGTTGACTCCCCAGTCCTTGCGGTTGACGACGGTCGAGCCTTCGAAGCCCGCTCGGACCTTTCCCCAGGGATCGATGGCGGCGCCGGTGAACGCCACATCGAAGGTGACCGGCCGGGTCACCCCGCGCACCGTCAGATCGCCGGTGACCCGATAGTCGTCGTCACCGACCTCCTCGATGGCGGTGGTCTGGAACCCGACCTGGGGGTGCTCGTCCATGGCGAAGAAGTCGTTGCTGCGCAGATGGGCGTCGCGATCAGCGTTACGGGTGTTGATGCTGTCGACCTCGATGGTCAGCTCGCCGTGGGACCGGGCAGGATCCTCGCCGTCGAGGTGGAGCGTTCCGACGAACTGGTCGAACCCGCCACGTACCTTGGTGACCATCGCATGCCGGGCCACGAAGCCGAACCGGCTGTGCGCCGGGTCGATCTGGTAGCTGCCGGTGAGCTGGGACCGCTCCACGAGAGTCGTGGTGTGTGTCTCGGTGGTCATGTTTACCTCTCTTCCCACCCCAGCAGTAGGGGTTTGGTTGATGTGTCAACATAGTAGCCGACCTTAAGATGACATGTCAACTACTTCGAGGTAGACTCTTCCCCATGACCGCCACCCGTTGGCTAGACGAAGAAGAGGACCGCGCATGGCGCGGGTATCAACAGATGAGCGTGCAGCTCGCCTCCCGGCTGCACCGCCGCCTGCTGCGCGCTACCGGGCTGTCCCTCTCCGACTACGAGGTGCTGGTCCATCTATCGGAGTCGACCGACGGACGGCTGCGGGCCTTCGAGCTGGGCAAGGCCCTCCAGTGGGAGAAGAGCCGCCTGTCCCATCATCTCCTTCGCATGGAGGGACGTGGCCTCGTTGAGCGGAGAACCTGCGAGAGTGACGCCCGGGGACTGTGGGTCGTCCTCACCCCCCACGGACGGAAAACGATCGTGGCGGCCGCACCCCATCATGTCGACGACGTGCGTCGCCTCATGATCGATCACCTCACGACTGACCAGCTCACGATGCTGGCGGAGATCTCCGAGAAGGTGCTGGCCTCGCTGCCCGACGACTCTGATCTGTGTGATTCCTGAACCACCGGCATCGCTCACTCCGTTGTCGTAAGGTACCGATACCCTGCGAAGACGATGACAGCGCTCGACGGGTTCAGCCCCCCGACCCGGGCCTGGTTCGAGGCCAGCTTCCCTTCTCCGACCCCGGCCCAGGCTGGGGGCTGGCCGGCCATAGAGTCCGGCGATCACACGCTCATTCACGCCCCAACCGGCTCGGGCAAAACACTTGCCGCATTCCTGTGGACCATCGACCGCCTCCTCCGCGAGCCGCCACCAGCCCGGGAGGAACGATGCCGCGTCCTCTACGTGTCTCCTCTCAAGGCACTCGCCTACGACATCGAGCGCAACCTGAGGGCACCTTTGTTCGGCATCCGCCATGCCGCCGAGCGGATTGGAAGCGAGAGCCTTCCCGAGCTCTCCACCTTCCTGAGGACGGGAGACACCCCGGCGGAGGAGAGGAAGCGCATGGCCCGCACCCCGCCCGACATCCTCATCACAACGCCCGAGTCGCTCTATCTGATCCTCACTTCCCAGGCGCGATCGACACTGAGATCGGTGCGTTGGGTCATCGTCGACGAGGTCCACGCCGTGGCAGGAACCAAACGAGGGGCACACCTGGCCCTATCCCTGGAGCGTCTGGAAGAGCTCGCTCCCGGTGCCCAGCGAATCGGCCTCTCCGCCACCCAACGCCCGTTGGAGACGACGGCGCGCTTCCTGGGGGGAGGTGACGGCGGGGGCAACGGCCGCCCGGTGACCATCGTCGATGCCGGTGGAGAGCGGGACATCGACCTCGAGCTGATCGTTCCCGTCGCCGACATGAATGCGCCCGCTCCCCCCGATCCCCTCGATCCCGACCGACGGCGGACACAGTCGATCTGGCCCTCGGTGCATCCCCGAATCCTCCAGCTCATCGAGGAACACACCTCCACCATCGTATTCGCCAACTCCCGCCGGCTGGCCGAGAGGATATGCGCCGAGGTGAACGAGCTGGCCGGCAAGGAGGTCGCTCGTTCCCACCACGGCTCGGTCTCTCGGGAACAGCGGGTCCTGATCGAGGAGGCGCTCAAGCGAGGCGACCTCAAGGCGGTGGTGGCCACCTCCTCCCTCGAGCTGGGCATCGACATGGGCGCGGTGGACCTGGTCATCCAGGTGGAGGCGCCGGTGTCCGTCTCCTCTGGACTGCAACGGGTGGGAAGGTCCGGGCATCACGTGGGAGAAACCAGCCGTGCCAAGCTCTTCCCCAAGTACCGCGGCGATCTGCTGGTGGCGGCGGCGGTGGCCGAGGAGATGCGCCGGGGCAACGTTGAACCCACCGCCATTCCCCGCAACCCCCTCGATGTGCTCGCCCAGCAGCTGGTGGCGGCCGCTGTCATGGAGGACCGAACATCCACGGACCTGTTCGAGATGGCTCGCCGGGCGGCGCCCTATGAGGAGCTCTCTCGCTCCGTCTTCGATGCCACCCTGGACATGCTGACGGGCCGCTATCCGTCAGATCTGTTCGCCGAGCTTCGGCCCCGCCTCACGTGGGACCGCGTCGACGACATCGTCTCGGCGCGGCCCGGTGCCCGCCAGCTGGCCGTGACCAACCCCGGCACCATCCCCGACCGGGGCCTGTACAGGGTGGTGCTTCCCGACGGGTCCCGGGTCGGCGAGCTGGACGAGGAAATGGTCTACGAGTCTCGCCAGGGAGACGTCTTCGTGCTGGGAGCTTCGACGTGGCGCATCACCGAGATCGGCGTCGATCGGGTAGAGGTGGCGCCTGCCGCCGGTGAGCCGGCCGCCAAGATGCCCTTCTGGCACGGTGACATGGCCGGCCGGCCGCTGGAGACGGGTCGGGCCGTAGGGCGTTTCACCCGGGAGATAGCCGGGCTCGAGCCCGCCACCGCCCGAGACCGACTCATCGGCCACTACCGGCTCGACACCTGGGCGGCCGACAACCTGGTCGCCTACCTGGAGGAGGAGCGACAGACCACTGGAGCCGTCCCCGACGACGAGACCATCGTCGTCGAGCGCTTCCGAGACGAGATCGGCGACTGGCGTGTCGTGATCCTCTCGCCGCTGGGCGCCCGGGTGCACGCGCCCTGGGCAATGGCACTCACCCAACGCCTACGCCAGAGCCACGGCACCGAGGTCGACGTGATCTGGTCGGACGACGGGATCGCTATCCGCTTCCCCGACGCCGCCGAGATTCCAGAGAGCGCCGATCTCATGCTCGACCCGGAGGATGTCGAGCCGCTGGTGATGGAGGAGTTGGCCGACTCGGCTCTCTTCGCGGCCCGATTCCGTGAAGCGGCGGGGCGGTCGCTGCTCTTGCCCCGCCGCCGGCCCGGATCGCGTACCCCCCTGTGGCTTCAGCGCAGGCGCGCCGCCGGACTCCTGTCGGTGGCCAGGGAGTTCGGCACCTTCCCTGTGGTCCTGGAGACGTATCGCGAGATCATCCAGGACGACTTCGACGTTCCCGCCCTGGCGGCAGTCCTGAGCGATATACGCGCCCGCCGGATCCGGGTTGTCGACGTGGAGGTGCCGTCCGCGTCCCCCTTCGCTTCGTCCCTCCTCTTCGCCTTCGTGGCGGCCTATCTCTACGAGGCCGACACCCCGCTGGCCGAGCGGAGGGCCGCCGCTCTCACTCTCGACCGCGAGCTGCTGGCCGAGCTTCTGGGAGAAGGCGAACTGAGAGAACTGCTCTCCGCCGATGTGATCGCTGCCATGGAGCTCGAGCTGCAGCGCCTGACCGACTCGAGGGCTGCTCGCTCCCCGGACGCCCTCACCGACGTGCTGCGCGACCTGGGGCCGCTCTCGAGCGAAGGTCTGCACCAGCGCAGCCGGGACCTCGACATTCAGATCTTCCTCGATGACCTACACCGGGAGCGCCGGATAATCCCCATCCACCTCGGTGGGGACAGCCTGTGGGCTGCAGTCGAGGATGCCGGACGGCTCCGTGACGCACTCGGGGTCCAACCGCCGCCGGGAGTTCCCCAGGCATTCCTCGAGCCGGTCCCGGACCCACTCGGTGATGTGGTCGGCCGGTATGCCCGCACCCACGCCCCTTTCCGGACGGAAGACGCCGCCCGCCACCTGCATCTGGCCCCGTCCATCGTCGAGGAGGTGCTGAGGCGGCTGGAAAAGGACCGGCGCCTGGCACGGGGGTCTTTCACGCCGGGTGTATCCGGACCGGAGTGGGTGGACGCCGAAGTGCTGCGCCGGATCAAGCGGCGCTCCCTGGCCGAGCTCAGGGGAGAGATCGAACCGGTCGACTTCGCCACCGTGGGCCGGTTCCTGCCCGCCTGGCATGGGGTGGGCCGTGGAGCCAGGGGACGGTCCGTCTGCCTGGAGGCGGTCATGCGTCTTCAGGGCGCGGGGCTCCCGGCGTCGACCCTGGAGAGGGACATCCTCGCCGCCCGGCTGGACGACGCACCGACGATGCTCGATCAGCTCCTGGTAGAAGGCGAGGTCGTCTGGGTAGGAAAGGGATCGCTCGGCCCCCGCGACGGACGAATCGCCCTGTATCTACGCAGCCAACTCCCCCACCTCCATTTCCCGCCCCCCGAGGATCGACCCTCCGGGGAGGCCGTGGAGGCGATTCGACGGTGTCTCTCCGAACTGGGGGCCAGCTTCTTCCCTGAGCTCTACACCGCCGCCGGCGGAGGCGACCCCGACGACGTGATCGATGCCCTGTGGGACCTGGTGTGGGCCGGTGAGGTGACCAACGACACACTGGCGCCCGTGCGGGCCTTTCTGGCCAGACGCCGGCGGGGCACCAGTCCCCGCAACCTCCCGTCGACCTTCCCGTCGCATACGACGGGTCGCTGGTCACTGGTCTCCGGTCTGCTGCAGTCACCCGCCGACGACACCACCCGGGCCACGGCGTGGGCGACCCAACTCCTCGATCGCCACGGCGTCGTGACGAGATCGGTGGTTTCCTCCGAGGGTATCCCCGGTGGATTCACCAGCCTCTACCCCGTCCTGTCTCGCATGGAGGAAACGGGCAGGGTTCGGCGTGGCTATTTCGTCGAGGGTCAAGGGGGAGCCCAGTTCGCATCACCGGGAGCGGTGGATCGGGTGCGGGCGAGCGGATCCACCGGACTGGTGACGCTCGCCGCCACCGACCCGGCCAATCCCTACGGATCGTCCCTGCCCTGGCCGGAGGCGCCGCTCCGTCTGTCCCGCAGCGCCGGAACCTACGTCCTCCTCATGAACGGAGCCTTGGCCGGATACGTCGAGCGAAACGGCAAAGGCGTGACGATCTGGGACATCGACCCGGCTGACCTCCCCGCCGTGGCAGGTGCCATCGCCGCGATCGCATCCCGTTATCGCCGCTTCACCGTCGAAACTGTCAACGGTGCTCCCGCTCACTCTCATCCGCTGGGTGACGCTCTGGGGGAGGAAGGGTTCGTGGCGGCCACACGTGGTCTCACCCGGCGCGGCCGTTGATTGTCGGTGAGTCGGAAGGCGGTTGTCGGTTGTCAGTTCGTCCGGAGACGGCGGATGGCCCCGACCATCCCGGATCCCCCAGCGCGCAGCCGTGGGGGGAGTACCCCCCACACGATCAACACAGTCGGAAGTCGGAGACCGATAACTGTCAACCGAGAACCGAGAGTGGACCTGCAACAGCGGTTCTCGAGCGGGGGCCTTTCTCACTCCCCGTGACGGATACGCCATAGCGTCGAGTGACCCAGACGGGTGAGCTGTCTCGCTCCCATCGTGGTGCTGCGCTGAGGGTCCGCAGGGAGACGCAAGGTGACGGTGGTGCCGGAGTGGTCGCTGAGTAGCTCCACGTCGCCGGCCATCGCCCGGGCGAGCACCCTCGACACGGTGAGACCGATCCCCCTCCTCAGCGACTCGGCGACCTTGGACTGGCTATGGAACGGCTCGAACGCCTGCTGCAGCGCCGCGTCGTCGAGAGGAGGCCCGTCATCGCTCACGCACACCTCGACGTTGCCCCCGCGGACCCGGCTGTACACCACCATGTGGGGCCCGCCATGTATCACGGCGTTGGACACGAGATGCCCGAGGATCTGTTTGATGCGGGCCGGATCACCCACCGCCACCCCGTTCACCGCACGATAAGACAGCTTGTCATGCGCCCCTGGCACGAAGGACAACACCTCGTCCACCGCGTGCCGCAGGTCGACGGGGTACCGGCGCATGTCGAGCCCATCGACGTCGGAACGGGCGGCGATGATGAGGTCGTCGAGGTTGGACGACAGCTCCCAGCCGTTGGAGACGATCCGGCGGGCATACTCCCGGCCAGACTCGGTCAACGTCTCGGATGCGACGAGATGACCGAAGCCGATCACACCGGTGAGGGGTGTGCGGAGATGGTGGGCCAAACTCGAGATGAGGCGGTTCATCTCCAGCTGGTGCCGGTCCTTGCGGATCAGCTCCTCTCGCAATCCCCGGAAGCTGATCGCAGTAGTGACCAACGCGGTTGTCGCGACCACCCACGGAACGGTCGGGGGAAGCGACAACGCCATGGGGCTGTCCCAGCCGAGGATGCCCACGACCGGCCGGACGGCCATCGCCAGCAGCGCCAACGCCGCCAGCGCCCAGAACCGTCCCACGCTTCCCACCAACAGCGCCCCCGTCGCCAACACACTGACGACGATGACGTTGAGGGCCATCGCCAGTCCAACGTCGACGATAGGCGCCACCGCTCCGACCAGCACCGTGATGGCGATCAGAAACGGCACCGGCCGCGCATAGCCCAGATACAGTGCGCATCCCGACGTCGCCCCCACCCCCAGCGCCAGCCAGCCGACCACGTCGCTGGCGTCCACGCCGGGAGGAGAAAGCGCAAGGACGGCGAGTCCCATCGCCAGGCCCCCTAGGGTGACATTCCATGCGATGACACGCTCGTACGCGACGCGCCATCGGCTATGTGCGACCACGTCTATCCATCGGCAGTGGGAACCTCAAAATTGAGCGCTGTCTCTGGCTGCCGACGATTCGGCGGTGCCCGATATGGAGGCGGTCCCAGAGTGACCTCCGGGACCGCCTTTCCATCTCTCTCGCGCGTCGGAGACGGGAGGTGTGCCGACGGTGTATCAGCCTCCCAGCGCGAAGCTGACATCGATGCCGGTCTCGCCTTCGGTGGAGATACTCACCTCGGTGCCCTCGGCGTCGGAATCGGCATCGGCCGCGGTCTCCGTCTCAGCTTGGACGGTCCCATCTACCGTGGCTTCGCCATCCACATCGACAGACGCGTCGACGTCGGCGGAGGCTTCGGTGATGGAGGAGGCGGCGGCGTCTGTCGCAGCCTCGGCGCCGCTGTCGGTGGTGGCCGACACATCGGCTTCGCCCCCGAGACCCCCTTCGCCTTCGGCGCGGGCGTCTGCCTCGGCACCGGCAGCGGCAGAGGCATCGGTCTCGATGTCGCCGTCGACGTCGGCTCCCGCCTCGAGATCGTGACCGCCGCAGGCGGGTCCTGCCACGGCCGCCTCAGCAACGGCAGCGGCATCGGCTCTGACATGGGTGTCGAAGAGCAGATCCGAGAGGAAGTCGGCGCTGAAGCCGCCTTTCTCGGCCACGGCGGCGTTGAACGTCGCCGCAGCCCTTCCGCTCACCCCGGATTGCGAGTCTGCCCCACGCTCCGAGGCGACGGCGGGCAGGACGGCGAAGGCTCCCGCCAGCGCGGTAGCCGCCAGGGCGACGATCGTGCGATTTCGCATCAGGATTCCTCCTTGGTCGTCGTATGCCGGAAAGATCTCGTCCGGCTTACGGGATGGCTATCGCTCGAAGCGAGGAGGTGTTACGCGAATCTCGCACCATTTCATCGACCCTGGGTGGTGAGAGGCGCTGGGTTCAGTCGCCCAGGAAATCGAGCGGCTCTTCGTCCGAGTCAGAGACAGTCTCTTCGACGGGCTCTGTGGCCGCTTCGGTCGTCGTGTCGCGCCCTTCGTCTATGCCCGGATTCTCGTCGACGTCCGACTCGATCAAGCCGGCGTCGACAAGGGAGTGCTCGCCGGCGGTGACGGCTACGTCGCCTTGGACGGTCTCGTCGACGTCATCCAAGCTGTTTCCGTCGGTGGCTTCTGCTAGCTGATCGGTCAGGCGGCCGAGTTGTGCCACGTCGGTCGGGGCCGACAGGTTGACGCTGCCTCCCAGCTCGTCGACGTGACTGGATACTCCGAAGGCCGATGACGAGACGATGCCGTCGCTGAGGATGGCCTGATCGTCGAGCGTGATCAGGCCGGGACGGAAGCCATCCGGCTCAATGGCGGCCCATCCTTTGGTGCTCGGCGTAGCCTGGTGCCCCAAGGGTCCCGTGGAGGCAGTCAGATGTCCGACGGGGGCCCGTGGATCCGGGGTTTCTTGCGATGTCGCTTCTTCGGGTGGCGGGGCGGCCACCACCCCCCCGACAACTGCAGCGGTGACGGCGACGACGGCGAGGGTATGGGGGAGGCCGGTGGCCGTGGCGATACCGGCGGACGTCCCTTGGGAGGCGACGTCGGCCAAGCCGGCGGCTGTGGTGGCGAGGTCCGGCGGTGGCTCAGGTGAACGGGTCCGGAGCGCCTCGACCCATGCCCCCAGTCGACCTTCGGCGGGGAGGGGCTCTCCCATGTCGCGGAGTCGCTCGAGAAGGCGCATCATCTCCAGGGCTATCGCCGTCGGGGCGGGGGCGCTACGGAATCTCTTGTCGAGGAAGCCGCCGTTCCCCTCCAGATGGCGGCGCATCTTGGCCAGGGCGCGAGACTGGATCACGCGAACGTTGGTGCGGCTGAGTCCCAGCGCATCGGCAACGTCACGTGTGCCCAACTCTCCGATGACCCGGAGCGTGACGACGTCCCGCTCGCGTTCGTTGAGGATGTCGAGGGCGGCCAACGCCTCGCGGGCGTCGCCATCGGCCCACAGGTCGGTGTCGGCACTGCTGTGAGGCTGGATGTGCTCGGGCGGTAGGTCGGTGGGTGCTTCGGGGTTCCGGTGCCGGCGTCGGTGGTGGTCGGCACAGCGCCGGTAGGCGATGGTGAAAAGCCACGACCGGAGGTTCTCCCAACCTCCGGTGAACCGGTGGATCTGCTCGGCAGCGGTGGACATGACCTCCTGGGTGACGTCTTCGGCATCGGCAAGGCCACGGGAGGCGGCGTATCGGGTGAGGGGCGGCCCGAGCCGACGGTAGATGTGCTCCCACGCGGCCTGGTCTCCTCTGCGGGCAGCGTCGATCACATCGTCGCCATCCACGTCGACGAAGTCGTGGAGGTGTGCCGACCGGGTCGGTGGCGGGTCGGCGCCAAGAGTGGGTGTTGTTCTCGTCCGAGATGAAGCCATGGGCGTTGGCGGTTGGTCGAGGGCGAGGGTCGGTCGAAGTCGTTGATCATGATCATGCCCAGCCGCGGCTGGTTCGACACGCGCGGTCTGCCGGTTGGAGTCGGAAGTCAGGTTTCGGTTGTCGGTTGTCGGGAGACGGCGGCCGGGGGGTGTGGGGGGAGTATCCACCACACGGTCAGCGAGCGGTCAGGAGGCCGCCACCGGGGAGCGCTCCAGCATCTCCATCACCGAGCGCATGAAGGCCGGGAGGTCGGCGGGTCGGCGGGAGGTGACGATATTGCCGTCCACGACCACTTCTTCGTCGACCCAGTCGGCGCCCGCGTTGGAAACGTCATCGCGGATGGATGGGTAAGACGTAGCCCTTCGTCCGGATAGGAGCCCCGCCGACACCAGCAGCCACGGTCCATGGCAGATGGCTGCCACAGGCCTTCCGGCTTCGCCGACCGCCCGTACCAGACCCACCATGGGTGGGCAACGACGCATGTAGTCGGGCGAGAATCCACCCGGCACCACCACCGCGTCGAGGTCCTCGGGGTCGATGTCTGCTGCCGACGCCGTCGCCTCGGCGGCGGTGCCCTTCTTACCCTGATGGGTGACACCCGCCTGACAGCCGACCAGTTCCACCTGATGACCCCCTTCGAGCAGCCGGTAATAGGGGTACCACAGCTCCACGTCCTCGAACATGTCTGCCGTCAACACCGCGACCTTCATGGCTCGCTCCTCTCGTTCGATCCGGGCCGGTCTGCGTCACCGGGATCCACCCGACTCGGGCAGTGCCCGCCGGCTCACCCTTCAGTTTACGAAGCCCGCTTCACTCCGGGGAGGCGAGGTCAGGCGGCGCTGGCGGCCCGGTAACCTGGGAGCCCTAGGACGGCCGTCCGTCTGACACACAGTCTGCCGCGAGGAGGACCCGGCCGTGGCCGAGATCACCACCCTGAGAGAGGCGATCAGTGAGCTCGTGCAGGACGGTGACACCGTGGCCCTGGAGGGCTTCACCCATCTCATACCCCACGCCGCGGGGCATGAGATCATCCGCCAGGGCAAGCAGGAGCTGACCGCCTGCCGGATGACACCGGACGTGGTCTACGACCAACTCATCGGTGGCGGATCGGTCGCCAAGCTCGTCTTCTCCTGGGGAGGCAACCCCGGGGTGGGGTCCCTCCATCGTCTCCGGGATGCCGTCGAGCACGGCCATCCCCGCCCCCTGGAGATCGAGGAGCACAGTCACGCCGGGATGGCCGCCCGGTACGCGGCCGGTGCCTCCGGCCTGCCCATGGGCGTGCTGCGGGGATACAACGGCACCGACCTGGCCGCCAACACCGAAACGGTCGCCACCATCGCCTGTCCGTTCACCGGCGAGGAGCTGGCGGCGGTGGCGGCACTCGCCCCCGATGTGACCATCATCCACGCCCAGCAGGCAGACCGGTCGGGAAACGTGGCGATGTGGGGCATAACCGGCGTCCAGAAGGAGGCGGTGCTCGCCGCCAACCGCTCGATCGCCACCGTCGAGGAGATAGTCGACGAGTTGACACCCGTGGGGCCGAACCACGTGGTCCTGCCATCCTGGGTCGTCTCCGCCGTCGCCGAGGTTCCGGCCGGATGCCATCCCTCCTATGCGCTGGGCTACTCGGTCCGCGACAATCGCTTCTACGTGGAGTGGGATCACATCTCTTCTGATCGAGACCGTTTCGACGAGTGGATCGCCCATCACGTGAGGGGGACGGCCGACCACACCGAGTACTTGCAAAGGCTGCGCGACACCCGACAGGCCCACTCACCGACCTCATGACCGGTTCCACCACCGACTACTCGCCGGACGAGATGATGACCGTCATCGCCGCCCGTCATCTACGAGACGGAATGGTCTGCTTCGTGGGCATAGGGCTTCCGAGTGAAGCCGCCAACCTGGCGCGCCTGAACCACGCACCCGACCTGGTGTTGATCTACGAGTCCGGCACCATCGGCAGTCAACCGGAAGTGCTCCCGCTGTCGATCGGGGACGGCGAGCTCGCCACCACCGCCACCTCGGTGGTGGCAGTACCCGAGATATTCAACTACTGGCTCCAGGGTGGACGGATCGACGTCGGGTTCCTCTCGGCAGCCCAGATCGACCGTTACGGCAACCTCAACAGCACCGTCATCGGCGATTACGGCGACCCCAAGGTGCGCCTTCCCGGTGCCGGGGGGGCCCCCGAGATAGCCACTTCCTCAGGAGAGGTCCTGGTGGTGGTGCGGCATCAGGCTCGCGTCTTCGTCGAGTCCGTCGACTTCGTCACCACCATCGGCTTCGGTCGTGACGGTGGGGGTCGCCGGCACAACTGGGGCGCAGGGCCCACGACCGTCATAACCGACCTGGGGGTCCTCCGCCCCGACGCGGATAGCAACGAACTCACCCTCGTGTCGATCCATCCCGAGGTGAGCGTCGAGGACGTCATCTCCCGTACCGGCTGGTCCCTGGCGGTGGCGCCCGAACTCGGGGTCACCGAGGCTCCCCGTGACGAAGAGCTCAACACCCTCCGGGAGCTGAAGGCAAGGTCGTGACCGGAAAGTGGTGGCCGGCGGTCACCGAGCAGTTCTCGATGCCGGTAGCACATTCGTCCGTTCGCAACACCAGGGCTGACTGCTATGCCGACGGGTTCCCTCCATACAGGATCGGAAGTTGGGACCACGTTCTCCTCGGCAGCGCCTACCCCTTCGATATGGCCGCCACCGACCCGGTGGGGGCGATCGTGTCGGCCGGTCTCGGTCCGAGCGACGTGCGAGGGGTTCTGGAAGGGAACGCCACCCGCTTCCTGCGTCCGCTGGAAGAGACATGATCACCGCCTCCATCGGTTCCCTGGAAGTGTCGGTGATCGGCCTGGGATGCAACAACTTCGGCCGGGCCCTGGATCAGGCCCAGTCGACCGCCGTGGTCAGGACCGCATTGGAACTGGGAGTCACCTTCTTCGACACGGCGCGGAACTACGGCAACGGCCGGTCGGAATCCTTTCTGGGAGCTGCCCTCGCCGATCACCGCGACGAGGTCGTCATCGCAACCAAGTTCGGACGAGTTCCCCGGGCACCTGACAGCGGCGGGGCCACCCGAACCGATGTCCGCCGGTCTCTCGACGAGAGCCTCCGCCAGCTCGGAACCGACTACATCGATCTGTATCAGCTCCATTTCCCCGATCCCGACACTCCCATCGTCGAGACGCTCGGCGCCCTTGGTGAACTCGTCGAGGAGGGCAAGGTGCGACAGATCGGATGCTCCAACTTCGACGCCACCCTGCTCGCGAATGCCCTGGCCGTGTCGCAGGCTGAGGGACTGCCGGGGTTCAGCTCCAATCAGGTCCACTACAGCATGATCCACCGGGAGCCGGAGGAGGACGGCCTCGCCGACCTGTGTCTTGGCGAGGGAGTCGCCTTGTTGCCCTACTATCCGCTGGCCAGCGGCCTCCTCACCGGAAAGACCCGAAGAGGCGAGGAACCGCAGGGTCGGCTGGGTATGGACCGCTACGCCCGGTTTCTGACGGCCGAGAACTTCGACCTGGTGGAGAGAGTCGAGGGCTTCGCGCGACGGTGCGGTGTCACCCCTGCTCAGGTGGCGCTCCGTTGGTTGCTCAGCCGGCCGGCCGTCCCGGCTGTGACGCCGGGCGCAACCTCCCCCGCACAGGTCGTGGGCAACTTGGCCGCGGTGGAGTGGAAACCGACCGTCGGGGACCGGGCGATTCTCGACTCTCTCGTCAATCCCGACCCGGCGACACCTGACGGATGAGGGCTCTCCTATCCGGCGACTGCCTCCGTTTCGCCGGCCACCATCAAGTCGACACCCATCCACCCGTCGCCGCCCCAGATGAGGGGGTTGACCTCGATCTCCCTGACCCCGGACCCGAGGATCCCCCGGCTCATCGTGCTCACGATGCGCGCCAGCTCCCCTACGTCCGCCGGTGGGAGTCCGCGGAACCCGTCGAGGACGGGGCGAGAGCGCAGCCGGCCGATCATGGAAAGTGCCCTCGTGGTTCCCACCGGAGCAGGGGCGAAGACGACATCTCCGATGAGCTCGGCGAAGACGCCTCCCATGCCGACCGATACGAGCGGGCCCAGGGAAGGATGGACGAGCGCTCCGACGATGACCTCCAGCCCGGGACGATATCTCTGCACCCGGGCAGACGCAGCCTGTCTGCCGGCGGCCCGAGCCGCGCCGACCACGTCGGTGAAGGCCCGCTCCACGTCCGCGGTTCCCCGCAGATCGAGCCTGACTCCGCCGATGTCGGTGCGATGAGATAGGCCGGGCGCTTCCGCCTTGACCACCACCGGGAAGCCGATCTCGGTGGCAGCCTTCGTCGCCTCTGCGGCGCTGGAGACCAGGGCACCTCGATCCAGGGGTATTCCCCAGGTCTCGACGGGGCCGCGGATCGGAGCGAGGTGCTCTTGATCGGCAGTGGACGCGACCAGGCCCCGGGCGGCTCGCATGGCCGCTCTCGGCTCCTCTGTCACGGGGACTCCTTCCCGGCGCAGTGCCGTCAGGCCGTCGGTCGCCTGATCGCCGGCCATCCACAGGTTGATCACCGGAAAGTCACGGTCCAGCCCGACCAGCGCCTCTACCCGTCTGGGGGTGTGCGCAGGCGGATGGGCGGTCGACACCGCCACCACCACGTCGAACTCCCTCGACCGGGCGAGGAGGTCCACGGCCTGGGCGAACCGGGCGGGACCTGTGATGATCCCACCCATGTCCAGCGGGTTGTCGGCGGTCCCGTGATCGAGCAACGGAGCGACCGCCGCCTGCAGCTCCTCGCCCGGTGACGGCAGCTCCAGCCCTGTTCTTTCGGCGATGTCGGCGAGGAGGATGGCCGCCCCTCCCGAGTGGGTGACGATGCCCACCCGCCTGCCGAGGGCAACGGGGGCCCCGGCCAGGAGCGTCGCCACTTCATAGGCTTCACCGGGTGTCTCGGCCGTCACCACCCCCAGCGCGTCGAGGACGCCGTCGAGAATGGCTGATGAGACCGCCAGCGCCCCCGTGTGAGATGTCATCAGCGACCGGGCCCGGACGCCGGTGCCGAGGCGGCACACAACCACCCTGATCCCGCGATCGTGGGCCGTTCTCACCGCCTCGATGAAAGCCGCCCCGTCGCGGAGCGTCTCCACGATCGCCAGGACGACTCTCACCTCGTCGAGCCGTGATACCGCGTCCACCGCCTCCCCCAGCGCGATGTCGACTTCGTTTCCCGTGGCAACCGATACGGCCAGCCCGTCGCCCCTTTGAGCCGCCAGGTTGTGGATGTAGCTGCCGGTGCCCCCGCTCTGAGTCACCACCGCCACCGCGCCGGAACGGATCTGGTCTCCGGGACGATCGAGACAGGTGAGGAAGCTCGCCGTCAGGCCGCGGTCGGGTCTTATGAGTCCCCCACTGTTGGGACCGAGAACGCGTGTGCCCGCGGCAGCCGCCGCATGCGCCAGCTCCGCCTGGAGAACCGCCCCTTCTGGACCCGACTCGGCAAACCCGGCACCGAACACCACCACCGCGCCGACGCCGGAGCATTGCGCCACGACCTCGACTGCCGCCGCAGCCGGCACGGCTGCAACCACCAGATCGGGAGGTTCGGGCAGTTCCCCGATGGAACCGTACATGTCTACCCCGTCGACACGGGGTAGGCGAGGGTTGACGCCCCGGATCGGACCGCCGAAGCCGTGACGACGGAGATGCGTGAGGACCCTGCCGCCGTGCTTGCTCTCATCCGAGGAGAGCCCGGCAATGGCGATGGAACCGGGATCGAGCAGGGGGCTGAGATCACTCATGGTGGGGCCAGAGGGTGACGATCCCCTCCCTCGCCATCGCCCGGATCTCGGCTTCGGCGAGCCCGAGCCTGTCTCCGAGCACCTCCATCGTGTGCTCTCCGAGCATGGGGGCGGCCACCCCGGGAGCGTCCCAGTCGCTCCATTTCACCGGGCTGGGGGGATAGCGAACCGTTCCCAGGGTGGGATGGTCGTATTCCTGGATCATCCCCCTCGCCACCACCTGGGGATCCTCGAAGACCTCGCCGATGTCGTTGACCGGGGAGTTGGGAATGTCATGAGCATCGAGGACCGCCAGCCACTCGGCCCTGGGCCGGGTACGGAACACCTCTTCGAGGATGCCGATCACGAATCGGCGGTTGGCCACACGAGCGGCGTTGTCGCGAGTTCGCGGATCGTCTTTGAGCTCCGGTCGCTCGATGGCGTCGCAGAGGTTCTGCCAGAACTTCTCGTCCCGAGCCGCTACCACCAGGTATCCGTCACTGGCGGGAAAGGCCTGCCAGGGAACGATGTGGGCATGGGACGTGCCCCGGCGGGTGAGCTTCCTGCCAGAGTTGAGGTAGTCGACGGCGTCGTAGGAAAGCATGGAGACGAGGGCGTCGAGCATGGCGACGTCGGCGTGGGCGCCGGTACCGTGCAACGCCCTCCCCACCAGCCCCGATAGCACCGAGACGCACGAGTAGATTCCCCCGGCGATGTCGGCGATGGGGATGCCCACCCTGGCCGGCGCTCCCCCCTCGGGACCCGTGATGTCGACGTGGCCGCTGTAGGCCTGTACGACCAGATCGAAGGCGGCCTTGTCCCGGGCCGGCCCATACTCACCGAACCCGGTGACCGACACGGTGATGATGTCCGCCTTGTGCCGTACCAGGGTCTCATGATCTATGCCCAGCCGGGACATCACACCGGGACGGAAGTTGTCGATGACCACGTCGGCACGTTCGACCAGGGAGTAGAAGATCTCCCGGCCGCGGGAGGTTTTCAGATCCAGGACGATGCTCTTCTTCCCCCGGTTCATGAAGAGGTGAATGGCACTCTCGTCACCCAGGGGGGCGATCTTGGGGTTACGTGCGGTGTCACCGGATGGCGGTTCGACCTTGATGACCTCGGCTCCCATGTCGGCCAGGAGCACACCTCCGAACGTGCCGGCGATCACCTGACCCAGCTCGAGCACGGTGATCCCCGACAGCATCCCCGCCGTCACGTGGTCACCTCCACCGCCGTCAGGCTCCGCTCGACTCGCCGAGCCGGCTCTGGGCCGCTGCCGCCGCTTCGGCGCGGGCGATGATGGCGCGGGCGACCCGGGCAACGGCGTAGTCCACCATCCTTCCGTCGACCGCTATGGAGGCCTTTCCCTCCGCCTCGGCGGCTTCGAAGGCCTGGAGCAGCTTTCTCTGGCGCGCGACCACATCCGCCGAGGGGGTGAAGACCTCGTTGATGACGGGAATCTGGGCCGGATGGATGGCGACCTTTCCGACGTAGCCGAGCCGGCGGGCGATCTCCGATTCCTCACGGAGGGCGTCGAGATCGCGGAAGTCCATGAACACCGCCTCCATCGGATATGGGATCCCGGCCGCCCGGGAATCCAGCAGCACTCGAGAGCGGGCCTGCATCAGCCCGGTGCCCTCGGGTGTCCACTCCGCGCCCAGGTCGGCCACCAGATCTCCCTGCTCTCCTCCGCCGAACATCACGCATTGCACGCGCTCACTCGTCCGGGCTATCTCGTAGGTGAGCCGCACGCCGAGGGCCGACTCGATCAGGGGGATGACCTCGATGGAGCCATGCTGTCTTCCTGATGCATGTTCCAGCACCGTGAGCGCACCATCGATCCGGTCGACGACGGCGGGGCTCTCGGCCTTGGGTAGGACGAGACCGACGACGGCGGCCCGACCCACGGCAAGGACGTCGTCCCAGAAGTAGGGCGTCGCGGCGTCGTTGGTTCGGACGTAGTAGGGCACCGGAGACGCGGGGAGGTCTTCCAGATTCCTGCGTGCCTGTTGCTTCCTGTTGGCCGAGACCGCGTCCTCGAGATCGACGATGACTGCGTCGGTCCCGGAGCGACCCGCCTTGGCCACCATGTCGAGGCGGTCGCCGGGTGTGAACAGCATCGATCTGACGGGAATCATTCGACCCCTCGCGCGTCGGAGCGAGGATCCCTCACTCTCGCGCCCGTACCTCGTCGAGGTCTACGACCTTCCCCGTCAGCGCACTCTCGACGATCCCCTCGAGGACGGCGGTCGCCTCCAAGGCCTCAGGCCCTCCCGTTTCGGGCCGGGAGCCGGATCTGACGTTGGTGGCGAACTCCTCCAGCTCGTCTCGGACGGTATCGAGAGTGTCGATCTGCTCCTCGGTCCATTCCTTCGACCCGACCGCCTGCATGAAGAAGCGTTCGCCGTCGTTCTCGTTCCAGGCCGCTCCTTCGGTTCCCCACACGGCGGTCCGGGCGATGTCGGGAATCACCATGCTCGTGCCGAGGAACGCCAGTGGACCCTCGTGGTACTCGAGGGTGGCGGTGGTCACGTCGTCCAGGTTGCCGACCCCGATGATCTTCTTGCTGAAGGCTGCCACCCGGGCCGGTCTCCCCAGGAGATAGTTGAGGTTGTCGGCCATGTGGACACCCAGTCCCGTCATCCCGCCTGCCGGGCTCTCCTCGGGAGTTCCCCGCCAGCCCGTCCGAGGGTTGAGGCCCTTGGGGTAGGACAGATTCGCCTCGGCGTAGTGGATCATCCCCAGATCGCCTCGGTCCGCTATCTCCTTCAGCCGGCGATTGGCGGGTTGGCGGCGCCGGTTGTGGCCGACCTGGAGGACCACTCCGGCGGACTCGGTTGCCTTCGCCGCTCGTTTTCCCTCCGCCACGGTGAGGGTGAAGGGCTTGTCGACGAACACGTGCTTACCCGCCTGGGCTGCCTCCACCACCAGGTCGGCATGGGTCGAATGGGGTGTGGCGATGAGAACGGCTTCGACTTCCGGATCCGAGAGGACGGCGTCGAGGTCGCTCACCGCTCGCGCTCCGTGCTTGGCGGCGAACTCCTGACGGGTCTCGGGCGTACGGGCAAAGCAGGAAACGACGTCGATCCCGGCTTCGTCTGCCTTCGTGGCGAGATTCCCTCCCCACCATCCCAGCCCTATCGAGGCGACTCGTAGAGGTTCCATCACGTCGTCCTTTCCTGCCCCGAGTCCGGGCATCGATACGGGTACGAGGCTCCATTCGGGGTCTGCTTGACCATATCGGACATAGTCGGTATTTTACATAGTGCAGAAAAGGGACCTCAAACCCTGGCTGTCTGCAGCGTTTCTTGGTCTTTCTGGCAAAGGTACCGAGACGGGAGGAGAGCAAGTGCAAATACCAGCGACGTGGTGGCATGACGAACGCGAATCGAGAGGAGGTGCCAGGCGCCAGTGGGTCAGGGTCATGACCTCGATGCTGGTGCTGGCGATGGTGGCGGCCGCCTGCAGCGGTGACACCACCGCAACGACCGCCGCCGGCGACGGCCCGGACACGACCGCCGCCGACGGAGGCGACGTCGCCGACGGCGAACAGATCGAGCTCTTGGTGTGGGTGACACGTCCCTATTACATCCCGCCCGATGACTTCGCCAGCTTCGAAGCCGACCACCCCAACATCACCGTGACGTACGACGTCCAGGCCAACGACGACATCCTGGAGCAATTCCTGCGCATGCGCGACGCCGGCCAACCCTTGCCCGACATTCTGGGAGCCGAGGATGCCTTCCTGATCGAGACATATGTCGAAGCCGGGCTGCTCCCGCCCCACGACGACATCGCGGCGGCGTGGGAGGCGGAGGACCCGGACCAGTACGGTCTGCTGCTGCCGCTGGCCTGGGACGAGACCTCGCTGAACGGGACGAAGTACGGGCTGTCGGTCACAGCCAACTTCGACGTGCTCTACTACAACACGAGTTGGCTCGCCGAGGCCGGTGTGGAGGTGCCATTCGAGACCCTCGACGAGGTGCTGGACGCCCTCAGGGCGATGCAGGACGTCCGTCCCGACTCGATCCCCTTCACCGTCCAGGCCCGGGCGGGTGAGGGTGTGACCACCCTGATGACCGTGCTGGCCGCGGCGGGGACGCCCTTCGACGGTGCCGTTCCCGATCTCACCTCAGACGGAGGCATCTACACCCTGAACTGGTTCATCACGGCGTCGGCCGAGGGGCTCCTGCCTCCCGACGCTATCGCCTGGGGAGAGGACGAGTCCCGGGGAGCCTTCGTTTCGGGTGACGCCGGTCTGATCCTCGACGGGTTCACCACCGCCGGGGACTTCAACGCGGCCCCCGACTTCGACTACCCCGACCAATGGAACCTCACCGACGTGCCCCTGTCGCAGTCCGGTGGCGGCGACGATGGCGAGGCCCTGTCGGCGGCCCGGACCTGGGCGGTGGTCGAGGGAAGCGAGCACCCCGAGGAGGCGGCCCTGGTGCTCCGGTACATCGCCGAGTCCCAGAACCTGATCGAGGCGGCGGGCAACGGCTCGGTGCCGATGCGTCAGACCGAGGCGATCGACTCGCCCGACCTGCTGGAGATCTGGCCGTTCTTCAACGAGGGCCTGAAGGAGGCCTACCTAGGCAGCACACCCTTCCCCGCCGGCCCCAACGCCGGGGAGGTCGAGGAGATCCTCGAACAGCTCTTCGGGGAGATCGTGCTGGGAACCGACAAGACGGCCGAGGAACTGGCGTCCGAGTACCAAGCACAGCTAGACGAGACCTGACCCGAAGGCCGGTGCCACTTCCTGGCGAGCACCGAGTAACCGGAGAGCGCTCCTGTCCCCGAAGTCGGGGACGGGGGCGCTCTCCTGATGTCCCGCCAGATATAGGGTCGAGCCGGTGACGGCCGGCTCGACGACCAGCACGCGTGCCCACAGGCATCCCTGGTGGCGACGCAGACCAAAGCCGCCCCCACGGGGCGATCAATTCGTCATCGGTCAGAGCAAGGTCACGCCCTACCTGTTCAGCCTCCCATCGATCCTGCTGGTTGCCGCCATCCTCGGTTTCCCGGTCCTCTACGGCGTCTGGCAAAGCCTCTTCCGTCGCGAGACCCTGGCCTCTGACCCGGCGTACGTCGGCTTCGAGAACTACTTGGAGATGTTCACCTCCGACGCCTTCTGGCACTCACTCAACCGGACGGCCATCTTCGTCTTCGGTTCTCTGATCGTGGGAACGACGCTGGGTCTCTTCTTCGCTTTCGCCCTGTTCCGGGTGGTGGAGAGCCTCCGCTTCCTCCGGGCGGTGACGGTGGCTCCCTACATCATCTCCAACGTGGCCGCTGCGGTGATGTTCCGAATCCTCTTCAACGGCCAGTTCGGCATGTTGAACCAGGTCCTCGGCTTCTTCGGCATCGACGGGCCGTCGTGGCTGGCCAACCCGAGCTGGGCGATGGTGGTCGTGATCTTCACGCAGGTGTGGACCGACCTGCCGCTCACGATCCTCCTCCTCCTGGGAGGGCTGATGACAATCGACAAGGCCTACCTCGATGCCAGTCTCGTCGACGGGGCGACGGGCTGGACCCGGGCCCGTTTCATAACCATTCCTTTGCTGGCACCGCAGATCCTCATCAG
The DNA here is from genome assembly GCA_964617995.1 of uncultured Acidimicrobiaceae bacterium. GTDB lineage: Bacteria > Actinomycetota > Acidimicrobiia > Spongiisociales > ZC4RG35 > CAZTXD01. The sequence goes on from CAZTXD010000006.1 coordinate 49,791, forward strand.
CACCGTGTGGCTCAGCTACTCCACCCTGACGGGGTTGGGGGTGGTTCTGGCTCTCACCGGAGGGGGGCCCCTGCGAGCGACCCAGACCATGGCGATGGAGATGTACGCGGTCGCCTTTCGTCGCCTCGAGTTCAACCAAGCCCTGGCCATCGCCACTTTCATCCTCGTTCTCAATGCCCTGCTCACCCTGGCATATGTCGCCATAGGCCGTCGATATGACTACGACCAATGACTGATCGGGAACATCACGACGAGCCGGCCTTCAGCGGATCGACCGCGAGGGCGGCCGGTGCGGTGACGGGCAGGTCGCCGGAGGTAGTCCGGACCGTGGCCTCACGGGCCCGGCTCACGGTCCGCCAGATCCTTCTCTCCATTCCCCTGATCGCCCTGGTGGTTTGGACGCTGGCGCCGTTCCTGGTGACCCTCTCGGTCTCGTTCAAGGATCGAGCCCAGGTGTTCGCCAGCCCGGGGCTGATACCGACCAGTCCCACCCTGGACGCCTACCGCCAGGTCCTGACGAGCGACAGCTTCACCAGTTCGTTCTTCAACAGCGTGGTGGTCGGTGTTGGGACCACCGTCCTGACCATCGCCATCGGTGTTCCGGCGGCCTACGCCTTCGCCCGATTCGACTTCCGGGGACGGCACCTCTTGTTGTTGTTCACCCTTCTCCCGCGGCTCGTCCCGAGCCTGGGACTGATGGTCCCGATCTACCGGCTGGCGGTCGCGATCGGTGCCCTGGACAGCCGAATGACCCTGATCGTCGTCTACACGGGGATGCTGCTGCCTCTGGCGGTATGGCTGATGGTGGGCTTCTTCCAGCAGATACCCCGGGAGATCGAGGAGGC
>CAZTXD010000007.1:0-49939 GCA_964617995.1 uncultured Acidimicrobiaceae bacterium
CCACCATCTCGGCGATGTAGCCGCGCAGCCAGTGGGAGCGCTGCGTCGTCGCCCACACGGTCAGCTGATGTTGCGTCTCGCTGAAGTGGGCGGCGACACCGCGTGTCTCGATCGGCGAGCCGACCGACCGACCGAAGGTCAGCCGTCTCTCGAGGCGATGAGGAGCTCGGGCGAGCACCTCTGCCGCATCACCCACCCCGACCCGGAACCGCGAGTGGATGTTGTCCCCGAGTTCCGGATGCAGAACCGGGGCGTCCTCCTCGAGGGCCGCCTCGGGGTCCGTTACTACCGGGAGCGAGTCATACGACACCTCGATCACCTCAGCCGCATCCTCGGCCTGGTACCGGTTCTCGGCCACTACGACGGCAATCGGCTCTCCGACCCGGAAGACCCGCGACTCGGGAAGCACCTCCGCCCGATGATCCTTGACGAGGAGGCCGACGGCGTCGGCCACGTGGGGGGGAGTGGTGATGGCGTGACGCGTGAACGGAGCCACCCGGCCCCGCAGGTCGGCACCCGTCAGCACTGCGACTACTCCCGGGGCCTGTCTGGCCCGGGTCGTGTCGATGTCGACGATCCGGGCGTGGGCTTCGGTGGAGCGTACGAGGGCGGCCTCGACCATCCCGTCCATGCGAAGGTCTGCGATAAATCGGGTCCGACCGGTCAGGAGTCCGGGATCCTCCCGCCGCGGGACGGACTGGCCGACCAGTCCCTCCTCAACCACCATCTGATGTCGCAGCCTGGATCGAGCGCCAGATCCTCGCCGGACTCATCGGCATCTCGGTGATCTCGATCTCCAGCGGCCGCAGAGCATGGACGATGGCGTTGGCAATCGCCGCCGGTGGCGAAACGGCGGCCCCTTCCCCGGCGCCCTTGATGCCCAGCGGGTTGAGAGGGGAGAGGTGCGTCTCGTGCTCGACCGTGATCGAGGGAACGTCGGCCGCGGTGGGGAGCAGGTAGTCCATGAAGCTGGGGTTGAGGAGCTGGCCACTCTCGTCGTATACGACCTCCTCCAGGAGCGCGTTACCGATTCCGTGAGCTACGCCTCCGTGCTGCTGCCCATCGACCACCGTCGGGTTGAGGATCTGGCCGCAGTCGTCGACGACGTAGTACTCGAGTACCGACACCATGCCCGTCTCGGGGTCGACCTCCACGACCGCGACGTGGGTACCGGACGAATAGGTCACCGTGGGGGGCACGAAGTAGTCGGTCTCCTCCAGCCCGGGATCGATGCCCTCTGGGAGCCGGCTACCGGGTCCCGGAGAGGCGGCTTCGGCGATCTCCGCCAGCGACAGGGAGGTACCCGGAACCCCTCTGACCCTGACACGGCCCTCTTCCAGCGTCAGGTCCTCCCGGCTGACCTCGAGGAGGTGGGACGCGATCGCCAGAACCTTCTCTCGAACCCTGTTCGCAGCTCCGTGAACCGCCGAACCCGCCGTGACCGCCGAGCGGCTGGCGAAGGTGCCTCCACCGTGAGCGATCAGACCCGTGTCGCCCGCTCTCACGGTTATATCGTCCGGTGAGACCCCGAGCGCGTCCGCACACACCTGGGCCAGGACCGTCTCATGACTCTGGCCATGCGGGTTGCTTCCCGAGTGGACCGTGACGTGGCCGCTCTCGTCGACCCGGACGGTGGCCCCCTCGTGGGGTCCCAAGCCGGATCCCTCCACATGGGCCGAGACGCCGATCCCGATCAGCCTGCCCTCCGTCCGGGCGCTTTCCTGGCGGTCTCGGAATCCGGCGTAGTCGGAGAGAGCGAGGGCCTTTTCCAACTGGGCGGGGTAGTCGCCCGAGTCGTACACGAGTCTGCCGCCGTCCCGGTACAGCATCCCCATGTCATACGGCATCAGCTCGCCGGGAATGAGATTCCTGCGCCGGACGTCGGCGGGATCCTCCTTCAGGTAGGCGGCGACCATGTCCACGATGCGGTCGATGACGAAGGTGGCCGACGTTCTGCCCGCCCCCCTGACGGGGGTGTTGTCGCGCTTGTTCGTGAGGACGCAGATTCCCTCCACGTCGAAGTTGTCGATCTTGAACTCGTTGCGGAGGTGGGCGGCGGTGTTGTAGGAGAGGGTGATCACGAACGGGTTGTAGGCCCCCGCATCGACCAGGAAGCGATCCTTCAGCCCCAGGATCCTCCCATCGCCGTTGAATGCCACCTCGACGTCGTGATACTGGTCCCGGGTATGTCGGGCGTTTGCCAGGTTCTCCCGACGATCCTCGATCCAACGGATCGGGCGCCCCAGCTGAGTAGCCAGGAACGGGATGAAGATCTCCTCGTTGTAGATGCCACCACCGAAGCTCCCACCCATGTCCGGTGAGATCACCCGAATGTGGTCCTCCGGCAGGCCGAGCATCTCAGACAGGTAGCTGCGGAGCATGTGGGGCTTCTGCTGAGTTGCCCACATCACCATTTGATTCGTCGACCGGTCGAACTCGGCCACCACCCCCCTCGTTTCCATGGGCGAGCCGATCGAGCGACCGACGGTGATGCGGGTCGAAAGTGTGTGCTCGGCCTCCCGGAAGGCACGGGCGATGTCGCCGGCGCCGGTATGGAAGGAGCAGTGGATGTTGCCGGGGACGTCCGGATGGAGCTGCGGGGCGTCCTCTCGCATCGCCGTGAACGGATCCGTCAGCGCTTCGAGCGGCTCGTACTCCACCTCGATCAGCTCGAGAGCGTCCTCGGCCACGTAACGGCTCTCCGCCAGGACCACCGCCACCGGCTCCCCGACACGGAACACCTTCTGCTCCGCCAGCAGCTGGGCGCGATATGGCCGCACGACCAGATTGGTCTCGCGGGCGACGTGCTCGGGGATCGTCTTGTAGAACGTGCGAGTGATCGGACCCACCTTGCCTCTCAGGTCCGCTGCGGTCACCACCGACACGACCCCGTCCAGATCTCGTGCCCGCGAAGTGTCGAGACGGGTGATCACGCCATGGGCGATGGGGCTGCGGAGGATGGCGGCCTCCACCATCCCGCGGAGGTGGATGTCACCCACGTACTGACCGCGACCCGTGATCAGATGATGGTCCTCCTTGCGGGGCACCCTCTGGCCGACGTAACTCATGTCCGCTTCTCCGCCAGTTCCTGAACGGCGAGGACGATGTTGTGATAGCCGGTGCAGCGACACAGGTTGCCCGACAGGCGCTCCCTGATCTCCCTCTCATCGGGGGAGGGCCCCTCTTCCAGATATTCGACCACACTCATGAGGAACCCGGGGGTGCAGAAACCGCACTGGAGGGCGTGATGGCGGGAGAACGCCTCCTGTACCGGATGCAGCGTTCCATCCGGCCCCTCCAATCCCTCGACCGTTCTCAGCTCCTGCCCGTCCGCCTGCACGGCGAGCATCAAGCAGGAACGGACCGTGCGACCGTTGACCAGGATCGTGCAGGCGCCACACACCCCGTGTTCACATCCCAGATGGGTACCTGTCAGACCGACCACGTCGCGGAGAAAGTCCGCCAGCGTCATCCGCGCCTCGACCGACCCTCGGATCTCCTCCCCGTTCACCACGAAGGAAACGGCCATCTCGCTCGTCATCGCTCGGCTCCCGTCGATCGGGTTCGTGCAGCTTGCAGGGCTCGCAACGTCACCACCTTGGCCAGATGACGTTTGTACTCGGCGGGACCGTGCACGTCCTCCAGGGGGTCTACGACCGAGTCGATGGCCTCGGCGGCCGCTCGCAAGAGTTCGTCGGTCGGTTCCTGGCCGATCAGCATCTGCTCTGCCTCATCTCCCCGAACTGCCGTCATCCCGGCGGACATCACGCTGATGCGGGCGTCGGAGACGACACCCTCCTCCAGATGCAGGACGCTGCCCGCTCCCGCCATGGCGAAGTCCCCGTGGCGTCGGGACACCTCGACGAAGGCTGTTCCCGCGCTGGGAGGAGGCAGCTGCATCTCCACTTCCACCAGGAGCTCATCCGGCGCCAGGGCGGTCGCCATGTAGGAGATGAACATCTCACTTGCGGAAACGGTGCGTTTCTCCGTTCGGCTGCGGAGGTGGAACTGGGCGTCGAACAAGAGGGCCAGCGCCGGCCACTCGGCGGCTGGGTCGGCGTGGGCCATGCTCCCACCGACCGTGCCCCGGTTCCTGATCGCCACATGACCGATCTGGGATACCGCTTCGTTGATGGCGGGACACCGGAGCTTCAGTTCTGCATGTGTTTCGAGGCTGCGGTGCGTTGCCAGCGCTCCCATCGACAGCACGCCGTCGCCGCCGAGTTCGACGTGCTCCAGATCCCTGAGCCGTGTGATGTCGGTCAGATGCCGGGGCCGGGCCATTCGGAATGCGAGGAGTGGTATGAGGCTCTGGCCACCGGCGAGCACCTTGCTTTCGTCACCGATCTCGTGGAGTGTCTCCAGCGCCTCCTCGATCGTTTCGGGCCGGGCGTACTCGAATGGTGGTGGCTTCATCCTGGCGTGCCTCTCTCATCGTGGAGTCTCCCTCTGTCACGTTCGGACGGGCGACTCCCGATCCCCGACGAACTCCGTCGCTGTCGAGTCCCCACCGACGCATGCGCCGTCCTCACGTGGGCGCTTTGTCGTCGTAGTAGCCCCACCGTTCCAGGACCGTGTCGACGAGTCGCCCTTCGATTTCGGTGATCCGGGGATCCTCGTATCGCCGCGGGCGGGGAAGGTCGATCGTGTGCTGGTCGAATATCTCTCCCGGCCCTGCCGTCATCAGGTAGATGTGATCCGACAGGTAGACGGCTTCACGAAGCGAGTGGGTGACGAAGACGATGGTGGCGCCGGTTCGCTCCCAGAGCTCGAGCAGTTCGCTCCTCAGGAACCTCCCTGTCACCTCGTCCAGGGTGCTGAACGGTTCGTCCATGAGGATGAACGCCGGTTGTACGGCCAGGGCTCGGGCGATGGCGACCCTGGCACGCTGGCCACCGGAGAGGTTCAGCGGCCAGGCGTTCTCGTACGACTCGAGGCGGAGCATCTTGAGATGCCGTCTGATCGTGTCATCCCATGTGTTCTCCGGGATGCCTGCTGCCTTGAGAGCGAGGGCGATATTCTGACTCACCGTCCGCCAGGGAAGGAGGCGGGCGTCCTGGAAGACATACCCACAGGGTGGGAGGTCGGAGGTGGCCCTTTGCCCGTCCTTGACGAACGTCTTGCCGTCGATGGCAACGGTTCCTCGCTGGGGGGTGAACAATCCTGAGAGAATGCTGAGGAGTGTGGACTTACCGCAGCCACTCGGACCGACGATGCAGGCGAACTCTCCCTTGGTGACCTTGAGATCGACGGACCGGATAGCGGGTTGCGAGAGACCCCGGTACCAGAACGTCAAGTCCTCGATGTCGATGTAATCGAAGGCTGTCATCTCGATGAGCTTCCTACCACCCGCTCCGGCCAACAGCAGGGCCCGGGCAGTTCTATCCGTCGCTTCCGACAGGATCCGGGTCGTGATCGGTGGCGCCGGCCCCGGATACCCGTTGTCTCTCGATGACCGCGAATGGGATTGTCCGGTATCAGTGAATCCATTGGTACGAGATTCCGTGGCTCCTCCGGCACGTGCCGTATATTATACGCAGATCTTGACCTACGGCATTGAAACGGCCGATTTCCGGATGGTCCGAGGAGAGAGATGCGTATAGATACCTTTGCCCATGCCCTTCCTCCCCGGTTCCGGGATACCGTATTGGACGAAGTCAACAATGGCCACGATCTCGTCAACTGGCATTCGTTGCGTCGACTTTTCGATGTGGAGGAGCGCCTCGCATTGATGGATGAGTTGGGGATCGATATGCAGATCGTAACCACCCCGTCACCTCCGCTCGAGACCATGTTCCAACCGGAGGTGGCCTGCCGGCTCGCCGAGCTCGCCAACCGGGAGATGGCCAGGTTGGTGGCCAAGCATCCTCGTCGACTGCTTGGCGTGGCGACGGTCCCCTTGGTCGATCCAGAGTGGGCTATCCAGGAGGTCCGTCACGCGGTCACAGAGCTCGGCCTTCTCGGTCCGTTGGTGTACACGCACGTGAACGGGCGGGCGCTGGATCAACCGAGCCTGGAGCCGTTCTGGCTCGAGATGGAGAGACTGGGTGCACCGGTGTGGCTCCACCCTGACAGGCCGAACACCCCGGGCGATTACGTGAACGAGGACGACTCCCGCTACGGGCTGTTCCTCGTCCTGGGCTGGCCGTACGAGACGTCGGTGGCCATGGCCCGCCTGGTCCTGAGTGGCGTGATCGGGAGGCACCCCAACCTCGACATCATCGTCCACCACGGGGGAGGGATGATCCCGTTCTTCCATCGGCGGATCGAGATGAACTATCAGGCCGGGCAACGGCGCGTTCCGATGCCGGAAGACGAGTCGGTCGATCTGGGTCGAGATCTGCGACGTTTCTACGTCGATACCGTGCTTCAGGGCGCTACATCGGCTCTCGCTACATCCGTAGATTTCTTCGGTTCTGACCGGGTCCTCTTCGCCACCGACATGCCGTTCGGTCCCGATGATGGGCTACAGTTCGCCCGGGGCTCGATCCAATCGATCGAACGGCTCCCGGAGTCTCAACGCGAGGTAATTCTCGGTGACAACGCAATCAAACTCCTTGGAATCGATCGGCTCTGAGTCCAGGGCGAAGACGCTGAGTCGAAAGACGGTTGCCCATCAGGTAGCGGCGGTTCTGCGTGACGAGATCCTCCGGGCCGAGCAGGCTCCGGGCGCCCGACTTCGACAGGAGGAGATCGCCAGCCGGTTGGGGGTGAGCACCACACCGGTGCGGGAGGCGTTTCGCATCCTGGAAGCAGAGGGTCTGGTCCGGCTGGATCCGGGCCGGGGCGTCCTGGTCTTCCGACCATCGATCGAGGAAGTACGCGAGACCTACGAGATCAGAGAGACCCTCGAGATGCTGGCAATTCGTCACGCCGTGGAGACCCTCACCGGGACGGAAATCGAAGAATTGGAGGGGATCCTCGACCAGCTGGATCGCACGTCGGATCGTGACGAATGGATCCGCCTCAACAACCGCTACCACGACCAAATGTATTCATTTGCGTCGCGTCCCAAGCTCCGGTCGATCATCGTCTCGCTGCGCGACTCGATGGCCGGCTACATGCACAGCGCCATTCACAGGGCGATCGAGTCCGGTCGAGCTGCCCGCGAGCACCGCGCCATCCTGGAAGCATGCCGGAGCGGGGATGTGGTCCGGGCACAGGACGCGGTCCGCGTCCACCTCCATCACACGGTCGAGTTGGCCTTGGCGTTTCTCGAAGAGTCGAGGGTGAAGGAGGACGGCCGAGGCGGAGTGGCCTGATTTCGCCGTAGTTTCACCAAATCGCCTGGTTCCTATGGCGTCGCTCTCGACGAATAACGGGCGCGCCATCTACGTCGCAGGCCTCGCGTCGATTGCGGTCGACCCGGGTACGAACCTCAGGCCCGCCAGGCAAAGATTCGTTCCTCCGACTTCCTGAAAACGTACTGATCGACCAGCACCATGATCAGCGTGAAGACGAGCGTCCACGCGACCACTTTGTCCGGTCGCAGGAGTCGGAAGAAGAAGCCCAGCTGACCACCCACGCCTTCCGAGGTCGTCAGTGCTTCCACGATCAGCACGATCTTCCAGGAGAAGGCGAAAGCGAATCGAATGGACGCGAATATGGGAGCAGCGATCTGAGGGAGAAGCAGGTCTCTCATCCACTCACGCCGGTTCCAGCGATAGACCTTTGTCATCTCCTCGAGACCCGGATCGATCGCACGGACACCTTGGTGAACGATGTTGACCACGAATGGCGTTACCGCGACCGTGAGGGCTACGAGTCGAGACGACTCCTGGACGCCGAGCAGGAGTATCGCAAAGAGGATTATCACCGGGCCCGGAAGCGCGAGACCGACCATCACCCAAGGCGACAGGAAGGCCTCGACGATCCTCGATCGACCCATCCAGATACCAATTGCGACCCCCAGGAGAACAGAGATGATCCAAGCGAGTACCACTCGACGCATGCTGATGGCGATGTGGCCGTAGATTTCTCCTGATACGAAGGCGTCTACGAAGGAAGTCGTGACGCGCCAGGGGGTGGGAAGAAACGGCCTGAATACCGGCGTCAGCGGCCACCAGATGGCGATCGTGGCAACCACCGCAGCAAAATACGGCAACGTCTTCGAGAATAGGGTGTCGCTCTTCTGTGGGCTTGTGGGCGGTGCGGGTTCCGCCGTAACAACATCCCATCCGCCCTGCACCGTCATTGCCGCCCCCGCCACACTCTAGGTTTGCCATTTGAGGTCAACTCGTGGCTCGAAGCTGATTCCATGAACAGCACCATCTACGTACTGCTCCGCGCCTCGCGCCAACGGAAGACCCGTCGTTCCCAGGGGCGGAACAGACCAAACTCCACGCTGAACACGACGATCAGGAAGAACACCACCCAGACAACAAGCCTGTCGAGGGCGAAATAGTCGTAGGCCCGGTTGTACTCGGATCCGATCCCAGCCTGCTGCGCAGAGAAGACCTCAGTGACTACGACGATCTTCCACGCGAGCGCATAGGCGTTGCGTAACGCCGCAAACAAGAATGGAGCCATCTCCGGTATCGAGACATGCCGCAGCCGTTGAGGGGTAGTCAGCCGGTACACACGCGACATGTCGTTCAGGTGCCTGTCGAGTGACTCGAAGCCTTCGTGGAGGCTCACGACGACGAAGGGGAAGATGACGGCGGCAACCGAGACATAGACCGAGACGTTCGACAGGCCGAAGACGGTCAAGCAAAAGAGAGCAAACGCCAGGGACGGCGTGCTGATGGTCACATAGACAGAGAGGCTGAAGAAGCGCCGCCACCAGTGGCTGGCTCGCCCTGCCATTGCGACAAGGAAAGCAAGGACGTAGCCGGCCGTGAGCCCCACCACGAGCCGTTGCACAGATAGGAGAATGTTCCGGTAGGTGGCAGGCTCGGCGACCACGATTAGGCCCTCTTCCCACACCTCGAGGGGGGATGGGAGAAACCTCGTCAGAGGATGCAATAGGAACCATAGAGCAAGGAGGATCCCGACCCCGACCGGGGGAAGACCGTACTGGAGCACCCGGTCGAGATGCCCACCCGGGGAAGGGAGTTGTTCTGATGCAACGGCCATGAGGTCTCAGCGAATTGTAAGAGAGGAGGCTGGGCAGGCCAGCCTCCTCTCCGCTTGTTTCTGGGAACGGTCAGTCTTCGATATTGCTGACAACTCCTCCGGGGTTCTCCGAGATCAGCACGTCCTGCTCGGCCGCGAGGTCAACCCACGCCTCGACCCCCTCCCGAACTTCGGGGCTCCAGTCGTTGGTGAACAGAGGGATCGCGGTGACCTGTTCGGCGATGAGCTCTAGGACCTCGGGGTCATCCTGACCCAACAGGGTTCGGTAAGGCTCCTCCGTGATCCGCGCCGGATCCTCCAAGATCCACTCGATAGCGTCGTCCCATGATGCCTTCACAGCGCGAGCGAGATCGGGATTCGCGTCGAGCCACTCGTCCGAAGCTGCCATCTCTGAAAGATGCGAGATCGCGCCGCCGGGGAGCTCAACGCCGGCGGTAGGTCCGAACATACAGCGCGCACCTACCTGGATCATTGCTCGGCTCTGGTGGGGTACGAAGTTGAAGATCGCTTCCACCTCGTCATCTTGGAGAAGCTCGACCAGCGCCGGAGGTCCTGTCGTCACCAGGTTGTAATCGTCGAGGAGGTTGAACCCATAGAGGGTATGCAACACGATCGTGAAGCTCGTCGTTGTTCCTGAGTCCACCCCGAAGTGTCCAACATCTAGACCTATGAGGTCTTCAGGACTCTCATACGGTGCGTCCTCCTTCACGAGGATGCAGTTGTTGTTGTTGAGGATCGGGTAGAACACCGACACATTCAGGCCCTCCGTGCGGGCGATCGCCGCCCCAATCGCGTCGTAGTCGAAAGCGACGTCGGACTCGCCTTGGAGGAAGAATGTCTCCGATGCGTCAGGATCGTTGTAGAAGAACTCACCTCGATAGCCATTGGCTTCGTCGAGCCCGTTTTCCTCCACGATCAGGGCCGCCACACCGGTGAGTCCTCCGCTGAGTGCAGAGATCCTCACCACGGGCAACTCGGCCGTAGTCGTTTCTGTAGGGGCTTCGGTGGTGGGTGCGTCATCCGAGGCTGTCGTCGGGGTCACTTCATCGCCACCACAAGCGACGACGAGGAATGCAACCACCATCATCATGCTCAGCCAAGCTCTACGTTCTCCCATGGGAGCTCCCTTCTGCTCCTGTCGGCCGGTTCTGTGTATTATGCACGACCTGGCGAGCCAATGACGCCCCGAGTCGAGTTTTCTTGTCCGTTGTGACCGATCCGTCGGGGCCCATCGGACTCTTCCCGGCAGGTCGGGTCGGTGTCCTCCGAGTAGGAAGAGGGCTAGGTCGATCACGGTGCTGCAACGCAGAAGCTGCGCGTGGTGCTGCCGCATTTGGTGATGGTGGATTCGACGAGTGCGGTGAACTCCGTGTTCTGGCAGGCAGAGGTGTTCGAGCGCCGGACATCCCGATCGGGAGAGAGAGCCCTCTCAGTGCTGCTACACGGAAAAAAGGTCGAGAAGCCGTTGAGCCTGGTGCTTGGCGGCCGGGCGAAGCACGGTGACTTGGACCCCAACTTCCCGATAGCGGTCGACTTTCTCCCTCACCTCGTCGGGAGTGCCCGACGCCGTCATGCCTTCGACGTAGCTGTCCGGAACCGCTTCGACGAGGGCTTGCTTTCCTCCCCGCTCCCAGGCTTCTTCGAACTCGGGGATGTCCTCTTCGCGGATGTAGGGCTCGCCGACCCGCATCTTCGGTCCGGCGATGAAAGGAAGCTGGATCGGGTCGAACTTGGTGGCGACCTCCCAGCGGACCTGATCCAGCGCCGTTGCATGGTCGTCCTCGATGGAGCAGTTGACTATCTGTGCGACGATGAAGTCGCCCCAGTTGCGGCCTGCCTCTTCCAGGGACTCACGGACTATGGCGATGGCGTTGGCCGAGTACTCCGGCGAGCACACAGCGTTCAGCATCACACCGTCACCGATCTTGCCGGCGAGTCGCAATCCGGTGGTGCTGGTGGCGGGGATGAGGAATGGGATGTGATCCCGGACCGGCTCGAAACCGAGTTGGGCGTTGTCGAAGCTGACGACATCACCGTGGTAGGAGGCGTTCTGGCCGCTGATGACCAGACGCATCGCCTCGACCCATTCACGGAGTGTCGTGGGAGGCGAGATCGGCTCCAGCCCATAGCGGCTGGCGTGGGTGTTCGTGCATGCGCCGGGTGACAGGATCATTCGACCGCCCGTGATCTCGTCGAGCGAAGCGATGGTTTGGGCCATGACCAACGGATTGCGGATCCGGACGGTCTGAGTTGCGCCGAGAGTCATTCGCTCCGTTGCCAAGCCGGCCGCGGTCAACGCAGAGACGGAATCCCGGTTGAGCTCGATCGTCTCCGAGAAGAACCCCATCACGAACCCGCGTTCGTCCGCCTTCTTCATCCAGTCGGCGATCTCCCGAACGTTCATGTTCGGGTCATAGCCGGTGGCGAATCCGACTCCCTGCATCTTCCACCTCTCCACGTCCGTGATATATCAACGTTAAGATAACAGGATGGGGGAGGATGTCAGATAGCATCGGGTAGGCGTGGAACATCTCGACTACGTTGATCAGCTGATCGCCCAGTGGCGACGTCAGCGGCCCGCCCTCGACGTCAGCACCATGGGTGTGATCGGTCGGATCTCACGTCTGTCCCGTCTGCTGGAGCGACGGATAGAGGAGGTGTTCGCCGCTCACGGACTGCAAGGAGGCCGCTTCGACGTACTCGCCGCTTTGGTGCGAGCGGGGGAGCCCCACCGTCTCACACCCACACAGCTGTACAACTCCCTGCTCGTCTCATCCGGGGCGATAACCAACCGGATCGATCGTTTGGTCGATGAGGGGCTCGTGACCAGGGGCGCAAGCGTCAGTGATCGGCGGAGCATGCCGGTTCAGTTGACGGAAACCGGGCGTGATCTACTCGACGAGGCCCTCATCGCTCACCTCAAGAATGAAGAGGAGCTGATCGCGGTGCTCGAGCCCCGTGAGCGCGAGCTGCTCGCCCAGATCCTCCGGGGTTGGCTCATCGCCCTCGGTGACCTGCACCATCCGGTCGACGCGGTCGACGACGCGGCCGGTCTCTCCGAATAGCCCGGGTCGGGCGGTGTCGCTGGTGTGCCGAACCCCGGGTTGTAGACACCGCATGTGCGGGTCCACAGCCCACAGATCAGCCCGACGTCAGAGACCGGGGCGAACCCCGGGTTGTAGACCCCGCATATGTCGGCCTGGAACCCAGGGTTCCACATCCCGCCCCCTGACTCGCATCGACCGCATCACGGGCGGGTCGAACTCAGGGAGAGAGGTTCAGGTGACTGGGTCTCTCTCCAAGTTGCCCTGGTCGTCGACGTGGACCCCGTAGTCGGATAGAGCGCGCCCGGCTGTGACGAGGCCCTCGGCCACGTCGGCCGCAACCGCGGCCGGGTCACGTTCAGTGGGGTCGTAGAAGCCACCTCCTCCGGGGAGTTCGAGGATGTACCTGGTTCCTGCGGGCAGCCGGTTGCTCAGTTTGGGGTTCCTGCTCTCTCCGACCGAGGTGGAGAACCCCCCGCGTCCCCCCTCCCGGCCGCCCATGTACCCCTCGGCCGGGAACCGGAGGCGATCCGACAGTGACGAAACGACGAACGCTTCACCTGTGCGGACTTCGACTTCGATCCGCTGGCCCAATCCCCCGCGGTACTTCCCCGGTCCACCGGAATCCGGCCGGAGTTCCTTGTGCCGGAAGACCAGGGGTGAGGTCGTCTCTGTTATCTCTACCGGAGCGGTGGCTATGCCGCTGGGGAAGCTCGTCGTGGAAGGTCCGTCCTGATCGGGTCGTGCTCCCATGCCGCCGGAGGCGAAGAAGACCGTTACGAAGCGATTCTCTCCCGCTCCGCGTGTGGTCGTGAGCCACACGTTGCCGGCGCCTTCCGCGATGACCCGCTCGGGGATCACATCCGCCAGGGCACCGAGGACGGCGTGAGGGAGGAAGTGCCCCACGATGTGGCGAGCCGCCACCGCTGCCGGGAACCGTGGATTGAGGATGCTGCCTTCCGGGGCGGTGACCGTCACCGGTTGAAAGCTCCCGTCGTTGTGAGGGACTTCCGGGGAGATGGCGCACTTGAGGGCGTAGGAGGTATAGGCGGCGGTGTAGTTCAACACGACGTTCATGCCGCGACTGACCTGAGGTGAACTGCCCGAGTAGTCGACCGTTATCTCATCGTCCGCAATCGTCACCTGACATGAGATCTTCACGGGCTCATCGATGCCATCGGTGTGGATCACCTTGTGATAGGTGCCGTCCGGGATCTCTCGGATCGCTGCCCGCGTCGCTTGCTCGGAGCGCCCCCGGATCTCGCGGCTCAGCTCTTCCAGGTCTTCCAGCTCGAACTCTTCCAGGTACTCCACCAGCCGGGTGGCCCCGACCTGGTTGCCGGCGACCTGGGCGTGTATGTCGCCGACCACTTCCCGTGGGGCACGTACGTTGGCCTTCACAATCTTGAAGAGCTCCTCATTGGGCTCGCCACCGTCGTAGAGCTTCGTGATCGGTATCGCCAGGCCCTCCTCGAACACCTCGTTTGCGTCTGCGGAAAGGCCCCGGCCGCCTATGTCGACTGCGTGACAGCAGTTGCCGAAGAACCCGATCAGCCTGGGACCGGAGAAAACGGGTGTGACGACGGACAGGTCGTTGAGCTGGCCGGACGTCTGCCAGGGATCGTTGGTGATCAGCACGTCTCCCGGCTGAAGAGCGTGTCCCGGGTATGCCGCCAGGAAATGGTGCATCGACGTGGCGAGCGAGTTGATGTGCCCCGGTGTCCCGGTGACGGCCTGAGCCAGCATCCGACCGTCGGTATCGAAGACGGCCGCCGACAGATCACCGGACTCTCTCACGATCGGTGTGAACGAGGTGCGCTGGAGTGCCGCGGCCTGTTCGTTCGCAACTGTGATCAGCCGCGTCCACAGGATCTCGAGCGTGACAGGGTCGATCTCAGCCATCGATCCGCGCCTCCAGGTTTCCGACCTCGTCGACGATGACCGTCCCTCCGGGTCCGATCACGACCGTAGATTCCCGCTCCTCGACCACGCATGGGCCTTTGAGGATCGTCCCGGGTTCGAGACTGTATCTGTCGTAGACGTCTCCCGTGACCAACCCCTTCGTCTCGGCGAACCACATCTTCCGGGTTCCCTTGAGTGCCGTGTCCGAGGGGGTGTGCAAGCTGCTCACCTGGGGCCGGGGCGATTCGCCACTGACTCGTACCCGCCAGGTGAGGACCTCGGCTTCTACATCCGGCGGGCGGGAGCCGAAGAGCCGCAGGTACTCGGTCAGGAACCGTTGGTTCACCACCTCCCCGTCCAGTCCACTCGGTTCGGTCGCCAACTCGACCGTGATGCTGTCTCCCTGACCCTGGTATCGGATATCGGCGGCGATGAGAACCGCCATGCTCGCTGCGCTGCCGCCCGTGGCTTCGAGCTCGGATTTCCCGGCTTCGATCATCTCGCGGAGAGCGGCCCGGAGGTCGATCCAGTCGATGCCCGGGACAGTCGACGGAAGGCTGCGTGCGAACTCGAAAGCTGGTGGTGCAGTGAGCATCCCGAACGCGGAACCCACCCCGGCATGGGGAGGAAACACGATGTGGTCGATCCCGAGTGCCCTCGCCACGCCCCACGCGTGGACCGGTCCGGCCCCTCCGGTCGCTACCAGGGTGAATGGCCGCAGGTCCTTGCCGCGCTCGATGGCGTGCATGCGAGCGGCGTTGGCCATGTTCTCGTTGACGACCCGATGGATGGCAGCCGCCGTGTCGATGGTCGACAGTCCCAACCCGGCACCCAGCTCGGCTATCGCCTCCTCGGCCGAGACCATGTCCAGGCTCATCTGGCCCCCCAGGAAGAAGTCGGGATTGAGGTAGCCGAGGACCAGGTCTGCATCCGTTACCGTCGGTTGATCCCCCCCGAGTCCATAGCACGCTGGTCCCGGATCGGATGCCGCGCTGTCCGGCCCCACCTTGGGAAGGCCGAAGGGTCCAACGCGGGCAATACTCCCTCCGCCTGCGCCGATCTCGAGGAGATCGACCACTGGAACGCGGATAGGCATCCCGCTTCCCTTGGTGAATCGGTAGACGCGGGCTGCTTCGTGCTCGCGGGCGATCAGCGGCGTACCATCCTCCACCAACCCCGCCTTGGCCGTGGTTCCGCCCATGTCGAAGGCGAGGACGTCCTGCGTTCCGCCTCTGGACCCAAAGAATGCCGCAGCCAGAACCCCGGCCGCCGGCCCCGACTCGAGGAGTCTGATGGGGAACTTCCGGGCGGTATCAGTCGTGGCCAGGCCACCGGTCGAGAGCATTATGTGAAGCGGTGCCTCGATCCCGTCGTCCTGGAGATTCTTTTCCAGCTGCCGTAGGTACCTATCGAAGATGGGAAGCACATACGCGTTCGCCACGGTGGTCGAGGTTCGGTGATACTCGCCGACCTCCGGGGAGACATCGCTCGATAGCGTCACGGCGATCTCGGGCAATTCCCGTTTCAGTGCATCGGCGGCGGCTCGTTCGTGGTCGGGATGTCGATAGGCATGGAGAAAGCACACCGCCACCGCTTCCACGCCATCCTCCTGAAGAGACGGGATCAACGCCGAAACCTCGTCGAGGCGTATCGGCCTGTCCACCGTGCCGTCGGCGAGGACCCGCTCGTCGATCCCGTATCGTCGACGTCTCGGCACCAAGGGCTCCGGCATCTGGATGAACAGGTCATACATGTCGTACCGCTGCTCCTTGCCGGAGGTGAGAACATCCCTGAACCCCTTGGTCGTGATCAGGGCTATGACGGCGCCTCTCCGCTCGATGAGGGAGTTCGTGACCAGTGTTGTTCCGTGAACGACCTCAGCCACCGACTCACGGCGCCAGCCGGAGAGCAGCTCTCTGATCCCGGTCGCTACTCCGTCTGACGGATCGGGGTAGGTAGTCAGCGTCTTCGCCGTGGCGACGAGCAGGTCGTCCTGGTGGAGTACCAGGTCGGTGAACGTGCCGCCGATGTCGACGGCGACGCGCAGCGAATCCACATTCGTCATGGTTGTCCGGGTAACGCTAGCATCTCAACGTCAAGATACTTGTCGCGACAGCTCACGTCATATGGGACGGCCAGCGGATGTGGGAAATTGACCTGTCGGGCGCCACGGCGCTCGTGACCGGAGCCAGCAGGGGTATAGGGCGAGCGATCGCTTTGGGACTGGCCCATGCCGGGGCGGACGTTGTTGGTGTGGCCCGATCGGAAGAGGCGCTGGCTGAGTTGTGCGCCGACATAGAGAGCGCCGGTTCGACGTGCTCACCGGTGGTCGCCGACCTGGCCGGCATCGATTCGATCGCGAAGGTGGCGGATGCCGGCTGGGGATGGAAACACGGTGTCGACATACTCGTGAATGCTGCCGGGTTGATCATCCGCCACGACCCACCCGACGTGACCCCGGAGGATTTCGACCGGGTGATGGCCGTCAATGTGCGGGCTCCATTTCTCCTCACCCAGGAGGTCGGATGGCGGATGCGAGAGCGAGGCAATGGCTGCATCGTCAACGTCGCTTCCGTTGCCGGGGAAGAGGTGACGGGTGCCCCGCTGATGTATCAGGCGAGCAAGGCTGCACTGATCCATCTCACTCGTGGCTTCGCCGCCCGCCTGGCTCCTCAGGTTCGGGTGAATGCGGTCGGCCCCGGGTACATCCGCACGAGCCTGAACGAGGAGTGGCTGAGCCACGAGGACAACCTGCGCTGGGTCGAGGAGCGCACCGCTTCCCGGCGAGTGGGCGTGCCCGACGACGTCGTAGGAGCCGTGCTCTTCCTCGCCTCTCCGGCTGCCTCCTACATAAATGGTCAGCATCTGAGGATCGATGGAGGATGGGGCATCTAGAGGATGGGGATTCTTCTCGGCCTCGCCGCGGGATTCTGTTTCTCCGTTGCTTCGATCCTCGCTCGTTTCGGGATGCGTTCCCGGAGCCGGGACGACGGACTGTTCATGAGCATCCTCATGAACCTCCTCGTGCTGGGAGGCCTGACTTTCGTGATCAACTTGCCGGCATGGACTACCGAGGGCGTGGTCGCTTTGGCCGCCGGAGGGGTACTGGGAACGTTTGGGGGTAGGGCCACCAATCTCCGGGCCGTCCGCATCATCGGCCCCAGCCGGGCCAACGCCTTCCTCACCGGCGGCCCCCTGGTTGCCGCCATCGGGGGCTGGATCGTGCTCGACGAGCGGATCTCGCTGCTGGGCGGGTTCGGGGGCCTGCTTGTCCTGACCGGCCTTTATCGGATCGTGAGATCTCGCAGCACGGCGGTGGCGTTGAGCACGCCCGATGCCGCCACCGCAGACAACCCGGAGCCGCAACCCGGGCATGACCCCTCGGTCGGCTTCGCCCTGGCGATGACGGCGCCGGTCCTGTTCGGCCTGGCGTTCGTGGTGCGAAAGTGGGGCCTGGTGTTCTTCCCATCGGCGATCGGCGGAGCCTTCATCGGCGCGGCGGCGGGCATGTCGGTGCAGGTTCTGGGTGACACCGTGACAGGGCAGATCGGGCGTCGGATGCGTGAGAACCTGCGGGGAGTCCCCTGGTGGTTCGTGGGTGCCGGCGCCTTCACCAGTGCCGCTCTGATTGCTCAGTTCTTCGCTTTCGACTATCTCCCCGCCTGGGTGGTGAGTCTCCTGCAGGGAACCCAGGTTCTGTGGACTCTCCTCCTGGCGGCCATCGTGTTGAAGCGTGAGGAGCGAATCGACGCGAACCTCATAGGTTCGACCGTTCTCGTATTCATCGGAGTGGCAGCGATCACGAGTCAGTATTGAAGGAGCAGGGATGAAGCCCGTGTCGACGTCGGTGGGCTCGTTGCAGCGTTCGGGGATCCGCGCAGTGATGGATATCGCCTTTCGCACCCCCGGCGTTCTGAGGCTCGAAGTGGGCGATCCGGACTTTCCCACCCCACCCCACATCGTCGAGGCTGCGGTCGCGGCGGCCCGGAGCGGCTACACCCATTACACGCCCAGTCGAGGCCTGGCCGAGGTGCGAGCGGTGATGGCCGACAAGATCTCCTCCTTCAACGGCATCGACGTGGGCGCGGAGGATGTAGTGGTGACCGCTGGCGGCGGTCACGCCCTGTTCTCGGTGTATCGAGGCTTGACAGATCCAGGGGATGCGGTTCTGGTACCCGATCCCGGCTGGCCCAACTACAGGACGATTGCCGCCCTGTGTGAGTTGGAGGTCATCGGTTATCCGTTGATGCGCAATGAGGGGTTCACGCCCGACCTGGAACGGGTAGATCGTCTCCTCTCTGAAACTCCGGGCATCAAGCTGATGGTGGTGAACAGTCCTGGCAACCCAACAGGGGCGGTCTGGCCGGAGGAGACGCTTGGGTCGATAGTGGATCTGTGCTCGAAACATGATGTCTACTTGGTGTCCGATGAGTGCTACGAGGCGATCATCTTCGAGGGTCGCCACGTGAGCCCGGCCACATTGGATAACAGCGGGCGAACGGTGAGCGTCTTCACAGTCTCCAAGACCTACGCCATGACCGGCTGGCGGGTGGGCTATATGACCGGGTCCACAGGAGTCGTCGATGTCGTAGGAAAGGTCGTCGAGAATTCGGTTTCCTGCGCCTCCGCCGTGTCCCAGAAAGCAGCGGAAGCGGCGATTGCCGGTGACCAGACCCCGGTTGAACGGATGGTGGCCGAGTATCGAAGTCGTCGAGACCGAGCATTGACGTGTCTCGAGGAGGCAGGCCTCCGGGCTATCACCCCCAGAGGTGCGTTCTACGTCATCGTGGAAGTGCCTACCGACGACACCGTTGCGTTCGCGCAGGATCTGGTGGCTGCTGAGGGGGTCACGGTCGCCCCGGGAGAGGCATTCGGGCCACAGGGCGAGGGGATGGTGCGGCTCTCACTTGCTAGCCACCCGGAGACCATCGAGGAAGGTATACGGAGACTGGGGCGGTTCGTCGAGCAGTCCTCCAGCGGAGGGCGATAGAGGAGCATTCTCCTGAGGATCTGGACGACTTGGACGTGAGCGGTGAGCAGATGATCGAGAACCCGACCAAGCGGCGGCTATACGAAGGCGAAGTCGCGATCGGTTGTTTCGTGCGGTCACCGGACGCCAACCTTGCCGAGTACGTCGCCACGGGGGGATGGGATTTCCTCGTGTTCGATGGAGAGCACGGTTGGGTGACTCCGGCTCATGTAGCGAACCTCGCCCGAGCCTGTGAGAGACGGGGAGTTACACCGATCGTGCGCGTTCCCAGCAGAGATCCAGGGACTGTTCTGCGCTGTCTGGATGCGGGCGCGGCGGGCCTCCACTTTCCCTGGGTCAACTCCGGGAAGGAGGCGCAGGCCGCGGTCTCGGTCACCAAGTATGCACCGCTGGGAATAAGGGGGTTGGCCGGCAACAGGGCGACCGATTGGTCCGTTACACGGGAGGCAACTGCGCACGTCAACGAGGCGACACTGGTGGTGGTGCAGATCGAGACTCGGGAGGCGGTCGACAACATCGAGGAGCTGTGTTCGGTCGAGGGCATCGACGTGCTCTTCATTGGTCCATCAGACTTGTCCCAGAGCCTCGGAGTGCCAGGTGAACTGGATCATCCTGTGGTCGTCGACACCGTCGAACAGGTAGCTGCAGCAGTGACCAAGTCCGACAAGGTTCTCGGTCTTTTTGCCGGCACCTCCGAGGCGGCGTCCCGGGGGCTGGAACTCGGGGCACGCTACATCGCCACAGGGTTCGAACCCCTGCTGCGCAGGGTGATGACGTCATTCATTGACCAGGTTCGTCCCTGAGTAATCGAGCCGAAGCTCGAAGCGACGGCCTACCGACGGCTCTGGTTCGCCAGGGAACCGAGAACAGGCATGGGGTCGATGCGATCCCATTTTCAGGGGGTCGGTTCGCCGAGGAGTGGGTAGTGGCCAACCGAGCGATGGTTACGACGGAATCCGGGCGCATCCCCATGCCTCATTGGTTGTCGAGGAAGTCGAGCGTCACCGCCGCGAATAGGGGGGAGCTGAAGATGTTGTAGTGGGTGAGGCCGGGGAGGACGGCGAGGGCGTGCCCTCCCGCCGGGCGGCCTTCGCCCATCCAGCCGCCGTCACGGAGGCCGCCGTCCAGCAGCTTGAACACCTCCACGTAGTGGCTGGGCGGGGCCATGTCGGCGTCGGCCGCGACGAGGAGCGTCGGCACCTGCAAACCCCGCACCTCTTCGGTGAAGTCGAAGTCCTCGCTCATGGCCTCGCCGATCTTGTCCAGCAGGCGCCCGAAGTCCTCGGGTCGGGGCGCCACCCGCTGGTAGAGCTCGTACATCGGGGTGTCGGTCATGAACTCGACCGCGGCCGAACTCACCTGGGCCTGCTGGGCGAGCATCTCGGCGGGAAGGGCGTCACGCCACATGTTCGCCGACGCCATGACCAGCCTGCCGACCTTCTCCGGGTGCCGCACGGCGGTATGGAAGGCGACGCCCCCTCCCAGGGAATAGCCGACCACGTCGGGTCGGTTCAGCTCGAGATGGTCGATGAGGGCGGCGACGTCGTCGGCCATCAGCCGGGGGTCGATGGGGCGGTCGATGTCGGCGGTTCGTCCGTGTCCTTGCAGGTCGACGGTGATCACCCGGTGATTTTCGGCCAGCGTCGGGAGGATCGGCCCGAACATCTCGCCGGAACCAAGCCCGCCGTGCAACAGGATCATCGGCTTTCCGGCGCCGTGGATCTCGTAGTAGAGGTCCAGCCCGTTGATCCGGGCGTATTCGCCGCTGCCGGTCGTCTCCGCGCTCCAGTCGGTGGTCACGTTGCTCCTCCTCGGGTCGTGGCTGACATGCTGGCTCGGACGAGTCCGCCGTCCGAAATCAATCGGGCCATAAGGGGTTCTTTGGACGCGGGAGAACGGCCTGAGCGTTCTCTGGACGGTGGCGAACGGATTCCGTAGTGTCAGAAACGGATTCCGTAGGTGCACAACCAAGGAACCCGGGGGCCGTTCCTCCACAACCAGAGAAGCCGGGGGCGGCCTTCGTCGGGTTCGCCTGGCCGGGGATTCACGACGGTGTGGCGGCCCGTCGCCGTCTGGTGGTGCGGACCCGGACCCACACGGTGAGCACGGCACTGATCGCCAGCACGGCCGCCACCGTCGCCCACGCCACCGTATACGACTCGGTGGCGTCGACCAGCACCCCGGCTATGAGCGGTCCCACGGCGAACCCGGCGCTGTTGCCCAGCTGCATCACCCCCGAGGCCTTGCCCACGCCGCCGGCCCCTACCCGGTCGATGATGACGAGCCAGCCCACCGCATGCCAGGCCATCATGGAAAAGCCGGCGGCGATCACCCCCACCCAGAGCAACCACACCCCGACGGCCTCGGCCAGCGCTACCGCCACCGTCGCCGCCACCGAGATGACCGAGATCACGAGTAGGGCGGTGGACGGCCGGGCGAAACGCCCACCCGCGGCTCCCCAGACGATCCGGCCCGCGGCGCCGGTCAGTCCCAGGGCGGCGGCCAGGGCTCCTGCGACGGCGGCCGAGGCTCCCACCCGCTCCTGGGCGTACAGGGGGACGAAGGCGATGACCGCCGATAGAGCCAGAGCCATCCCCAGGCCGATCACAGTCAGCCAGATCACCGCCGTCTTGGCCTCGACGCTCTCGGCCGACACCCGCGTGGGAGGTGCCGTCCGACGGCTACCGGAGCCGGACAGGAGGAAGGGAGTGGCGATCAGCCCTGCCGCCGGGATGAGGGCGCTGACTCCCAGCGCCCACCGCCACCCCACCACCAGCGCCAGGGGAGGCAGGACCGCCCCGGCGATGAGCAGGCCGAGCGGAGGGCCGGCCTGTTTGAGGCCGACCACCAGCCCGCGGCGGGTGCGACCGATCTGGTCTGCTACCACCCGGTTGGTGACCGGGTTGCCTGCTGCGAGAGCCAGGCCACCCACCACGCTCCCGGCGAGGAGGACCACGAACGTGGGGGCGGCGGCCACCATCACCACCGCCAGGCCGCTCAGGCCGAACAGGGCGGCCATCACCCGGGTCGTGTGTCGGTCGGTCAACGCTCCCATCGCGGGGGAGAAGACGGCACCGGTCAAGGAGAAGGCGGTGAAAGCCGCTCCCAGCTGGGACCGGGACAGGCCGAACTCGTCGATCACGAAGCTGGACACCACCGACAGGGCACCCTGCAGGTAGGTGGCGATGGCCATAGCCGCCCCGAGCAGCGCCACGAGAGCCACCGCGCGGCGGCGACCGGTGAAGAGAGAGGGGGCGCGGCCCATGGGTGGATGTTCGACCCGGTCCGGGGCGGCGCCAAACGCGACGGCCGGGTAAGGGTCGTCTCAGTTCGACGCGGTGGCGGTCGTCCCTGATCGAATCTGTCGGTGGCGGCTGATACAAACGGCCCCATGGGTAAGAACAACCGGAGTCGCAGGGCCCGGAAGAGGCGACGGGAAGACGCCCGTCGGCGGGACCGGAAGCCACCCACTGACGCTGATGACCGTCGCAGAGAGACTCCTCCTCTCGGGCACGACCAGCAGCTGCTCGGCGCGGCCTATGCCCATCGCCGCGATGACGGCGATGTCCGCGACGTGTTCATCTCGGCGCTCCTGGAGCAGCCGCCAGTCCAGGTGGGCGGTGAAGTCGCCCGCCTTCTCCGGCGGATCGTGTCGAACATGTGGGAACGGGGCTGGCAGCCGGTCGACCTGACCCGCCTCGTCGCCAAGCGGCTCGGGCGCGGAGAGGCCGATCTGTTGCGGCGGGCCATCGCCGCGGAGGCAGTCGACTACCAACAGTGGGGCACGGCGGTGGCACCCGATTGGATGGCCCAACTGGAGGAGATCGGGGCGGCGCCGACGTCGAACCCATCCCGCCCCTGGCCGCTGCAGTGCTCTGCAGCCTGGAGCACGGTGCTCATGTCGGCGGTCACCCTGATCGCTTTCGTCGATGGTCTCCCGGACCTGCCGCGTCTGGCGCCGCCACCGTCCCGATGGCCGGTCACCTCGGCGGCGAAGACTCGTCAGGCCACTCGTCTGGAGCCCGGTGTGCTGGCACGGATCCGGGCGCTGCTCGCCAAGGCCGAGTCGACCGAGTACGACGCCGAAGCCGAGGCGTTCACCGCCAAGGCCCAGGAGATGATGACCCGTCACCGCATCGACCGCACCAGCCTCAGCGCCGAGGAGGGACTCTCCAACGGAGGGGTGATAGGTCGGCGGGTGGGTGTCGACGATCCGTACGCCCGGGCGAAGGCGATGCTGGTGGCTGGCATCGCCCACGCCAACGCCTGCCGAGCCGTCTGGTCCAAGGAGTTCGGGTTTGCCACCATCCACGGCCATCCCGAGGACGTCGACGGCGTGGAGGAGCTGTACACGTCCCTTCTGGTGCAGGCCACATCCGCCCTGCAGCGGGAGGGATCCAAGCAGGATCGTTTCGGGCGGAGCCGCACCGCCCGCTTCCGTCGCTCCTTCCTGGTCGGTTTCGCCGTACGGATCGGCGAGAGGCTCGAACAGGCCGACTACGAGACGGTCCGACGCGCGGAACGGGAGACCGGTGTCGCCATCGTGCCTCTGCTCGCCTCACGTGCGCGGGCGGCGGAGGAGGCGATGAACGCGATACACGGCCGCATGCAGAGGATGTCCGTCTCGGTGTCCGACGGGGAGGGATATGCGGTGGGCACCCGGGTCGCCGACCAGGCCGACCTCACCCTGCGCTCGGACGGCGAGCTGGCGGGCTCGCCCTCCCATCGGCTCGGGTGAAGCTTCCGTCGAGATGCCAGCTTCCTGACTCGGCGACCAGCTACGAACGTGCAGTCATCATCCGATACGAATGCTCGTTGCATTCTCGTCGGTCGCTCAGATCGTCTGAGCCCGGAGGTCCGACGAGCGGAACTACTCCACCCGCCACACCCGCCACAGGGCAGCGGGATCCTCCAACGGGTTGCCGTGGACCAGGAAGAAGTCGGCCGGGCCTCTGGATGCGAGCCGGCCGGCGGTGGGTTCCCGCAGCAGCTCGCCTCCCATCCAGGTAGCAGCTCCTATGGCCCGCCACGGCTCCAGGCCGGCCTCGACGAGGCACTCCACCTCCCACGCCAGGTGATTGGCGCGCAGCGAGCCGCCACCGAAATCGGTGCCGGCGGCGATGCGCACTCCGGCGCGGGCGGCCAGGGCGAGGCTGTCGTAAGCCCGTTGGCGTCGTTCGGCCAGCGTGGCCGGGAAGTCGTCGGTGGTGAACCGCTCCACCGTGGTGGTGGACGAGAACGTCTCCCATGAGGACATCACTCCCAGCGTCGGCACCAGGAAGGTGCCCCGGCGGGACATCTCGGCGGCCAGCTCGTCGTCGAGGGTGGTGCCGTGCTCGATGCAGTCGACCCCGCCTTCCACCGCCGCCCTCGCTCCCGCCAGGCCGGTGGCGTGGGCTGTCACCGTGAGCCCGTATCGGGCGGCGGCCGCCACGGCCCGGGCCACCTCGTCGGCGGTCCAGGGGGAAGTTTCGGGTTCGGGTCCGTCCAGGTACAGCTTGATGAGGTCGGTGCCATCGGCGGCTTGCTTCTCGACGGCGGCGACCAGCGCATCGGCGTCCTCGGCCTCCATGTCGATGGTGGGAGGGAGGATGCCCGCCCTGGCGATCCAGGTCCCGGCCGCCCGCAGGTAGGGGCGGTCGGAACGACCGGCCCAGGTGTCACGAACCCGCAGAGCGAGAGCGGCTCCGTCCCGGGGTGGGGAGCCGACGTCCCGGAACCAGCGGATCCCCGCCCGTCTGGCGATCTCGCCGTTGTGCTCCGCCACCTCCAGCAGATCCTCGGTGGGGTCGTCGATGCGGGCGATCCAATGGGCGCCACCCGGGAGGACGGTGTGGCTGTGGGCGTCGACCATCCCCGGCACCACCGTCGCCCCGGCGGCGTCGACCACGCGCACCGGACCCGTGCGCTGGGCGAACTCGTCGTCGTGGCCCATCCATGCGATACGGCGGTCTTCGACCAGGATCGACTGGTCCAACAACAGGTCGGGTCCCGTCCCGTCGGCGAGGGCGGCGTGGCGGTAGAGAGTGTCCATCGTTTCAGCCTAAGGGAAGCTCCGGTCGACGGTTCACATCATGCGTGGTGGCAAGTATGGGGGTCGGAGGCGGCGGATCCACGGGCTGTACGACACGATCCACGCCCAGACCGGGGTTCACCTGGCCGCCTCGCTGGGCTCGGCGGTGACCGTGGCCCGCCTCGTCTTCATCGCCGCCCAGCCCGTCTGAGACCCCTTCCTTCGGCATCTCAGACGGGAGGACCGATGGATGTCGCCGGTCGGGCAGAAAGCGGGCAGTTCCCGATCTCATCGACACTGCGGCGGCAGATTCACCGCGGCCGGATCGGCGGAATCTGTCACACCCACCCCGTAGCTTGAAGGTCGGGTGCCCGGTGTGCCGGTGGGGCGAGCCGGGGCCGGTATGCCGGGCACCTCGACTGACGTGTAATGCCGGCTCGTAGGGAAGGGAGGTGGTGCTGTTCGGGATTTGTCCCGGCAACCCGCGTGATTTAGGTGTAGGCTCGGGGGTCCGGTGGGAAGTCACCGCTCGTGCGTGGAGCCCACGGGACTTGGGGCCTCGTGCTTCGGGTTGTGGGTGCCGAAAGGCACCCCGGAGAAGGGGGGCTTAAACGCTCTGCTTCTGTTCGGGGGCTCCGCGGACGAGCGGTGCGGTCGTCGAGCCCTGGTTCAGGGCGGGGGCCACCTGGTCACCGAGCTGTGAAGCAACATGTGGTCGGGACCCCGTCCTCAACGAGGGCTCGACTCAGTCCTGGTGGGTGAAGAACACCTCGATGTCGCGGCCGTGCAGGGGGGCGAACCGGGGCGGGTCCATGAGGGCGTATGGAGGGATGGTGGCCGCCAGCCGGCTCAGGTCGTCGGCGCAGTCGAGGCGCAACGCCTCCCGGAGGACGCCCAGATGTGGCGCCTCGCTGTCGACGGGGGAGGGTTTCCAGTACTTGGTGTGGGTGAAAGCACGCCCCGCGGCCCTCCAGGACGGGGGCAGTGGAACCTCGCGGTCGACGATCCAGTCGCCGAATCCCGCCACAGATCCACCCACGAAGTCACCGAAGACGCCGCCGCGCACGGGGAAGTAGAGGTTGGTCCAGCGGGTCACCGAGTAGGGGGCGGCATGATGGAAGAAGAGGAACGTGCCGGTGCGGCCATCCCGGTCCGTGTACGGGCTGTGCCGGAAGAAGGCGAGACCGTCGGCGTCGCCCCGTTCGTCCCTGATGGGCGGGCACTGCGCCAGCTCCCGGGAGTCGATCTGCTCGTGGAGGGGACGGTCGGTGGAAGCCAGTAGCAGCTCGGCGTGGGTGAGGGGGCTGCCCAAAGTCACCAGGTCCGTGATGAGCCACGGCTGGGTGGCGCGCCGGCACTCCTGCCAGGCGGCGTGTTGTCTGGCCTGGGCCCCCTCGGCCGAGCCCGAGAAGGTGTGGAGCTCCTGGGCCCGTTTTCGCTTGGCACGCCGGGGACCGAGGTGGGCGAGATGCATGTATGCCCACAGATGGCTGACGATGTCGTAGGCGATGACGCTGCCCAGGCTGTGGCCCACGAGGACGATCCGCTGGTAGCGGTTGGAGAGATGGAGGTCGAGGAGGAGCCCGACCCCTTCGCTTCGGATCTTGTCCCGCACGTCCACGTTGGCCGGTGATGCGCTCAGGTAGCGGGCGGCGTCCCCCAGGTAGTGGATGAGGAAACCCGACCCGAGGAGGGAGACGACAGACGAGATCAGCGACAGGGTTCCCGCCAGGGCCTGGAGGTCCCCCGCCCGGGGAGCGACCAGCACCAGGATGGACACGGCGAGGACGAGCACCGCTCCCACGACGACGTACCACACGGGGCGGATCTTCTCGGGGACGTCGCTCGGTTTGCGCACCAGCAGATCCACGAGCCATTTGAGTACCTGTCCCCGAGTGGTGTCCCGGATGTGATGGGACCAGTAGAACTCGAAGAAGTCAGTCTTGGGGATGTCACCTTGCGCGGCCATCGACAGGCGCCGCAGCTCGTAGGTGGTGGAGACATGGTCGGGTTTGGAGCGCACCCTGCTGCCGGCTCCCATCACCCCTACCACGAACCGCCGGAGCGTGTCCCCGGGCACGGGTTCGCCGATGCCGTGGATCACGACCACCGCCTGAGCCGGCTTGCGGCGCTTCTCGATGGTGTCGGTCAGCGAGGAGAGACGGGACAGCGCGGCGGTCCAGCAGCTACGCCACTCCCCGATGTGCTTGGCGTGTATGTCGCTTTTCGTCCCGTGCTCGGAGATGGAGACGGTCGATCGTTCCTTCTTCGACCCCTTCGGTTCGACCGACACTGTGAGTGTGGTGGAGAGTCGCCGCCCGCCGGAGACGGTTTCGGTCCGGAAGGTGAACTCCCGGCCGGAGGCGGCTTCGAATGTGATCAGCCGATAGCGTCCCCCGACCATGTCCACGGCGCCGGAGGCGTCGGGCTGGCGGCCAAGGCGGCAGCCCGAGCCCAGCCACCTGTCCTGGGCTTCATGATCGAAGAGGAGCTCTACCGCGTCGTCGACCCCGACCCGCAGGTCGACCGACTCGGAGAACAGCCGTCGTTTCTCGGAGTCGGCTGAGGGGGGGTCCGGATCGGCGCCGGCCGTTTGCGACTGGTCCAC
This sequence comes from uncultured Acidimicrobiaceae bacterium, assembly GCA_964617995.1. Classification (GTDB taxonomy): domain Bacteria; phylum Actinomycetota; class Acidimicrobiia; order Spongiisociales; family ZC4RG35; genus CAZTXD01. The sequence continues at coordinate 27,633 of CAZTXD010000007.1, forward strand.
GTTTCACATGCTGGCACAGCGGGGTCGGCCGTGTCCCCCTCGGTCGTCCCTACAACGGAGTGGGCGCCGTGCACCCGCCGTGACCATCGATCGGTGTAACGACTCCCGGCATCCCTCGAGTCCAACCGGCGTGCGTTTTCGCCTTCCCGAGTGGGACGTGCCGATGCCGGAGCCGTTGGTGTTGTACTGGCGTGCATGGAACGAGCAGGATCTGGAACATGTACCACGGCATCTCGCCGGTGCGGTCACAGAGGACGTCGAGTGGAATGATCCACGGGATTCATTCGTCGGCATCGCTGCCCTGGAAGCGGCCATTCGGCACCTTCGGACAAGCAAGCTGGGGTATCGCTTCGTCATCGCCTCGGAGATCGATCACCATCACGGCCGACTCAGATATCGATGGGACATGATCCATCGAGGACGGACGTTGATGGAAGGTCTCGACATCGTCACGCTCGAGTCCTCGGCGGGACTGATCTGTCGAGTCGATGGGTTCTTCGGGCATCCCACACCGATCAACGACGACAAGAGCGGTGTGCCCGATGCCCTCCGCCGCTCTGCCGCCGTGGGCGGATAGGCGCCCCAGCCCTCGCGTATGACAGGGTTGCCGAAGCCCGAGACGCCGATGCCACCGAAATGGGTTCTACCGGGGTCCACGGCAGCGGTGGGCAGGGTCCTGCCCGTACGCTTGGCGCGGTGAATGTCCACCCCTCCGCTACGGAGGAGACGGTTCGGGTTGCCGAGGTCATCGCCGCGACGTGCTTGGCCACGGACCTGGGCATGGGCTTTCCGTTCGAGCACGGTCTGCATGCGACGTTGATGGCGATGAGGCTCGCCGATCTGCTCGAGGTCGATCAGGAGACCGCCTCACAGACCTACCACTGCTCGCTTCTCATGTATTCGGGATGCACCACCGACGCCGACATCCTGGCGAAGATCGTCGGAGGCTCGGCTATCGAGAGCGCCCAACCCACCCTGTACGGTTCCCCGGTACAGGTATTGACCGGCGTTGTCCGGTCGATACCGTCTCCGGACAGTTCGCCGTATCGGCGCGTATACGAGACGGCCACGCAAATGCCCAAGCTCCTGCGGTTCGGCAGACCGCACATGAGCGCGGTCTGCGAGGTCGCGACGATGCTGGCGCAACGTCTGGGCCTCCCGGCATCCATCCACCAGCTCTTCACCCTCATAACCGAGCGGTGGGACGGATACGGATTGCTGAGACGGGCTCGGGGGGAGGAGATCCCGCTCGCTCTGCGCATCGTTCACGTCGCAAGGGACGCCGCCTACCAGCGTCTCATCGGCGGAGACGAGCACGCCGCGGACATCATTCGACAACGCGGAGGACATGCCTTCGATCCGGTCGTGGCCACCACGTTCGCCCAGAACGCCACGAAGATCATGGCGGCGGTCGACACCGACGGATCTGCATGGGAGGCGACTCTCTCCGCCGAGCCACGGCCGTGGCCGATCCTCGAAGGAGAGGCCATAGGGCATGCCCTTTCCGCGGTTGGGGACTTCGCCGACCTCATCTCACCGTCGCTGGCGGGTCATTCATCGGGTGTGGCGAGGCTGGCGGTCGCAGCCGCCGAGCTGTGCGACTTCAGTCGACCCGACATCGCCCTGGTGGGACGGGCTGCTCTTGTCCACGACGTCGGGCGAGTAGCGGTCCACCCGCGTGTCTGGCAGAAACCCGGACCGCTGACCGCCGACGAGTGGGAACAGGTCAGACTTCACGCCTACCACACCGAACGGGTCCTCAATCGGGCTCCGTTTCTCGCCGCGCTGGGCAGAGTTGCCTGCGCCCACCATGAGCGGCTGGACGGAAGCGGGTACCACCGGGCTGCGACCGCCGTCTCGTTGAGCCCAACCGCCCGACTCCTGGCCACCGCCGACGCCTTCTCGGCCATGATCGAGCCGCGGCCACATCGGAACGCCTTCAAAGCAGATGTAGCCGCGGAGATCCTAGGTGAGGAGGCCAACTCGGGGCGTCACGATCCCGATCTGCTGGCCGGCGTCCTGGAGGCTGCGGGACAAGCCGTCCCGCCCGTCGAGCGACCGGCAGGGCTTACCGAGCGGGAGGCCGAGGTGATTCGTCTTCTGGCTAGGGGTCTACAGACCAAGCAGGTGGCGCGAACCCTCGACATCTCGGCGAAGACCGCCGACTTCCACATCCAGAGCGCCTACCGCAAGATGGACGTCTCCACCCGAGCCGGGGCGATCCTGTTCGCCATGCAGCACGGTCTCGTCACCTGGGAGAACTCCCGATAGGCAGTCGCCGGTCGCCCCCTTACCGTCCGAAAGACGCGAGCAGGAGAGCACCGAAATGGGTGATCGGCCAGCAGAGACTCTGATTGGCGGGGGCGATCGAGGACATCAGCGAAAGGGGACGAGGGAATCGTGACTCTCGAAGACTGGATTCGCCTGTGGTTCATAGTGATATGGGGTCTGTCGATCATCGGCGGCCTCGCCGCGTTCATTCAATTTCGCGGTCGCCGAAACGCTGTCGAGAAGCAGGTCGGGCCGCTACCCACGCCGATGGGGATGATTCAAATCGCCGTCTTTCTGCTTCTGTTGACTCGCATCGGTGAAATCAGTGTCGACAGTTCGACGGGATGGCTCGTCTTTCGCGTGCTCGGGATAGTCCTGAGCATCTACAGCCTCGGAATGCTGCTGTGGGCAGGGCGGACGCTCGGCCGCTTCGGCGCTCCTGGCCCCGCGGTGTTCCGCGACCACGAACTGATCACCTCCGGGCCGTATCGTCTGGTCCGCCATCCCGGCTACGCGGGTATCCAGGCAATCGTCCTGGGAGCAGCGCTGGGCACGCTCAACTGGCTCATACTCTCACTGTGGCCGGTGGCGGTGGTTGCCACCTACCTCAACAGCCGGGCGGAGGACACGCTCCTGCGGGAGAAGTTCGGGACAGCCTACGAGGAATACGCCATGCAGAAGAGGCGGTTCATCCCCGGGACCTGGTGACGAAGGCAACCGTGGGAGGTCCATCCTGTCGCTCGGGATGGGAGGACCAGGGATGGACACAGTCCGATGCATGGTGGTAACGTTCAACTGAATGGTTGAACGTATGCCGGGTGATCTCGACCGCACCTACGGAGCGTTGGCACACCCCACCCGCCGTGCTCTGCTCGACTTCCTCAGGGCCGGGCCGATGCGGGTGACCGACATCGCCGAGCCCTTCACCGTCTCCCTGGCCGCGGTGTCCAAGCACGTCGCCGTCCTGGAGACGGCACAGTTGGTCACCAGGACGGTGCAGGGGAGGGACCACCTGCTCGACCTCCAGCCCGGGCCGCTCCTCGAAGCCCATGGTTGGATCGACACCTACCGGGACTTCTGGGAGGGGCGACTCGACGCCCTCGACGCCCACCTCACCGAGCGGCGATGACGAGACGCCGCTCGATCCCCCAAGAGCAGGTCCGGGTCGAGAGGCTTCTGTCCGCTCCGATCGAGGCGGTCTTCGCCGCCTGGACCGACGCCGGCTCGATGGCCGAATGGCTCTCCCCGGTGGGCCACGCCGAGGTCGAGACCGACCTCCGGGTATCGGGTCGGTTCCGGGTGGTGATGGCCGGGGGCGACACGCGGATCGAACACACCGGGCAGTACCTGGAGATCGACCCGCCCCGCCGGCTGTGCTTCACTTGGATCTCGCCTTACACCGGGACCGAGCCGAGCGTGGTGACCGTCGACCTGAGTCCCGAGGGCGACGGGACCCGGTTGGTTCTCGTCCACGAGCGTCTGCCCGAGGACCAGGTCGCCTCCCACACCGGTGGGTGGGGGTCGATCCTCGACCGTCTGGCAGACACCCTGGCACCTGATCGGCTCCCGAGCAGGGAGTCAGCCGAAGGGGCGGGTTCGTGACCATCCGCAAGACGGCCCGGTTCACCGTGGCACCTGGAGAGCTGGACCGAGCGCTGGCCGCCATCGGCATCCACGTGGCCCACACCAGGGCCGGGCCCGGAACTACGGTCTACCAGTCCTGGCAGGCGACCGAGCGTCCCGCTGAGTTCCTCCATCTCATGGAGTTCCGGGATGCCGCCGCTCAGGAGGCACACCGGTCGAGCGACCCGGTGATGGCTCTCACCGAGACCCTGCACCCCTGGGCCTCGATCCGCCTCGCTTCGACGACTGGCTGCATATCACCTAGACCGACGAGGAGGTTGTCCTGCAGGTAGACGTGCGCACCGAGATCCAGATCGATCGGCCCCGCGCCGAAGTAGCGGAGTACGCCACCGACCCGGACAATGCCACCACGTGGTACGCCAACATCGTGGCGGTCGAGTGGAGGTCGCCGAAACCGCTCCGGGTCGGGACGAACATCGCCTTCGTCGCCCGCTTCCTGGGACGGCGTCTGGCCTACATCTACGAGGTGAGGGAGCTGATCCCGGGGGAGCGACTGGTGATGAGCACCTCCGATGGGCCGTTCGGCATGGAGACCACCTACGAGTGGAAGGACACCCCGACGGGCGCGACCAGGATGACCCTGCGCAACCGGGGCACCCCCTCCGGCTTCGCCGGCATGGCGGCCCCGATGATGACCGGCGCCATGCGCCGCGCCAACCGTAAGGACCTGGCCCGGATCAAGGCCATCCTCGAGTCGGCCACCTCGGCCACCGATTGAAAACTGACGAGCCTCCTAGATGGTTCCGCCTTGGTGTGGCGTAGCCGGCGGCTCCTAAGGTTGGTGGGAGCGCCTCCTGCTCTCGTTCAGTGAGGACTCCAAGCGACGACTTCCGATCGGTGTATGTGGACGGCTATCAGTCCGGGGTGCCTTGTTGAGCGGCAACGGCCGGGCGAGACTCGCCGCGGTGGAGACCATTGTGATCACACACGGCAAGCTGACCGCGTTTCTACTCGCATCCGTTCAAGAGGACCGCTCAGCCTCCTAGCGGGTCACCCATATCAACACTCCGACTCGTCGAAGCAGGAGCGTCGAGGATGCGGCCATCGTTCATGACGTGGACGAAGCCGCGCAAAACCGCACGGGCTCGAGGTTGGGGTCAACGCAGGCGGGGCAGAACCTCATTGCCCAACAGATCGATGCTCGTGAACCACCGGTCGAAGCTGAGCCGCGTGTCGAAGACGAGGTGATCTACTCCCACCTCCTGGAAGCGCCGGGTCTGCTCGACCACCTGGTCCGGGGTCCCGGCGATGAGAGAACCTTCGATGTCGTCGGCCGTCTCGAAGCGGCCCGATGGCGGCTTGACCCACCACTTGCCGCGTTCGTTGGCCCAGCGGAGAAGGCCCTCGACGCTGGTGCCCGCCCACGCCTCTTCCTCGGTCTCGGCGATGGTCGTTGGGGGAACGACTCCCACCGAGGGCATCCGGCGGCCGTTTTCGGCCACGATCTTCTGCATCGACTCGACCCTCTTCTCGATCGTCTTGAGGGTGATACGCCCCGGGATCCATCCGTCGCAGTACTCGGCCGCCCGGCGGGCAGAGGCCGGGGTCGCCCCTCCGTACCAGAAGGGGATCGGCCCGGCCGGCTTGGGGTAAAGGGTGACGCCGTCGAACTGGAAGTGATCGTCGGCATAGCTGACGTCGTCCTGGGCGAAGACCAGCTCGGCGATGCGGGCGGTCGACTCCACCAGCTCCGGGCGGAAGATTCCACCCAGTCCGACGGCCTCGAATTCGTGGTCGAACGTGCCCGCCCCCCACCCGGCGATGATGCGGGGACCCACCATGTGGGTCAACGACGCGAGGGTGAAGGCGGTGACGAGGGGGTGGCGGTAGGGGATCAGCGTCGCCGTACCCAAGGTGATGGTGTCGGTGACTGCCCCGATGGCCGTGAGGACGGTGAGCGGTTCGTAGAAGGCGGGGTTGGGGCTCTCGAACTCCCCGTGTGGCTCGAAGAGGAGATGGTCCCTGACCCACACCGAGTCGAAGCCGAGGTGTTCGGCTCTCCGCGCCCCGTCCAGGAGCATGTCTTTGTCGGCGTGCTCCCCGAAGTGCGGCAGCAGCAGCCCGAATTTCATCGCCATCGCTCAATTGTCCTTTCTGGCCGGTAGAGCCTGGCGGCCCTGCCCGGGCTTTCCAACGATTTCACCGTCGACCCACGTGTCGACACCCCGCACCATCGTCCGCGCCACGGCCCCCTTGACCCGGCGGCCGTGGTAAGGCGTCCATCCGATCTTCGACAGGACCGAATCGTTGGTGATGGTCCACTCCCGCTCCAGGTCCACCAGCACCACGTCGGCGTCCGAGCCGGGAAGGAGGGATCCCTTGGCGGGCAACTCGAAGATCCGGGCGGGGGTGATCGAGACCAACTCGACCATCCGCTCCAGGGAGATCTTGCCCTGATGCCAGGCGTCGATCATGAGGGGGAGCTGATACTGGATCCCCGGCGTCCCGGTGTGGGCTGCCCAGGCGTCGGTCCAGCCCAGGTCCTTCTCCTCGCGGGTGTGAGGGGCATGATCGGAGGCGAGCATGTCGACCACGCCGGCTTCCATCGCCTCCCACAGGGCCTCCTGATGGTGCTCGGGTACCCAGTAGGAGAGGACGTAGGAGCCCTGCTTGTCGATGTCGCTCATGCGACCCAGGAAGACGGCCCAGTGGTTGACCTCACCGGACACGTCCACCCCCCGGGAGCGGGCATCGGCGAGCATCTCGATCTGGCGGACGGTTTGCACATGAACGATATGGAGCTTGCACCCGGTTGCCTCGGCCATGCGGATCAGCAGGGCGGTGGCCGTGTCCCAGATGATCCCGTCGTCGACGGCCAGAGTCTTGCCGTAGGCCTGGGGGCTGCGGTCGCCTCTGGCCCAGAATTCCTGTTCGACCACATCCATGATCCGCTGATCATGGGGATGGACCATCAGCCGCAGACCGGTGGCGGCCACCGCCTTCATCGCCCGATACAGGTCGCCGTGGTCGTGGATCCCGATGGCCGAGGGGTGGGGATAGGAGCGACCGGTGTCGACCACCATGTAGATCTTGTAGGCGGCGATCCCCAGGTCGGCCATGAGGGGGATCTCGTCGAGCACCTTCGCCGCCGGGTTGTGGTTGTAGTCGACGAGGCTCTTCGTCTCGTACATCTCGAGCACCGCTTCCAGGTCGCCCCTCGTCATGGTGGGCGGATCGAGGTTGGGCATGCCGAAGATGGTCGTGTAACCACCGGCAGCCGCTGCCTCGGTGGCGGTGGTGATGTCCTCTTTGTGGGTGTAGCCCGGTTCGCGGGTGTGGACGTGGACGTCCACGCCTCCGGGGATGGCCACCAGTCCTGAGGCGTCGACCGATTCGGCGTCGGCCGGGCCTGCGCCCGGGGCGACGAGCGCCGACACCCGTCCGTCGTCGATGACGATGTCGAGGGGCTGGAGGCGGCCTTCGACGAAGACCCGGGCTCCCGTGACGAGCCGCGTCATGGCCGGTCCTCGATGATCATCGTGCTCTCCGGGGTGATCGCCTCGACCGCCCGAGAGCGCAGATGGGCGTCAAACCAGCCGATGATCTCGGTGATCACGGCCTCGCCGTACTGGGCGTAGGCGGCGTAGTGGGTGGTGTGCCGCTGCATGATCAGCTTCTTGGGTTGGGCCGCTCGCTCGTAGAGGGCGACGGCGTGGTCGGTGGGCGTGACGGCATCGTCTTCGACGGCGATGACCAACAGGTTGCGGACACGGTCGGCGACATCCAGCGGCTTGTAGGCCATCACCGCCTCGGCCGCCCGCAGCGGCACCGAGGTGGGGATCCGGTCGTCGACGTCCTTCTTGACATTGCTCGCCTTCCGCTCCGGCGTGGGCACCATGATCTCTTCCCGGGGGTGGACCATCTCTCCCTCCCCCGAGGTGACTCTCTTGCGACGGTCGGCATCGAGGCGGTCCAGGAACTCGTACCACTCGTACTCCCGCCGCATGCGCCGCAGCCAATCCTCGCCGTCTGCTACCGGGACCTGGCTCACCGCGCACCGCACCCGGGGATCGTGCGCCGCCAGTAGGACGGCGTTGCCGCCTCCGGTCCCTCCCGAGCCGAACACGCCGATGCGGTCGCCGTCGATGTCGTCACGGGTCTGGAGGTAGGTCACGGCGTTGATGAGGTCCTCGAGCTGCATGGGCGGGGAAAGGGTGTTGCGATCCCCACCCGAGTCACCGAAGCCCCGGTAGTCGAAGATCAACACTGCGTATCCCCCTGCCGTCAGGGCCTCGTGATACGGCAGGTAAAGCCGGGCGTCCTTGAGGCCTAGCCACCCCGGACCCTGGACGATGGCCGGGAACGGTCCCTCGCCCGGTGGGCGGCGGAGGATCCCTGCCATGGGCTCGCCCTCCGAGTAGAACTGGACCTGGTCTTCACGCATCCGTTACCTCGGCTTTCTCGGACTGGTCTGGGAGGTTCAGGAGCTCCCACACCGCCTCCGGCGTGAGGGGGAGCCGCTCTGGCCAGCGCCCCGTCGCCCGACCCACCGCCGAGGCGACGGCCGCGCCGATCGGGTTGAGGGACCCCTCCCCACCGCCCTTGGCCCCGAAAGGCCCCACCCCATCGGCGCGCTCGACCACCACGCAGTCGATGAGGCGGGGCATGTCCCCCATCCGCGGCACCCGGTACTCCACCAGGTTCGGGTTGACGAGTTGCGGCCCGTCGTAGAGAAGCTGTTCGTAGAGAGCACCGCCCAGACCCTGGGTGGCCGCCCCCAGGTCCTGACCTTCCACCATGGCGGGGTTGATGGCATACCCGACGTCGCCCACGGTCACCAGATGCTCGACGGTGACGCGGCCTGTGTCGGAGTCGACCGACACGTCCACCCCGACCATCCCTATCTCCCAGAAGGGAGGCAGCTCCTCGAGCTCGCCGGTCCGTCTGACCACTCCGTGGCCCACCACCTCACCCTGTCGGCCGCCGAACCACTCTTGGACGACGACGTCGTATCCGGCCTCGCCCGTCGGCCCCACCACCATGCCCTCAGCCGACTTGACCTCCTCGACCTGGCAGTCCATCACCTCGGCGCCCATCTCCTCGAGACGATGGAGGGCGTCGCGGCAGGCGCGCTGGACGGCCAGGCCGGTCAGGGTGGTGGTGCGGGAAGCTCCGGTCGTGCGCTCATAAGGGGTGCCGGAGGTATCGGACTGCACGACCTTTATGCGGTCGAGCCCGACCCCCAGCTCGGTGGCGGCGATCTGGGCCAGGGCGGTGCGGCTTCCCTGTCCCATCTCGGTCGATCCCGTGAGGAGGATCACCGAGCCGTCGGCCTGCAGGCGGACGATGACCGTCGACACCGGGAAGGCCCCGGCGTCGGATGCCGAACAGGCGAAGCCGAGGCCGCGCCCGGGGCCGGGCTCTCCCCCCCAACCCAGCTTGTCCAGGACGATCCCGAGGTCGGCGACGAGGTCGGCGTCCATGCCCCGTTTCCCGGGTAGGTGTCTTTCCCCGGGGTGGACCAGATTGATGCGTCGGAGATGGGCCGGGTCGACACCGAGCTGGTCTGCGGCCCGGTCCAGGTTGGTCTCTCCCGCCAGGGCGCCCTGAGGCGCTCCGAAGCCCCGGTACGACGACGAGGGCACGGTGTTGGTGTAGACCGCCCTCCCACGTGCCCTGAGGTTGGGGATCCGGTAGGGACCCATGCAGCGGTGGACCGCCTTGGTGAGTACCAGCGGTCCATTGTCGACGTAGGCGCCGGTGTTGAAGGTGAGATCGAAGTCCCGGGCGAGGATGCGTCCGTCGGCGTCGAAGGCCGACCTAACGCTGATGACGGCCGAGTCCGCCCGGGTGGTAAGGATGGATTGCTCGGCGTCGAGAGCGACCTTCACCGGCCGGCCGGTGGCCCAGGCTCCCACTGCGGCCAGCGGCTCGACCTTGGTGTACGACTTGGAGCCGTAGCCGCCCCCGATGAGGGGAGAACGCACCCGCACTCGATTCAGGGGAAGTGAGAAGATTCGGGCGAGGTCGTCCCGCACCTGGAAGGGATGCTGAGCGGTGGACACGACATCGAGGACGCCGTCGTCGAAGACGGCCACAGCGTTGTATGGCTCCATGGCGTAGGCGTAGAGCATGGGATACTCGACGCGACTCTCGACCACCAGGTGGGCGGAAGCGACCGCTGTGTCGACATCTCCCCATTCCAGTGCCGCTTCATGGGCGACATTGGAGCTCCTCGCCTCCGAGTGCGCCTCTGAGAAGGACCTGTCGCCCCTGTCGTAGCTCTCCTCGTGGAGGAGTGGCGCATCGTCGGCCAAGGCATCGTCGCAGCTGATAACCGCCGGCAGGTCCTGATAGCGGATCCTCACCAGCTCGCCGCCGTCGGCGGCGGCGTGAGGCGAGGTCCCTATCACCAGGGCCACCGGCTCGCCGTAGAAGCGCACCTTGCCCAGGGCGAGGATCGGGTGGTCGGCCACGATGTGGCCGAAACGGGGGAACAGGCCCGCGAGGTCGTCTCCGGTGACGACGGCCATGACGCCCGGTGAGTTCAGGGCCTCTTCTGTGTCGATCCCTTCGAGGGTGGCATGGGCCCGGGTCGACCTGACAACATGCCCGTGCAGCATTCCCGCCATCGTGAAGTCGACCGCGTAGCGGGCCTCACCCGTGACCTTGTCCCGGGCGTCGACCCGGGTGGCGGATGTGCCCGCGCCGGTGCCGCTCACGATGTTGCCTCTCGCATGCGGTCGGCGGCGTCGAGGACCGCCTTCAGGATGGGTTGGTATCCGGTGCAACGGCAGATGTTGCCGTCCAACGCCTCGGCGACCTCCTCGGCACTGGGTTCGGGGGTCTCGTCGAGGAGGGCCTTGGACATCATCACGAACCCGGGTGTGCAATAGCCGCATTGGAGGGCGAAGTGGTCGACGAATGCTGCCTGGATGGGGTGGAGGTTCCCATCGGCGGCCAGACCCTCGATCGTCAAGACCTGGCGTTGGTCGATGTCGGCGGCCAGGTAGGTGCAGGCGCTCACCGGCAGGCCGTCGACGAGCACGGCGCAAACCCCGCACACCTGCATCTCACAGCTCACCTTGGTGCCGGTGAGCCCCAGCTCATCGCGGAGGAACTCAGCGAGGGTCGTACGAGCAGGGACGGTCCGGACATGCGTCCGTCGGTTGACCGTCGTCGTCACGGTGACCTGGCTCAACTGGTACCTCCGAGTCGCCTCAGCGCCTTGGTCACCATCACGGCGACGATGTGCCGCTTGTAGCGTTCGCCCCCCGTCAAGTCGGGTATGACCTCGACCCGGGAGGCGATCTCCTCGGGGGAGCCGTCGGCGGGGACCTCGAAGGTCTCAGGCCGGCCTCCGACGGCACCCACCACCACGCGGCGCGACCCCTCGGGCTCCTCGACGGCTGCGACGCCGACGGTCGGCCGTTCCATCGTCTGGAACTTGTCGTAGACGACCTTGCGACCCGCGACGAGAGGGATGGAGACGGTGGTGAGGAGCTCGTCGTCCTCGAGGTCGGCGGTGTACGGCCCCAGCACGAAGTCTGCCACCTTCACCCTTCGTTTCGAGCCGGTGGAGGTCAGCTCCACGTCGGCTTCGAGGGCGGTGAGCACAGCCGCGACGTCGGACTTGGGCTCGGCGAAGCAGAGGTTCCCTCCTATGGTGCCGACCGACCTCACCCGAACATTCCCCACCCGTTCGAGCACATCCGACAGCACGGGCAGAGAGGACCTCGCCTCGGGAGAACGGGCGACGGTCCGGTGGGTGGCGGCGCCTCCGATGGTCAGGATGTCATCGTGGATCGTCACGACTCGGATGTTGGAGATCTGTTTGAGGTCGACGAGCGCCGCGGGGCGGATCAACCCTGCCCGCATGGCCAGCAACAGCTCGGTGCCGCCGGCATAGGGCCGGTAGTCGGAGGAGATGGCCTCCAGGGCGCTCTCCAGGTCGTGCGGCCGGACCAGGTCGAATGGAGGGAGCACGCTCATCCCAGGTCCCCGGCCGCAGCGGCGAAGAACTCGTCCAGCACCTTGTTGCCCTTGGTGCGGATCATCGATGCTCCCAGGGTCGCCACCCGGCCGGTCACCTCGTATCGCCCCTCCACCTCGATGGTCGAGCCTGCGCCCTTCGGGGTGATCGTCATGGCGGCTTCCACCTGGATCCGCGAGGCCACCTGACGGTCCTCGCCGTCGGCGTTGAATGTGATTCGGCTCGGCTCTTCGACATCGGTGACGGCGATGGACAGGTCCGCCGACAGGCGGAATGGTCCCAGGCGGTCTGTGAGGACGGCGGAGTAACGACCGAGATGCTCGACTTCCTCGACGTTGTCGACGAGACCGACCCAGCTCGCCACTAGGTGGGGGTCGGTGAGCTTCTCCCAGGCGATCGGCGGTGGGACCGCGACGTGCAACGATCGGGCGAACTGAACCACCGGCATCAGGCACGCTGTCCTGACGCAGACGCGATTTGTGCCGGGGCCACCTGCTCAATCATCCGATTGGATCCTATTTTCGAAAGCGGACGGTGTCGAATGGGTCGCAGATCGTGGGGGTCGATCAGGGGAGTGTCCCGGGCGGTGTCGCCACCACCGCTTCGATCTCGACACGGGCACGAGGGTCGGCCAACCCCGTCACGAAGGCCAGGGTGTTGGTGGGCGGGGAGCTGTCGGGGAACCATCGAGAGAAGATGGCCTCCCTTCCCTGGGCGAAACCGGGCAAGTCGTAGCGGTCCACGAGGTAGGTCCTGAAGGCAACGATATCGGACGGAAGTGCCCCTAGATCTTCGACAATCGCCTCGATGGCCTGCAGGGCGCCCAAGGTCTGGCGGTAGGCGGTGCCGGGCATGGAGCCATCGGAGCCTCGGCCGGTCTGACCTGCGATCCAGGCGAGCCCGTGGTCGGGAGGGACGCGGGAGATGAGCGAGTAGGGACCGGTCGGGTCGGAGACACCGGCGATCTGGTCGCGACGGGACACCATTGCATGGAGCATAGGTGGCAAGGGTGGCGGAAAGAGCCCGGGGTCTGCTCCTGGGTGACAGGATTGGATCCAATCACTATGCTCGCCAGACGCGACCGGGATCGACACTGTGACCGAAACACGGACCACCACTTCCCATTACGAGGTTCAGAAGAAGCGGCGCGGCGACGTGTTGGGGTACTGGAAGGATCATCAGCGGACCCTGGTGAAGGGCTCCGACGTCGAGCTGCAGGAAACGCCGCGGCGAATGAGGCGAGGGGTGATGGTCAGCGCCGACGGTGACGAGCCGAGCCTGGTCCTCGACGCCAACACCCACGCGATCGACCCGGGCGTCGTCTCGACGATCCATCGCCACTCCTGGGACGCCATGGCGTTCGTCGTCGATGGATCGGGGTGGACAGAGGTGGACGGACGGCGCCACGAATGGCGTCCTTGGGACACGATCTACCTCCCTGGCTGGGCGTGGCATCGTCACGGAAACGACGGAGACAAGACCGCAAGGCTCGTCTCGTTCAGCGTCCAGCCGATGGTCGAACTGCTCGGACTGGCGGTGATGGAAGACGCCGGCGACACCGACGTCACCGAGCTGCCGTCCCGCCCCGTGACCACCGAGGTCGGCCTGGGCTCAGATCCCTACTCCAACCGGGCGCGCCGGCTGGCCGAGGCGGGTGTCGGATTCGGAGAGTCGCGGATCCTCACCGCCTACGACGACGTGAATTTCCGCGTGTCCCCACGCGGAGCTCGCAGCGGGTTCCTGGTCGACCGCTCGATAGGGCATCGTACCCAGGGCCTGACAGCGGTCATGCACCAGCTCGCCCCGGGACTGTTCCAGTCCCGGCATCGCCACGGGGGGGAGGCCTGGCTGTATGGAGTGACCGGCCGCGGCTACAGCGTCATCGACGACGTCCGCTACGACTGGGGTCCCGGCGACCTGGTGGTCGTGGACCACTGGGCGTGGCATCAGCACTTCAACGCCTCCGACACCGAGATCGCCTCGCTGATCCGGGTGCACAACTTCGACACGCTGTACATGGGCATGAGCGCGCTGCTCGCTCCCATGAGCCTCTTCGAGGAGCTGCCCAAGCTCGACGCTCCCGATCTCAGCGGTGTCGAATGGCCCGACCCGCAGGCGGGAAGACCCGATGCCTGAGCAGCAGGAGTGGCGGGAGGACCGCTACGGCTTCCTCCGCTGGCTTGTCCTTCCTCAGGAGGGATGGCGGGACTGGTGGGACCGGATCTACGTCGACCCGGATCTGAAGGCCAGGCTGCGCGCCTACGCCGAGTTCTCGCTCCGTCACCGCGCCGACTTCTCACCGGTAGGCCTGCCCGTCCACGGCATCGTGCTGCTCCACGGCCCTCCGGGCACGGGCAAGTCGTCTCTCGCCCGGGGACTGGCTCAGGTCGTGGCCGAGGGTTTCGCCGCCGAAGGCGAGCAGGTGATCTTCGCCGAGGTGGATCCCCACTCCCTTCCCAGCCAGATGCTCGGGGAGAGCCAGCGTAACGCCGCCAACCTGCTCGAGAAGTCGCTGCCAGAGCTGGCTGCCAAGGGATCTCCGGTCATCGTGGTGGTCGACGAGGTGAACAGCCTCGTCACCAGCCGCGACCTCGCCACCGGAGGTCGCGACCCCGTAGACGTGATGCGGGCAACCGAGGCCGCCCTCAGGGGCATCGACTACCTCGCCTCCACTGTGCGGAACGTCCTGGTGATAGCCACCTCCAACTTCGAGACGGCGCTGGACGAGGCATTGCTCGACCGTCTCGACCTGGCCATGGAGGTGGGCCTGCCCGACGCCGAGACGATATCGGAGATCCTCGCCGACACGCTGGCGGAGTTGCCTGCCTCGTCGGTCAGCAGCGACGAGGTGCGGGATCTGGCCACGTCGCTGGTGGGCAGCAGCGGGAGGAACATCCGCAAGATCGTGCTGGAGGCTCTGGTGACGAGGGCCGACGATGCCTCATCGCCGCTCACCTATGCCGATCTCGAAGCCGTCGTCAAGAGACACGGCGAGGAACAGGCATGACTGGGTCGGTGGAGGAGGTTCTCGCTCGCATCGACGAGTCGTACGAGGACCTCGCCGATCTCGCCTTGCGTCTCGGCAACACCTATGGCCCGGTGGGAAACGAGGAGCCCACCGCCCGCCAGGTCCATGATTGGTACCGCGAGGAAGGCCTCGACGCCGACTTCGTCCCGATGGTGGAAGGGCGCGCCAGTGTGGTAGGACGCCTCCGCGGCGACGGGACCGGTAGGTCGCTGATCTTCAACGCCCACCTCGACACCGAGGCCTCGGGCCCCGACTACGACAGCCTGATGAACGTGCCCGACCCCAACAAGGTGGGGGCGAGGCGCGATGGGGACCGCATCTACGGTCACACGGTCCAAAACGATCGGGGCTGCATGGCCGTTCAGATGATCGCCGGTCGGGCCATCAGCGAGGTCGGGGTGCCGCTGAAGGGCGATCTCCTGTTGAAATCGGCCGCCGGAGAGACCGGAGCGGCTCCCGTCGACGAGTACCAGGGGATGCGCTACGAGTCGAAGGGGTTCGGTACCTCCTACCTCGTTCAGCACGGGTACGGGGCCGACTACGCCGTCATCGCCGAGACCACCGACTTCTCCGCCTCCTGGCACCAGTGCGGTGCCACCTACTTCAAGGTGACCTCCCGCGGTCGGAACATGTACACGCCCCGTCTGGAGAGGGGCTCGTCGCTGCAGGACCATCCCAACGCCATCGTCCGGGCGGCCGCCATCGTCGGCGCCATCGAAGAGTGGGCGATCGAGTTCGAGCGACGGCGCACCCGCGAGACCCCTTGCGGCACCATGGCCCCCAAGGCACAGGTGGGCGCCATGCGCGGCGGAATTCCCTGGCGGCCCAACCGCTCCTCCACCTACGCCGCACTCTACGTCGACGTTCGCACGCTCCCGGACGAGGACGTGCGGCCGATACACACCGAACTGACCGACGTCGTGCGTGGAGTCGATCCGGGAGCAGAGGTCGATGTCATCATGTCCAAGGCCGGCTACGCCGCCACCGACGAGGCCATCGAGCCACTGATCTCCACGATCCGACGGGCGCACGAGCAGGTGCGAGGCGTTCCCATGCCGGAGCGGGCGGAAACGGCGGTGGTATCGATGTGGCGGGACACGAACGTGTACAACCGGGTGGGGATCCCCGCCCTCACCTTCGGTCCCAGCCGGGGCAAGGCGGCCGTGCAGGGCACCGGCTATATGGAGCTCTCGAACATGATCGAGGGCGCCAAGATCTACGCCCTCACCGCTCTCGAGATATGTGGGCGGTGATCTAGTTGACCACACGGCACGCTCCCGGCGAGCTCACCCCCAGGGACGCTCGCTTCAACGCGTGGCTGTCCTTCGTGGGAGCTGCGGTGGCCCTCACCGGCGTGCAGCTGATCGCTCCGTCGCTCCCCATCATGCGCGACGCCCTCGGCCTGACCGACACCCAGCTGGCACTGGTCATGAGCGTCTACCTGTTACCGGCCGCGGTCGCCTCCATCCCCGTGGGTCTGCTGGCGGACCGGTTCGGGCGCCGCGTCATTCTGGGGAGCGCCCTGCTCCTCTTCGGGTTGGCGGGGCTGGCGCTCGTTTTCATCGACTCATACCCGGTGTTCCTGTCCGTGCGCTTCCTCCAGGGTCTCGCCTTTGCGGGGCTGCTTCCCCTCACCATGACGATCCTCGGCGACGCTTTCACAGGGTCACGACTCATCGGCGCCCAGGGTCACCGATCGGTTGCGATGAGCATCGGGGATGGAGCTCTTCCCATCCTGGGAGGGCTGCTGGTAGTGGGAGGGTGGCAGCTCCCGTGGCTGGGTCAGGGGCTGGCGATCCCCCTTGGGGTTCTCGTGCTGTGGAGGCTGGTCGACGCTCCCGCCGTCAGAGCCAACAGCCGGGAGGGGCGTCTCCGTATCGGCGCGTTCCTGCGGCTGTTTCGCACCGGGTCGATCGTCGCCCTCCAGTACGCCGGCTTCCTCCGCATGTTCCTCAAGTTCGTGATCCTCACGTTCCTGCCGGTCTTCCTGGTGGACTTCCGTGAGCAGTCGGCGGCCTTCGCCGGCCTGGTGGTGGGCATCGCCGCCCTGGCCGGTACGGCCATAGCCGCGTCTTCGGGCCGGATCGCACGGCGGGGCAACCCCACACTGTGGATGATCGTTGGCGTCGCGGGAATGGGGTTGGCCCTGGTTTCCATGGTCCTCGTCCCTTGGGCAGGGGCGATCGTGGGGGCCGCCGTCGTATACGGGGCCAGCGATGGGCTGATGGGGGTGTTCACCAACTCATTCGTGACGGCAGCCACCAGCGCCGAGCAGAGAGCCAGCTTCGTCGCCGCCACCGGAGCGATCCGTAACTTTGCCAAGTTCATGGCGCCGGCCGCGTTCGCCGCTCTGACCATCGCCATACCGATGGTGCCCGCCTTCGTTCTGGTCGGAGTGCTGACGGTCGCATCGGTCGCGGTGATATCCCTGATCAGGCCGCTGGAGAGCCGTCTCGTCGATCGGGCGGCAGGGAGTGCGGGATGAGCGTCCAACCGGCCGGCCACGCCCACGGACAGGAACGTCCGGAGACGACACTCGAACAGTTGACGGCGGCCGCCCGGGAGACCTTCCGCACCGCCGAGGAGCGTGCCGTTGCCGTCATCCGTAACGCCATCTTCACCGGGATCTTCAAACCGGGGGAGCGTCTACCCCAGGATCGCCTCGCCCGCCTCCTCAACGTCAGCCGCCAACCCATTCGCTCCGCCCTGCGCCAGGTCGAATCGGAGGGTCTGGTCGAGATGCATGCCCACAGGGGGGCGACGGTGAGGGTGCTGTCGCCCGAAGAGGTGGTGGATCTGTACGAGATGAGGATCCTCGTAGAGAGCTACGCCCTGAAAAAGACCGTGCGATCGATCGACGACGGCCAGCTCGCCGAGCTGTACCGCATGGCAGAGCGCCTGGAAGCAGCGCCCGACCACGAGACGTGGATGGTGGCCCGCCACGCCTTCTACGAGTACCTGTACTCGATCGGCAATACCCCCCGGGTCGTCAGCACCGTCATGCAGCTCCGGGCCGAGGTCAGCCGCTACACCGTGGGTCTGGGAGACCCTCGATCGCAGACCCACCTCGAGCTGCTCGATCGCATCAGCCTCGACGACCCCGATCTGGCGGCGTCATGGCTCGAGGCCCATCTACGTCATGTTGCCCGGACGCGTCGCCGTCAGGTGGAAGAGCTCGGATCGGGCGCCGAGGACTCTCCGGGCGGTCTCCCTTGAGCTCTCCGGTCAGCACCGGCCCCGGAACGGGGAGGTAGCGGTGGAGATCTTCGACACGATGATGTCGGGGCTTTCGATGCTCCTCGAGTGGCCCCTCCCGCTGTGGTTCGCCATCGGGATGATCAACGGGATGATCTTCGGGCTCCTGCCCGGCCTCAGCGGCTCGGTCGGCATCGCCTTGATGATCCCGCTCACGTTCGGCTTCAACACCGGTGAGGCGATGGCGTTGTTCGTGGCCGCCCTCGGCGGCCAGACCTTCTCGGGTTCGCTCACTGCCATCCTCTTGAACACCCCTGGAACGGCTCCCAACGCCGCCACCACCCTCGACGGCTACCCCCTGGCGCGCCTGGGGCGAGGAGGGTTCGCCATCGGTATCTCCGCGGCCGCGTCGGCGATGGGTTCGGTCATCGGGCTGGTCGTGCTGGTGGCTCTGCTCCCGTTCGTGCGGGAGATCATCCTGTCGTTCAGCTTCCCCGAGTTCACGATGCTGGCCGTGCTGGGCCTGGCGGCCATCGCCGCCGCATCGACGGGATCCCTGGCCAAGGGTCTCATCTCCGGCGGTATCGGGCTGATGCTCTCGTTCGTGGGCTTCTCGCCCATCGCCGGGGAGCTGCGCTACGTCTTCGGCATCACCCAGCTCTGGCAGGGCGTTGACCTTATCGCCGCCCTGATCGGTCTATTCGCCATCTCGGAGGTCATCCGACTCCTGGTGCGACAGGAGACCATATCGGTCGACCTCGGCGACGTGCGCTTTCCCAAGAAGGATGTGTGGGAGGGGGTCACCTTCGTGTTCCGGCATCCCTGGCTCCTGATCCGCAGCTCGGTGCTCGGCACCGGCATCGGTGCGGTCCCGGGAGTGGGCGGGACGGTCGCCTCTTTCCTGGCCTACTTCCAGGCCGTCCACAGCTCCAAGGACCCTGAGAACTTCGGCCGGGGGGATCCTCGGGGAGTCCTGGCTCCGGAGGCGGCCAACGACGCCAAGGACGCGGGCTCTGCCCTTCCGTCCCTCGCCTTCGGTCTGCCGGGGAGCTCCGACTGGGCGATCATCCTCGGTGCTCTCGTCCTCCACGGTGTAAACCCCGGGCCGAACCTCATCAGGGAATCGCCCGACGTTGTGTGGATCGCCCTCTGGGTGCTGTTCTTCGCCAGTTTCGCCGACTCGCTGATCGGCATCTTCGCGGCACCGTACCTCGTGAAGGTGACGCGGGTGCCGCCGTCGATCCTGGCGCCGATAGTGGCGACCCTCGCCCTGGTGGGGGCCTACGGCCTTCAGCGTCAGTTCGTCGACGTCATCTTCACGATCCTCTTCGGGGTCCTCGGCTACTACATGCGCCGCCACCATGTGCCCCTGGTTCCGCTCGTCCTCGGGCTTCTGTTGGGAGCGTCGGCCGAACGTGCCTTCTTCCAGTCGCTGCAGGTCTTCGATCAGGGCCTGTGGATATTCGTCACCCGCCCCATCTCACTGATCCTCGTGATCCTGACCGTGCTGATCTTCGTCCTGCCGGTGATCACCACCCGCCGGCGTGCCCGCTCCATGGAGGCGATGAATGCGTCCGGGTGAACGGAACCTCATGCTCATCTTCCTGGCGCTGGCTCTGGGTGGTGCTCTTTTCTCACTCGATTTCGACCTTCCGGAGGCACGGCTGTTCCCGCTGATCACCGGGGTCATCACCTCGGTCCTGATAGTCGCCTACTTCGTCGTGATGTCGATTCCGGCCCTCAAGGAGCCATTGAACGCCTACCTCGAAGACGACATCTTCATGAAGATCAGCGCAGCCGCCGACGGTATCGGGGAGGCGGAAGCGGAGGAGGCCGCAGCGATCTCGCATCCCCGCAGCGAGGTGCCGGACCCAGTCCGTCGCCGTCGGGAACTCATCCTCTTCGCCTACCTCGGGGGTTTCGGCCTCCTGGCGTGGATCGTCGGCCTGGCCATCGCCTCGCCGATCTTCCTGTTCGCGGTGATCTACGGCTACTCACGCGACTCGCTCAAGAGAGCCGTCTTCGTCACTGTGGCCACGACCCTCTTCCTCCACGTCATGTTCGTCGAGGTGCTGAGGCTCCGACCCCATTTCGGTCTGCTGAGGAACCTGTTTTGAACACCAGCGAGTTCACCCGCAAGAGAAAGGAAGGTGAGTCCGTGAGGACCACCCACAGGAAGGAGACGATATGAGAGAAAGACGAAGGCGCAGACCGGGCGTCATTGCCGTTGCGATGGTCCTGGTCCTCGGGCTGGTTGTCGCCGCATGCGGAGATGCTGGGGACGACTATCCCTCGGAGAACTTCACATGGGTTGTTCCGTACAGCCCGGGTGGAGGATTCGACACCTACTCGCGCGGATTCGCCGAGGTCATGGCCGCCACCCAACTCCCCGAAGGGGTCAACGTGAGTGTGGAGAACATCACTCCGATCGCGGAAGCCCTCAGCAGGGTCTACAACTCCGACTCGCATTACGAGCTGGCGATCCTGCCGATGCCGGCAGCCGCCGCCCAGGAGATCCAGTTCCCCGACATCGCCCAATGGGAGACCGACAACTTCACGATTCTCGGATCGATGGAGGAGAACGCCTACGTCGTCTACGCGGCGGCCGACGGCCCGTACCAGTCCTATGAGGACCTGGACGGCGTCGCCGACCTCAGGGCTCTGACCGTGGAGCGAGGCTCGTCATCCGGGCTCGCAACCGCGGTGGCGATCCGCTCACTTGGACTCGACGCCGACCTGACGTTTGGGGCTGAAGGTTCCCAGGAGGTGGGCACCGCCCTGTTGCGGGGCGACGTGGACTTCATCGTCTACGGCACGAGCGACATGATCGGGTTCATAGAGTCCGGTGACATGATCCCCCTGCTCTTCCTGGGCGCTGAGGATCAGCGACCTGAGGGATACGACTGGCTCACCGACGTTCCCAGTGTCGCCGACATCGGTTACCCGGAGTTGGTAGGCGCGGTTACGGAGATGAGAGTCATCGTTGGCCCGGCGAACCTCCCCGACGATGTGGTCGAGGAGCTCGAGCAGATCGTCAGCGACACGCTGTTCGGTGAGGAGTTCGCGGCGTGGGCCGAGGAGGCCGACCGTCCGATCGTCCCCAGGGACGCAGCGTCGACCCGCGATGCGAGGCAGAACCAAATCGAAACGATGCAAGAGCTCGTTCCCCGACGGGCGGAGGATGGCCTGATCTAGCTGCCTCCCGTGGGGCGGCCTGTCGCCGTGGCCCGCGGTCACGGCGACTGGCCGCCCAACGCAGCCGGAGACGCCAGATGGAAATCGATGGAGGTGGATGTGCCTGAGCCGTCCTGGCGGGAGGTGATGTCCACCGAGGACGAGGCCGTCCTCGCCGGGTATGCGCGGCCCCGCCGCGCTTTCTCGGGGACGGCACCGACACTCGTCGTGATCGACGTGACCGAGTCTTTCTTCGGGCCCGACCTGCCAGTTCTGGAGGCGCAGAAAACGACCCGACAAGCGTGCGGCAGCCGGGCCTGGCGGACCCTTCCCTGGACGACGCGGATCCTAGGGCACTTCCGCCAGCATTCATTGCCGGTCGTGTTTACCGTCCCGGACGCCAACCAGTCGTGGGCGGGAGCCGCAACACGAGGAGCCGTGAGCGCTTCCCAGGCCACGACGCTGATGATCGAACCTGAGCCCGGGGAGACGGTTATCGCCAAGGCCAAGGCCAGCGCCTTCTTCGGCACCTCCCTCATCAGCGGGCTGCTGAGTCGACGCTGCGACTCGGTGGTGTTGGCGGGAGGGACCACTTCGGGCTGTGTGAGGGCCACAGCCGTGGACGCCACCTCCTACGGATTCGACGTGTTGGTTCCTGAGGAGGCCTGTTTCGATCGGGCCGCTTTGAGTCACGCCGTCGCCCTCCGCGAGATCGAAGCCAAGTACGGCCGTGTCCTTCCCGCCGAGGAGGTCATCAGGCTCGTCTCGTATCACTCCTGACGCGGATTCGGACGTCGCCGCCTCGGATGTTGGCGTTCGGGAGGTGCTGTCCCTATCGAGTCTCCCACTGGATGCCATCGTCGAAGCTGGCCGATCCCTTGGGTGCGATACCGTCTTGTCCGAACCTCAGCCACGAGCAGGACTTCACCCGCAGTTCTTGTGGTCGATCGGTTCCTCTCGGTCGCGCGCTCGGTGTCACACCCCGGTCGTAGATTTCGGCTGCACCACGACAGGAGGGAACCCGATGAAACTGTTCGTCGCCACCGAAGCAACCGATGAAAC
>CAZTXD010000008.1:0-47932 GCA_964617995.1 uncultured Acidimicrobiaceae bacterium
ATCACCGGTGCCCTGGTCCAGTGGCTGCGTGACAACCTGGGGATGATCCAGAGCTCCGCCGAGGTCGAGGCGATGGCGAAGACCGTGGAGGACAACGGTGGCATCTACATCGTGCCCGCCTTCTCCGGGCTGTTCGCTCCGTACTGGAAGTCGAATGCGCGTGGTGTGATCGCGGGCCTGACACGCTACGTGAACAAGGGTCACATCGCCCGCGCCACTCTCGAGGCCACCGCCTGGCAGACCCGGGAGGTCCTGGATGCCATGAACAAGGACTCCGGAGTGGACCTCAAGGAGCTGAAGGTCGACGGCGGCATGGTCGGCAACGAGTTGCTGATGCAGTTCCAAGCCGACGTCCTCGGGGTTCCGGTGATCCGGCCGGCCGTGCCGGAGACGACCTCCCTCGGCGCCGCCTATGCCGCCGGTCTCGCCACCGGATTCTGGGGCGAGGTCGACGATCTGCGTGAGAACTGGATCAAAGACAAAGAGTGGACCCCCCAGATGGACGAATCCCGGCGCGACGCCGAATATGCCCAGTGGAAGAAGGCAGTCACCCGCACCTTCGACTGGGTGGACTGAGCGATCGGCCGCGCCGATAACCGAAAACCGATAACCGAATACGCTCGCCGGCAGCGAGACTTGAACCTGTGGTAGGCATCGTCATCGTCTCGCACTCCGCCAAGCTCGCGGAGGGGGTGCTCGAGCTGGCGCGGCAGATGGGTGGCGAGGATGTCGCCCTGGCGGCGACGGGAGGCATCGACGACCCCGACGATCCGATAGGAACGGACGCCTTCGCCATAAAGGAGGCGATCGAGGCGGTCTGGTCCGACGACGGAGTGCTGGTCCTGATGGACCTGGGAAGCGCCGTCATGAATGCCGAGACGGCACTCGACTTCCTCGAGCCCCCCGCCGATGCCTCGGCAGTGCTGCTGTGCGAGGCAGCCCTGGTCGAGGGAGCGGTGGCGGCGGTGGCATCGGCACGGATCGGGGCGTCCCTCTCGGAGGTGGCGGACGAGGCCCGGTCCGGACTCCACCCCAAGGTGGAGCATCTGCGACCCGGAGCCGGAGACGACCGGCGCCCCGATGCCGGGCTCGCCGAAGGAGCACCCAGTGTTCGCCTCACCATCCCCAACCGGCTGGGTCTACATCTGCGGCCCGCCGGCCGGCTCGTCGAGCTGGTGGCCAGGTTCGACGCCGAGGTGGAACTCACCAACGTCACGACCGGATCAGGGCCCGTGTCGGCTCGCAGCTTGTCACGGGTCTCCGGCCTGGGTGTTCGTCAGGGCCATGTCGTCGAGGTGCGGGCCGAAGGCGACGCGGCCGCCGAGGTCCTGGCGGCCGTGGAGCAACTCGCCGGCGACCACTTCGGCGACCGGGATCTCCCCGAGCCCGTGACTCTTCCTCCATCGTCTCCGGTCACGACTCTGGAGGGAGTGATCGGCGGCGTCGGGGCTGCACCGGGCGTGGCGGTCGGGCCGGCTCGACGTCTGGTACGTGCCCCGCTGACCCTGCCCGAGCGAACTCCGGACGATCCCGAAGTCGAGCTGGGCAGGCTCAGGGAGGCGGCGCTGGAGGCACGGCGGGATGTCGAGCACCAGCGCACGGCGGCCGCCGGGCGGGCAGGTGACGCCGAGGCGACGATCTTTGATGCCCACCTCCTCATTCTCGACGACGAGGCGCTGTGGGAGATGGCGGTGGAGGCGACTGAGAAGGGCGGCACCGCCGAGACGGCATGGGGCGAGGCCGTTGAGAAAGTGGCGGAGACGTTCCGGGGGCTGGACGACGCCTATCAGGCCGAGCGGGTCGCCGATGTCGAAGCGGTGGGGCGGCAGGTGCTCGGCCATCTTCTGGGGGTGGACACGGCTGCCCGGATGGAGGAGCCGGGGGTTCTCATCGCCGATGATCTCACTCCCGGCGAGACTGCCACCCTCGACCCGGAGAAGGTGCAGGCGATCGTGACCTCCGCGGGGGGTGCTACCTCCCACTCGGCGATCATCGCCCGGGCTCTCGGTGTTCCCGCCGTGGTGGCCGTCGGCCCACTCGCCGTCGCCGAGGGCACGATTCTGCTCGTGGATGGGACCGCCGGAACGGTCACGGTGGATCCCGATGAAGGCGAGATTGCCGTCGCCGCCGATCGGATCAGAGTGGAGGCGGAGAGGGCCGCGATGGCGCGGCAGCAGGCAGCCGCACCGGCCGTGACCGTGAGCGGTAGCCGTGTCGAGGTGGCCGCCAACGTCGGGTCCGTTGCCGATACCCTCCAGGCGGTGGAGGAGGGGGCCGACGGGGTCGGACTGCTGCGGACCGAGTTCCTCTACCTGGATCGTCGGAACGCACCTCCCGAGGACCACCAGGAAGCGACCTACCGACAGATCGCCGAGGCGCTCGACGGCCGGCCTCTCGTCTTGCGGACGCTCGACGTGGGTGGAGACAAGCCCCTTCCGTTCCTTCCCCGGCCCCGAGAGGAGAATCCCTTCCTGGGAGTTCGGGGAGTCCGGCTGGGGTTGGCCGAACCCGACCTGCTGCTGACCCAGATCCGGGCGGCGCTACGGGTGGCGGCCGATCACCCCCTCCGGATCATGTTCCCGATGGTGGCAACCCTCGGTGACTGGGAAGCCGCCCGCAGCCTCGTCGCCCGGGCAGCCGAGGACGTCGGCGGGATGCCCGCCGGGCTGGAGCTGGGGATAATGGTCGAGGTCCCGTCGGTGCCTCTGGTCGCCGAGAGCTTCGCGCCGGTGGTCGACTTCTTCTCGGTGGGCACCAACGATCTCACCCAATACACGTTGGCCGCCGAAAGGGGGAACCCCGACCTGGCCGGGCTCACAGATGCTCTCCATCCCTCCGTGCTCGGGCTGGTTGAGCGGACATGCCTGGCCGCGGCCGGGCACGGTCGTTGGGTGGGTGTGTGCGGGGAGCTGGCCGCCGACCCGGTGGCGATCCCGATCTTGCTGGGCCTGGGAGTCACCGAGCTGTCGATGAGCCCCATCGCCATCCCCCGCGCCAAGCAGATCGTGCGCAAAGTGGAGGACTCCGCAGCCAGGACCCTGGCAGCGGAGGTGCTGGCGATGGGCACGGCGGAAGACGTGCGCCAGGCCGCCCGCCGCTTTCTCGCCTCTATCGACTGAGGCTCCTTCTGTGAACGGAAGTGTGGCTGACAGCCACACTTCCGTTCACAGAAGATGGGCGAGGGGGCCCTCCACGGCGATGCCGAGGGAGGCGGCCACGACTTCGATCGGGTGGATGGTCGGGACCCCGGTGGCATGGGTGATCTGCCACCGGCAGGTCTCGGAGTCACAGGCCACCGTGGGGGGAGCCTCTCTCTCCACGAACTCGAACAGCTCGCGTCCCACGTCCATGGCGATCTGGTACTTCTCGGTCTTGTATCCGTAGGTGCCGGCGATACCACAGCAAGAGGACTCGCTCTCCACCACCTGGAGGCCCGGAATCAGGTCCATGACGTCACGGGCGGGAATCCCGAGACGATGGGCACGGTACTGGCAAGGTGCGTGATAGGGGAGGCGCAGCCGCACCTCTCGCATCTCGGGAAGCCCACCCCGGGCGGCGAGGCCCAACAGGAACTCGTGGAGGTCGTGGGTGGCCGCCGCCACGAGTCGGGAGTCCTCGTCGTGGGCGTCGAGCAGCTCGGGGGCCTCCTCCTTGAGCGTGAGGGTGCAGGAGGTGGATGTGCCCACGATCGCTCGCCCCGCCTGGACGTGGCCCACCAGGGAGGCGACGTTGGCCTGGTGGTAACGGCGGGCGGCGGTGAACTCACCGTTGGAGAGAAGCGGCAGACCACAGCACCGATTCTCCGGCACGATCACCTCATACCCCAGATGCTCCAGGACCCGCACAGCTGCTCGACCCACCCGGGTCTCGTAGTACTCGGTGGCACAGCCGGTGAAGTACACGATCTCTGGTTGGTGTCCGACTTCGGCGCGACTGGTGGGCTCGTGGGCTTCTCCGTTGCGCCGAACAGTCGCCGGTCGCCCGGTGCCGCGCCGGTGGTGGGACCGGAGCCACCGGCGAAGGCGAGGACCCCGGGGGTAGGAGGGAAGTGGCGCACTCCGATGGATACCCAGCAGGAGCTCGGCCAGTCGTCGGGCCGGACCGAGAGCGAATCCCCAATTGACCAGGCTCCTCAGCGGCCATCCCAGCTTCCCCAACAGCAGGGGGCGAGCGAGCAGGTTGTTCCGGAGGCGGCTCCTCCAGGCCACCTCGCCCTGCGCCACCAGATCCGCCCGGGCGCGGGCGTTTATCTCGGCGATCCTCACTCCCGTCGGGCAGACCTCGTTGCACACCCGGCAACCCGAGCAATAGTCGACAGAATGGTCGGGGGTGGGTTGTCCCCCGTGGCGGAACCGGGCGGCTTGTGGCCCTTCGTACTTGGGCCCCGGAAAGAGATCGGTGACGGCCGACACCGGGCAGACCGTCACGCAGATGTTGCACTTGATGCAGTAGTCGAGAGTCGTTTCGACGGGGGCGACGATCATCGGCCCGCAGCCTTCCGGCCTGCCACCCACCCGGTGGCCAGTGCCACGCCCTCCAGCGAGCCTTCCCGGACCGGATCGCTTCCGGCCAGGAGCCCACCCGCCACCATCACCCCGGGGATGGCGGTCAGGTCGGCACCCACCGCCACGCCACTCCGGTAGAGCGGCGGGTCATCTTCGTCGAACCAGTCCTGCCGGGCAGACGGACCCCTCACGGGGAGGTTCGCCACGGTCTCGCGCAATGACCCGTCCGCCAGCCCCACGACTCCGCCACCGAGGATCCCTCCGGTGGCGAGAACGACCCGTCGGGCCCGATGGCGCAGCTGGCGGGCGGCAGCGAGAGTCGTGATCTCTATCGCCCGGCCGTCGCCTTCCAGCGCCACCGCCTCGGCGTTGTCGATGATCCTTCCCCCTGCTCGGCGAATCGCATCGCGAAGGATGCGTTGTAGGCGCATCCCCGGCACCGAGGGAGGGAGGGTGGGGATCTCGAAGACCTCGGCCGAGAGGCGCTGGGACAGATCGGCGATCACGTCCGGAGCCCGATCGAGCCCCAACACGGCCGGGAACCCGATCCGCTTTCCCGCCGGCCGATGAAGGCTCAGCGCGTCGACTACCTCGGTTCGGAACTCCTCGGTCTCGAACAAGGCAGCGAGGACGGTTCCGTTGACGAACCGGCGAGCCTCGAGTGACGGCAGTTCGATCCGGACGGCGTCGGTCTCCACCCGGAGGGCGGCGAGGTTGTCGGCCACCAGCTCCGGAGCGAGGTCGCCGAATCGGTTCAGGCCGACCACCAGCACAGGTTCCGGTCGATCCAGGGAGCCTGCGGTCATCGTGCGGGGTGCCAGGCAGGTCCTTCGTCCCGCACCCAGGCCGCTGGGCAGCGTGAAGTTGGAGTCGAGGGAGCCTGCCAGGGGATATCCCTCCTCCTCGCAGAGGTTCACCAGCGCGTAGAGAGCCTCGGCCACCGACGGGACGCCGACCAGGGAGTAGGGGTGCTCGCGTTCGGTGACGGCCAGCTCCTCCAGGGCCTGGCGTGGCGAGCGATCGTCGCCTTGTGCGCCGAAGACGTCGATACAGCCGGCATGCCACATCAGGCTGCCCCAACCTTTGGTGAGCAGAGTCGTGGATGCGCCGCCGACGGCCGCCTGCCAGGCCGCCATCAAGCCGGCCGGACCGCCACCCACGACCAGGACATCACGGAGGGGCGGCCCCGCCCTCGCCCCCGAGGCGCGAGCCCGGCGGGGAGGAGCGGGAATGCCGGTGGCGTCCTCCGGTGGTGTGTACATGACCGGACCCAGCGGCGACGTGGCGGGACCGGGCAGGTCGGGGGCACGGAGCAGACTGCCGAAGATGAGGTCGTCGAGACGGGCCTGCCGGAGCTGCGATCCCCACAGCACGGGGAACATGCCCTTCCAGCGTTCCCGCAGGAAGTCCTTCATCGCCACGTTCGTCTCGGCGACCGGTGGGCGGCGGATCTCGTGGAGGATGCCGCCGACACGGGGCAGGCACCATCCCCCCTGGCATGGCCCCATCCCCAATCTCACCTCCCTGCGGATGTCGTCGACGGTCTTGGCTTCACCGTCCACGATGGCGCGGGTCACGTCGTCCCGGGTGACCAGTTCGCACTCGCACACGAGGTCGCCGTAGTCGGCGTCGCTTTCGATACGGGCAAGACGTTCTCCCAGGAAGTGGTAGCCGTTGCGCTCCTGCGGGTCGGGCAACGGCTCCAGGTGGGTCCGTCCCGGACGGTCGACTCCCAGCTTCCGACAGACGTTGTCGGCGGTCACCTCGGCCATCTGACGGAAGGTGGTCCATTTCCCTCCGGTGATGGTCACGAAGCCGTCGACTCCGTCCCGCACGGAATGATCCAACAGGGCGTAGGCGCGTGTCACGTCGCGAGTGTCATCGGCGGCGTCCTCCTGATAGAGGGGCCGCACCCCCGCCCATGCGCGCAGGACTCGCATCTCTGAGATCCCCGGAACGAGCTTGTCGCCTTCCTCCAGCATCAGGCGGACCTCCCACGGTTCCACGCTGAACCGTTCTGGATCGGGCACGCCTTCGTCGGTGGTGCCGATCACGGCGACTGTCTGGATGGGAACGATGATGTCGCCGTCATCGGGCATCTTGCATCGGTTGAGGACGGTGTTGATCATCCGGTGGTTGACGCCCAGCATGGTTCCCTTGCCGGCCTGGACCCGGAAGTCCACTCCGGCGGTGGCGGCCACCCGTCCCGCCCACGCCCCGGAGGCGTTCACGACCAGGTCGGCGGTGATAGCCACGTCCTCGCCGGTCGTCAGGTCGTGGCATCGGGCACCGACAACGGTGTCCCCCTCGCGGACCAGGGCGACTACCTCGTGGTAGGGGAGCACTCGGGCGCCGTGCTCGCGGGCGGAGGCAGCGGTCGACTCGGCCGCCAGGAACGAATCGGCGGCGGCGTCGGGGACCTCGAAGCAGTGGGATATTCCCGGGTTGAGGAACGGCTCACGGCGGAGGGCCTCGGCGACCGTCACCTCCGCCACCGGGATCCCGGCGCGGCGGCATCCCTCCAGGAACTCGGGGACGTAGTCGGCGTCGTCCCAGGGAGTCACCACGAAGTATCCCCCGGTGTCCTCCAGGCAGTGCGGCATGATGCGACGAAGGACCCGGTTCTCCTCGATGCATTCGACGGCGGCCTCCGGGTCCTTCACGACGTAGCGCCCTCCCGAGTGCAGGAGTCCGTGGTAGCGCCCGCTGGTGCCGTGGCTCAGGTCCCGCTGCTCCACCAGCACGGTGTCGAAGCCGCGCATCGCCAGGTCCCGCAGCACCCCCACCCCGGTCGCCCCACCCCCGATGACCAGGACATCCGTCTGCCAGCGTTGCATACGGCGACACTACCCGGGGCGCGAATCGCGAGTCCATGGTCGTCGGTGTCAGTCGTCGGTTCTCGGTACCGACAACCGATGACCGAAAACTGATGACCACTCACGCGACCGGGAGTGAAGGTCACAGGATCATCGAGAGGAAACGCTGGGTGCGTTCATGGCGGGGGCTGGCCAACACCTGCATCGGGGAGCCTTCCTCCACCACCACACCGCCGTCCATGAAGACGACCCGGTCGGCCACCTCCCGGGCGAAGCCCATCTCGTGGGTCACGACCATCATGGTCATGCCGTCCTCCGCCAGACGGCGTATCACATCGAGCACCTCCCCGATCAGTTCGGGATCGAGAGCCGAGGTGGGCTCGTCGAAGAGCATCATATCGGGCTGCATCGACAGAGCCCGAGCGATCGCCACTCGCTGCTGCTGACCGCCCGACAGATGGTTGGGGTAGGCCCTGACCTTGTCGAGGAGGCCGACCCGCTCCAGGGAGGCATGGCCAATCTCCTCGGCCTCCTCCCTGCTCCGCTTGCGCACCTTGCGTTGGGCGATTGTGAGGTTGTCCATCACCGTTAGATGCGGGAAGAGGTTGAACTGCTGGAACACCATCCCGATGCGGGTGCGGAGGTCGTCCACGTCGGCGTCGGGATCGGTGATGTCCTCACCTTCGATGAGGATCGTTCCCGACGTGGGCTCCTCCAGGCGGTTCACGCAGCGAAGGAGGGTCGACTTGCCCGAGCCCGAGGGCCCGATGACGCACACCACTTCCCCGAACGTCACCTGGAAGTCGATCCCCTTAAGCACCTCGAGGTCGCCGAAGTGCTTGTGCAGGTCGCGGATCTGGATGGGGGGAGCTCCCGACCTCATCTCGCTCTCGCTCCTCTCTTCTCCAGGCGTCTCACCAGGTAGGTGAGCGGCAGCGTGATCACCAGATAGATGAAGGCGGCCACGATGAAGGGTGTGGCGTTGCGCTGTTCGGTGACCACGTCCCGGCTGAACTTGGTCAGCTCCCGGGTCAGCGGGGTCGTCCCCACGACGAAGAGGAGCGATGTGTCCTTGATCAGCAACACGAACTCGTTTGTCAGCGGCGGGATGATGATCCGGAACGCCTGAGGCAGGACGATGGAGAACATCGCCTGACCGGATCGCATGCCGAGGGATCGGGCCGCCTCCACCTGGCCGCGGGGGACCGCCTCGATCCCCGCCCTGATCGTCTCGGCCATGTACGCCGCCGCTACCAGCCCTAGGCCGACGGCGGCGATTCCGAAGAGCCCGCCGGGGATACGGAAGCCGAAGGCGATGGGGATCCCGAAGTTGATGATGAGGATCGTGACCAGCGCCGGAATGCTGCGGAAGAGCTCGACGTATCCGGTGGCCAGCCAGCGGTACGGGCCTACCGGTGAGAGGCGCATCAGGGCGAGGATCAGCGCGAAGACCAGCCCGAATATGAAGGCGGCGAACGTGTAGAGCAGGGTGTTGCGCGCAAAGCGGGTCAGAACCTGAGGGAACATGCCGCCGGCGATGTCCAGCCGGAAGAAGTTGCGCTGGATGCTCTCCCAGTCGGCGAAGAGGGCGGCTACCCCGGCCAGCACCACGAGCAGTGCATAGAGGGAGGCACGGATCAGCTTCTGTCGTTGCCGGGGCTTCAGCGCCATTGGAGTTCCAATAGGGACGGGGCGACCATACAGCGGTCGCCCCGTCGCGTGCTCGGGATGCCGAGGTCAGCCTCGGGGGAAGAACTCCTCGAAGATCTCGTCGTAGGTGCCGTCGGCCCGCACGGCCGCGATCTGCTCGTTCACGGCCGCCATCAGGTCCTCGGTGCCTTCCAGGCTGGCGGCGAAGCCGTACTGCTCGTCGGTCGGGTAGGTCTCGGCGAGAACGGCGGAATCGTTGTCGAGGGCGTACTCGGCGTTGGGAACGATGTCCTGGAGCACTGCCTGCACCTGACCGGCTTCCAGGGCGAGGAAGGTGTCCCCCGGGTCCTCGAACGAGACGATCTCGGTGTCGCCGGGGGCGTTCTCCTGCGCGTAGATCTCGCCCGTGGTTCCCGTCTGGACGGCCAGGCTCTGGCCGGCGAGGTCGGCCAACGAGGTGACTCCCGAGTCGGCGGCCACCAGCAACGACTGGTCGCCGGTGAAGTAGCCGTCGGTGAAGGCGATGTTCTCGGCCCGCTCGGCCGTGATGGTGATGGAGGCAGCGGCGATGTCACAGTCCCGCGCCGCCATCGCCAACCCGGAGGTGATCGGATCGAAGCCGGTGTTCACCACCTCCAGGTCGAGGCCGAGGTTGGTGGCGATGGCCCGCATCAGCTCGATGTCGAACCCGGTGAACTCACCGGTGTCGGGATCCTGGAACTCCATGGGCGGGTAGGGGGCGTCGGTACATACCGTCAGGGTGCCGGGGGACACGAGCTCGTAATCGCCGATCGTGTCCCCGTTTTCGCCGCCGCAGGCGGCCGCCACGATGGCGAGGGCTGCGACTGCGGTGGTGAGTCTGCGTGCATTCATGTGGGTCTTCCTCCTTTGGATCTCGTCGACTCGGTGGCCGGCGAGAAATGAAAGTCTACGCCACCGCCTCCCACCCGGCCGAACGACCCGAACCTTTTCGCGCATCGAAAAGGTGGAGTCGCCGTGTGTACTTCTCGCTGGGAGTGCGGGGACGGTACCCTCTTGTGGCGATGCCTCCCCCCAGCCAGAGCGTGCTCGGCCAGATCGACGGGCCATCGGACCTCCGGCGACTCGACCCCGAGGACCTGGAGTTCCTCTGCGCCGAGATCCGTCAGTTCATACTCGACACCGTCTCCCGTACGGGCGGTCATCTGTCGCCCAACCTCGGTGTGGTCGAGCTGACGATCGCACTCCACCGGGTGTTCGATTCTCCCCGGGATCGACTCATCTGGGACGTCGGTCATCAGGCCTATGTACACAAGCTCCTGACGGGACGTCGCGATCGCTTCGAGACGCTGCGTAAGTTCGGTGGCCTCTCGGGATACCCCAGCCGGGAGGAGAGCCCCCACGACTGGGTCGAGAACAGCCACGCCTCCACGTCGCTGTCGTACGCCCTCGGCCATGCCCTGGCGGGATATGAGGGATGGACGGTGGCGATCATCGGCGACGGGGCTCTCACCGGGGGAATGGCCTACGAGGCCCTCAACCACATCGCCGTCACGCGTCCCCGACGTCTCGTCGTCGTTCTCAACGACAACGGCCGCTCATACGCTCCCACGGTGGGCGGTCTCGCCGCGCTGGCCACCCTCGCCCACTATCGATTCGACCCGCGCTACGAGTGGGCCAAGCGGAGCCTCGGCAAGATACTGCGGGGGCTGCCCATCGTGGGTGACACTGCCGACGAGCTCGCCAACCGCTTCAAAGAGGCTGCCAAGCAGTTCGTCGA
Organism: uncultured Acidimicrobiaceae bacterium; assembly: GCA_964617995.1. Taxonomy (GTDB): domain Bacteria; phylum Actinomycetota; class Acidimicrobiia; order Spongiisociales; family ZC4RG35; genus CAZTXD01. Next base: position 10,731 of record CAZTXD010000008.1, read on the forward strand.
GCCGTCGACCGTCTTCGACGCACTCGGCCTCAAGTACTCCGGCCACATCGACGGTCATGACATCCCGCTCCTGGAAGAGACCTTCGAGCGGGCCAAGGAGTACGACGAGCCGGTTGTGGTCCATGTGGTGACCGAGAAGGGCCAGGGCTATCAGCCGGCCATCGAGGACGAGGAAGACAAGCTCCACGGCGTCAGCAGTTTCGATGTTGCCACCGGGCGGGCCTTGAAGAGCGAGCTGAAATGGACCGACGTGGTCGGCCACGCCGTGGCCGACCTGGCCGAGCGCGACCCCGCCGTGATGGCCATCTCGGCGGCTATGGTGTCCTCCACCGGGCTCAAGGACCTGGCCCTGCGCCACCCGGAGCGGGTGGTAGACACGGGCATCGCCGAACAGCATGCCGTGACCCTGGCGGCGGGTATGGCCATGGCGGGCAAGAAACCGTTCGTCGCCATCTACTCCAGCTTCCTCCAGCGGGCCGTGGATCAGATAATCGCCGACGTCGCCCTGCACGACCTTCCCGTCACCTTCCTGATAGACCGTGCCGGGGTCACCGGCCCGGACGGTCCTTCCCATCACGGGGTCTTCGATCTCACGTACCTGAGGATGGTGCCCAACCTGGTAGTCGGGGCACCCTCGGACGCCGAAGAGCTGTGCGCCATGATCGAGGCGGCCGCCGACAATCCGGGCCCGATGGCGATCCGGTACCCCAAGGGGGCCGCTGCCTCGTTGCCCGTCCTGCCGGTGGAACCGCTGCCGGTAGGGGTGTGGGAGGTGCGGTCGGAGGGATCCGACATGTTGCTCCTGGCCACCGGCCGGATGGTGGAGACGGCAGAGAAAGTCGCCTCGACCCTCGGCCAACAGGGCCTCGAGTGCACCGTGGTGAACGCCAGGTGGGTCAAGCCGCTCGACGACCGGCTGGCCGAGTGGGTGGGATCCCATCCGTTCACCGTCACGCTGGAGGACAACGTCCGCACGGGAGGATTCGGAGGGGCCGTGCTGGAGTCCCTGTCCGGAACCGCGATCGGAGGCCGTGTCACCTGCCTAGGCCTCCCCGATGTCTTCCTTCCGTTCGGGAGTGCCGACGCCGTGACCGAGTGGGCCGGGCTCGATCACGACTCGATCGTCGGCCAGGTCGAGTTGCTGTTGGGCTGAAGAGCGGTGCCCGTCCGGGCGATCACCTTCGATGCCGATGACACGCTGTGGGACTTCTCCACCGTGGCTCTGGAGGCGACCGAAGTCGTGGTCGAACACCTGCGACGGCGTACCTCCACCACGGTAGGGGTGGATGATCTCGTTGACACTCATCGCCGGGTCGTGGACTCGAGTCCTCCCGGCTCGTCCCACATCGAGATGAGGCGCCGGGCCATCGCGCGGTTCGTGGGCGAGCAGGTAGGCGACGAGCCGGGCCTGGCCGAGGAACTGATCGAGCTCTACTTCGAGCACCGCCATCGGGCCGTGCGCCTCTTCGACGACGTCGAGCCGATGCTCGATGCGCTCGGCGACGAGATCGCATTGGGCGTGGTCACCAACGGCAACACCCGCTGGGGAGACAGTGCCATCGCCGATCGCTTCTCGTTCTGGCTCGCCGCCGACCAGATCGGGGTGCGCAAGCCGGATCCGAGGATGTTCCACATGGCCGCGGCCGCCGCCGGTTGTCACGTCCGGGACCTGGTACACGTCGGCGACGAATCCGATCCCGACATCGTGGGGGCTCACCGGGCAGGTGCTCGAGCAGTGTGGCTGAACCGGCGCCGGCAGGACGCCACCGGCGTGAAAGCCGACGCCGAGATCGTGTCTCTGTCGGAGCTGGCGGATGTGGTCGCCTCATGGAACGAGTCCGAACGCCAGCGAGTAGGTGTGGGTCCTCACCCTCCGCCCTGGCCCGACGATCCGAGAATGGATCCGCGCCTCCTCGCCGGGGGAGACCGCCGCAACGTGGTGGACCGCTACCGCTACTGGAAGCGGGAGGCGATCGTGGAGGACCTGGATCTGATACGCCACCCGTTTCATGTGGCGGTGGAGAACTGGCGCCACGACCTCAATATCGGGACGGTGGTTCGCACCGCCAACGCCTTCGCAGCCCGGGCCGTTCACATCGTCGGCGAGCGCCGATGGAATCGGCGGGGGGCGATGGTGACCGACCGCTATCAGCACATCATCCACCACGACACCATCGAGGAGCTGGTGGACTGGGCGGCCGGCGAGGGCCTGGTGGTCGTCGGCGTCGACAACCTTCCCGGCGCCGGGAACCTGGAAGAGACCGGCCTCCCGGAGAGGTGCCTCCTGCTGTTCGGCCAGGAAGGCAACGGGCTGTCTGAGAGTGCCCGGGCGGCGGTGGAGCTTGTTCTCTCCATAGCCCAATTCGGCTCAACCCGGTCCATCAATGCCGGTGTGGCGGCGGGGATCGCCATGCACGCCTGGATCCGTCAGCATGCCCGTCTCCCGGGCGGACGTCCATCCTGAAGCCCGGGCGGGCAGGCTCGTCGAATCTCCGCGTTCTCACTGTCACGGCCGGTCGGTCGAGGCTATCGTCCGGGTCAGGCATGGTCGATGCCATGCCTTCACAAGGAGGAAGATATGCAACGACGCGTGATAGCGCTGCTGGCGGTATTGGCCATGCTCATGGCCGCATGTACAACCGGCGACGAAGTGACTCCCGATACGGAGGTACCACCCGAGACCGACGTAACGGAGGCGCCCGAGCCCACCGATGACGGCGAGGAGGTGACTACCACCACCGAACCGGCGGTCGTGTCCCAGGCCGAGGGTGGGATCCTGGCGGCGGTAGAGGACCGCGGAGCGGTTCGCTGCGGCGTCAACGACGTGCTGCCCGGATTCGGGATCGTCGATGAGGCCGGAGAGTTCTCGGGCTTCGACGTCGACTTCTGCAAGGCAGTGGCCGCCGGAGTTCTCGGAGATCCCGAGGCAGTCGAGTACGTGCCGTTGACGGCTGATGCTCGTTTCACCGCCCTCCAGGGTGGCGAGATCGACGTGCTGATCCGCAACACGACCTGGACCGCCACCCGTGACGGCCAGGAGGGCGCCACCTTCCTGTTCACCACGTTCTACGACGGCCAGGGCATGATGGTCCCGGCCGCCACCGGCTTCACCGAGCTGGAGGATCTGGCGGACGCCACCATCTGCGTGCTCTCCGGCACCACCACCGAGCTGAACCTGACCGCGGTGTTCAACGCCCGGGGCATCCCGTTCAACCCGTCCGTGCATGCGGACAACGAGACTCTGCAGCCGGCGTACGAGACCGGGCAGTGTGAGGCGTGGACCTCGGACTCCAGCCAGCTCGCCGCCTTCAAGGCCACCATCGAGGAAGCCGGAGGCGAAGAGCAGTTCATCATGGCCGAGATCATCTCCAAGGAACCGCTGGGACCGGCGGTGCCCGATGGGGACTCTGCCTGGGCGCAGGCCGTGGAGTGGTCGGTGATGGCCCCGGTGGCCGCCTGGGAGTTCGGGCTCGACTCATCGACCATCGGCGCTTACGACGGTGACGACCCCAACATCCTCAACTTCATCGGAGACGGCGGATTCGATCCCGGTCTCGGACTCGCCACCGACATGAACGTCACGATCGTGGAGGCGGTGGGCAACTACGCGGAGATGTTCGAGCGGCACATAGTGCCGATCGGCCTCCAGCTCGAAGGCAGTCCCAACGACCTATGGACCAACGGTGGGCTGATGTACGTGCCCCCATATCGCTAGGTCGAGCACAAGGCCGGAGGCGCGAGAGCGCCTCCGGCCTTCCCTTTCATTCGACGCTGAGTGACTGCTTCCCCGACCCCGACTAGCGTCCGCCCGCCATTCTGGCGTGACGTGCGCGTCCTGCGCGTCGTCGGACAGGTCGTGGCGGTTGTGGCGGTGTTCCTCTTCTTGCGGTGGCTGTTCTCCAACCTGGTCACCAACCTGGCCCGGATAAATGTCCGTCTGGACTTCGGCTTCCTGTTCAGGCCTACCCAGTTCCAGATCGCCTACCACCGGGAGTTCGATCCGAGATCCCCGGTGATCGACATGGTGCTGGTGGGAGTCAAGAACACGTTCCTCGCCGGGTTCTTCGGGATCATGCTGGCGTCGGTGATGGGGCTGATCGTGGGTGTGTCCCGTCTGTCGGACAACTGGCTGGTATCCCGGTTGTCCGCCGTCTACGTCGAGTTCTTCCGCAACATCCCGCCTCTGCTCGTCATCGTCTTCTTCGCCTTCGCCATTTTCCTCTTCGGCCCGTTCCCCAACCTTCGGGAGAGCATCGAGATCAGGGCCCCAGGGACGACCAACAACCTCCTGATGCTCAGCAACGAAGAATGGGGGATTCCGGGTGTCACCTCCAGGGGGAGCGTTGGGGTCTTCGGGCTGATGGCGCTGGTGGCGATCGTTGCTGCCTTTCTCGTCTGGCGCAGGCGAACCGCCGTCCACGAGCGCACCGGTGCGCCGCACCATCGTGTCCTCTGGTCGCTGGGGACTCTCATCGGACTGCTGGTTCTGGCCTATCTGCTGCTCGGCAACCCTTTCCATGTGAGCTGGCCGGCTCCCACCGAGAACCGGCGGAGGATCATCGGCGGATTCGCCATCAATGCCGGATTCATGTCGGTGACCGGCGCCCTGGCGCTCTATACCGCCAGCCACATCGCTGAGATCATCCGCGGGTCCATCCTGGCGGTATCGAAGGGTCAGACCGAAGCCGCCAATGCCCTGGCGCTCAACAACTTCCAGCGGTATCGCTTCGTGATCCTGCCCCAGGCCCTCCGGGTTGCCCTGCCCCCGTTCATCAATCAGAGTCTGAACCTGGTGAAGAACACCTCCCTGGCCGCCGCCGTCGGTTACGCCGAGATCACCAACCTCACCCAGAGCTCCATAGGCAACGGGCGGCCGGCAGTCCAGTCGGTCATCATCCTCATGGCGGTGTATCTGTCGTTCTCCCTCGTCATCTCGCTGATCCTCAACGTCGTCAACCGCCGGATGCAACTGGTGTCACGATGACCACCCTCGAAGCCGAACGACCGCCGATCGTCCGGGTCCGTCCGCTCACCTGGGTGCGGGAGAACCTCTTCGGATCGGTCAGATCGGGCATCCTCACGCTCGTCCTCATCCCCGTGCTTGCCTACGCTGGCTACCGCTCGTTCGTCTTCGCTTTCGTCAACGGACAGTGGGAGGTGGTCGAACGAAACCTCACTCTGTTCATGCAGGGCACCTTCCCCCGCAGCGAGCAACCACGGCTGGTGGTCCAGCTCATCCTCCTGGCCCTGTCGTTCGGGATCGGCGCGGGTACCGCCTCGGCGGCGGCGGAGGACCGGGCCCGGGAGGCAGGCCTTTCCTTCGTCCGCCCGCGTCCGATGAGCCTCGTTCGCCGCTTCTGGTCGGTGATCCTGTTCGTGCTGATGCTGCTCGGATTCGCCGGAACTGCCGCCCCCTTGCTGGTGGTGGTGGCAGCCGTCGGCGCCTTCGCGGCGGGCTCGGTGGCCCGGTGGTTGCCTTCATCGATGCGTACGACCGGCTGGGTGCTGGCCGGTCTGGCGCTGGTCGTCGGGTTCCAGGCGGTTTCCGGAACCACCGGCCGGGCCTGGGTGGTCACAGCGATCCTGGTGGTCATCGGCGGCTGGTCGGTGACACCGTTCGGCCGCTTCACATCTGTGACGGTCCGGTTCCTCGTCCGCCTGGGGGTGGCCGTGGCCGCGTCGGGGGTGGTCTTCGCCGTCTACGACCGGGTCGTGGTCCCCGGGGTGGGATGGGACCGGTGGTCGGGTCTGCATCTGACTCTGTGGGTGTCGGCGCTCGCCATCATCCTGTCGTTTCCGATCGGCCTGCTCCTGGCGCTGGCACGCCGGTCCACTCTTCCGGCTCTCGGCTACCTGGCCACGGGGTACATCGAGTTGATCCGGGGTGTGCCGCTGATAACCCTCCTCTTCTTCGGCCAGTACATGCTCGGGTTCCTCCTCCCGGCCGGGACCAGCCTGTCCAGCGTCTCACGGGCCATCACGGCCATGACGCTGTTCACGGCCGCCTACGTGGCCGAGATCGTGAGAGGCGGCCTCCAGTCGTTGCCGCGGGGACAGACGGAGGCTGCTCAGGCACTGGGGATGGCGCCACCGACGGTGTTGCGCAGGATCGTCCTACCTCAGGCGCTGAGGGCAGTCATCCCGGCCATGGTCGGTCAGTTCATCTCCCTGTTCAAGGACTCTTCGCTGTTACTGATCATCGCCATCAACGAGTTTCTCGGTGTACGGTCGTTGGTTCACGCCCAGGCCGACTTTCGTTCCATCGCCCATGCCGAGACGTTGGTGTTCGTGGCCATCGGGTACTGGGCGTTCTCCTATGCGATGTCCCGCGAGAGTCAGAGATTGGAGACCCGACTGAGAGTGAGTGAACGATGACGACGCCACAGATCTTCGCCGATGCCACCCAGGCCAAAGGGGAGGCAGTGATCGAGCTGGAAGGAGTCGACAAGTTCTTTGGTGACTTCCAGGCGCTCAAGGACATCAACATGCGGGTCGGCCGCCAGGAGGTGGTTGTGGTCATCGGCCCATCCGGATCCGGCAAGTCCACCTTGATTCGCTGCATCAATCGTCTCGAGAAACACGATCGTGGCCGGGTGGTCGTCGGTGGGATCGAGCTGTCCGACGACGTCCGCAACATCCAGGAGGTCCGGCGGGAGACTGGGATGGTGTTCCAGCAGTTCAACCTATTCCCGCATATCACCGTCCTCGAGAACGTCACCCTGTCCCCCCGTGAGGTGCGTCGCATGCCCAAGAAGGAAGCCGAGGAGCTGGCGCTGCGGATGCTGGAGAGGGTGAAGATCCCCGAGCAGGCCCGTAAGTACCCCGGTCAGCTCTCGGGCGGGCAGCAGCAGCGAGTGGCGATCGCCCGGGCCCTGGCCATGCAACCCCAGGTGATGCTCTTCGACGAGCCGACCTCCGCCCTCGACCCGGAGATGATCAAAGAGGTCCTCGACGTGATGGTGGAGCTGGCCGAGGCCGGCATGACCATGATCGTCGTGACCCACGAGATGGGCTTCGCCCGGGCGGTGGCCAATCGGGTCGTGTTCATGTCCGACGGTCAGATCGTCGAGGTGGGCCCGCCCGAGCACTTCTTCACCGACCCCAGGGAGGAGCGGACCAAGCTGTTCCTCAGCCAGATCCTGTAGCGAGGCGGAAGTCTTGGCCTCGACGACGACAATGGGCGGGTGCGTGTCTCTCGTCTCCTCGTAGTCATTCTCGGTGGGCTCATCCTCGGGGTGACCGCCTACGTCGCTGGGGGAAGCCGACCAGATGGCCGGGCGATCCTGGCGGGCCCGACGACGGTCGCGACGTCGGCGGCGACGACCACCACGACGGTCGTGGCCGCGACCACGACTTCGACCACGATGGCGCCGACCACGACTACCGAGGCTCGGGGGCGCCTGGTGATCCACGCGGTGGGGGACGTCAACACCGACATCTCCTACATCCCGGCGCTCGCCGCCAACGGCCACGAGTACGCCTGGGAAGGGCTCGACGGGCTCTTCGTCGACGATGACCTCACGGTGATCAACCTCGAGTGCACGCCCTCCGATCTGGGCACACCGCTCGACAAGGAGTTCGTCTTCAGATGCGACCGCGACTCGTTGCCCGTCATGGGCGAGTTCGGTGTCGACGTCGCCAACCTGGCCAACAACCACAGCCGCGATCACGGAGCAGAGGCGTTGGTGGACGGCCGTGCCAACCTGGAGGCCGGAGGAATACTGCCCGTCGGGGCGGGGAGGGATCTGGCGGAGGCGACGGCGCCGGCGATCGTGGAAGTCAACGGCTGGACCGTGGCGGTCGTGGGGTTCGGGGGAGTGGTCCCCAACCCGGGCTGGCTGGCCGGCGAGGACACCCCCGGAATGGCCGACGGCGACACGATCGAGTCAATGGTGGAGGTGGTGGAGGCCGCCGCCGCGATGGCGGATCTCGTCGTCGTGACCATTCACTGGGGCGTCGAACTCGACACCGAGCCGAGACCCGACGATCGGGAACGAGCCGAGGCGTTGATCGCAGCCGGCGCCGACATGATCTTCGGCCATCATCCTCATCGTCTCCAGCCGCTGGAGATGGTCGATGGAGCCCCGGTGGCGTGGAGCCTGGGGAACTTCGTGTGGCCGAACTTCTCTGTGGCGGGTTCCACCACCGCCATCGCTCGGGTGGTGGTGGAGCCGGACGGCACGATCAGCTCGTGTCTCATCCCGGCGTTCATCACGGCTCCCGGTCGACCCGAACCGACGGCAGATCCGGAGTGTTGAGCCCCGGTTCGGCCATCATGTGGGGGTGAAACACCGGCGCCCCGGGCCAGCTCCCGCCGACCGACCCGCCAGGTTCCGGGCTGTGGTCGTCTTCCTGGCCGTCGGTCTGGGACTGGTGGGAGCAGCCCGGTTCGTCAGCGGTGACACGCCGGCCCCAACCGAGGTCTTTGCGGCTTCCGGCTCCACGACCGTACCCGACTCCACTATCACGACGATCCTCCCCGTAACCACCCCGTCGGTTCCGAGATCGTCGACCAGCACCACCACCACGCTTCCCTCCCGGCCGGAGGGCGTCGTTCCCGACTGGACGGTGGGCCGGCCCTGGGGCGAGGTGACTGGCCTCACCATGTTCCGGGGCAACCCCACCAGGACCTGGTACGGGACGGGACCGGTCCCGTCGAGCCCGGAGACGCTGTGGAGCTATCCGGGATCGGGCCGGATGTGCGGCCAGTCGAGTGTGGGTGGGGAGGTCAGCACCTGGTGCGGCACCGGCTGGACCGGCCAGCCCGTGGTCTGGGACAGGCCGGATGGGGTGACGGAGGTGATCTTCGGGGCCTACGACAAATCGGTCCACTTCCTGGACGCCTCCGATGGGAGCCAGACCCGGTCCTCCTTCCCGACCGGTGACATCATCAAGGGCTCGGTGACCCTCGACCCCGACGGCTACCCGCTGCTCTACACCGGCTCCCGCGACAACAAGCTCCGCGTGATCGCTCTCGATCGGGAGCGGCCCACGGAGCTGTGGTCACTCGACGCCCGGGTGGTCAACGGCATCTGGAACGACGACTGGGACGGCAATCCGGTGGTCGTCGACGACATCCTCTACGAAGGCGGAGAGAACTCGTGGTTCTTCGCCATCGAGCTGAACCGCGCCTACGACGGTGAGGGCCAGGCGACGGTCAGTCCCGAGATCCTCGTGTCGATGCCCGGCTACACCGACGAGCTGATATCGCTGGTCGGTCGCAACGTCTCGATCGAGAGCTCTCCGGCAGTGTTCGAGGAGAGGGTCTACTTCGCCAACTCAGGGGGTCGGGTGGTCGGCCTCGACGTATCGAACGTGCGCGAGGGGGAGGCACCCATCGTGTTCGACTACTGGGTGGGCGACGACGTCGACGCGACAATCGTCATCGATTCCGACGGCATGCTGTACGTGGCCGTGGAGGACGAGCGCAAGAACGAGCGTGCCGCCGAGTTGGGTCAGCTGGTCAAGCTCGACCCCTACACCGACGACGACCCCTACCTCTGGGGGGTGGAGGACTCGGGAGGAGCGGGGGTGGGTGGCTTCTGGGCCACGCCTGCTCTCGGCGACGGTGTGGTCTATGCCACCAGCCACACCGGGCGGATCATCGGTGTCGACACCGACACCGGAGAGGTCGTGTGGGAGGAGTCCGTCGCACACCACTCGTGGGCCTCTCCGGTGATCGTCGACGACGTGCTGGTGGCGGCGACCTGTGCGGGCACGCTGGAGGCCTACTCCCTGGCCGAACCCCGCCGCCCGTCACACCTGTGGACGTTCCAGGTCTCGGAGTCGTGTATCGAATCGACCCCGGCCGTGTGGGACGGCACGGTCTACGTCGGCTCCAGGGACGGCCTCTTCTACGCCGTCGGGGAGTGAGCGGATCACAGTTCCGACCAGCGGTCTTCGGTGGCGAGGTCGATGACCGTCCACGCCATCGCCAGGGCTCCGTCCACGATCGCCTTCTCCCCCTGAGCGGTGACGGTGTGGGCGGCGAACTCCTTCTGATGATTGACGGCCGGCAGGCAGTCGATGCTCAGCATGGGATGGATGGCCGGAACCAGCTTGGAGACGTTGCCCATGTCGGTCGACCCGGTCTGGGAGGGGGGCAGGTCCTCCCCGCGGAGCATCTCCCTCCCCAAGAGGGCGGAGTTCTCCCGGAACAGGTCCGCCATGGTCGGGTTGGAGATGAGCTCCTCGTAGACATGGCCCACGTTCTCGATCTCCAGCTCGCATCCGGTAGCGGTGGCAGCTGCCTCGAAGCAGGCATTCACCCTGGGAACGAGATCCTCCAGCCGCTGCCGGGTCTCGGCGCGGACGTACCAGGACGACCGTGTGTGGTCGGGGATCACGTTGGGAGCGTCGCCTCCCTCCGCGATGATGCCGTGCACTTTGTCGGTGGGGTAGAGGTGCTGGCGCAGGGTCGACACGTTTACGTAGGCCTGAACGGCGGCGTCGAGGGCGTTGATGCCCTGCTGGGGGAAGGCGGATGCGTGGGCGGCTTTCCCATGGAAGTGGACGTCGATGTGGGCGACTGCGATCACCCGGGGATCGACGACGTCGGCGGTGGACGGATGGACCATCATGGCGGCGTCGACAGCCTCGAACGCTCCCGCCTCGATCAGATCCACCTTCCCTCCGAAGTTCTCCTCGGCGGGCGTTCCGAGGATGGTGAGGCGGATCCCCAACCGGTCGACGAGCGGAGCGAGTGCCGCGCCGGCGCCGGCGGCGGCGGCGGCGATGATGTTGTGGCCGCAGGCGTGTCCGACTCCGGGCAAAGCGTCGTACTCGGCGCATACCACCACATGGGGTCCTTTCCCGCCGAGGGTGGCGGCGAAGGCGGTGTCGAGACCGTAGGCGGGGTACTCGACATCGAAGCCGGTCTCGGTGAGGAAGTCGACCAGACGTTTCGAGCTCCGGAACTCGTTGTAGGCCATCTCGGGGTTCTCGAACATCCACCGGCTGATCTCGCGCAACGTGTCGCCGGCGTTCTCGACGGCTCGCCGCGCCTCGTCCTTCATACTGGCCACCGGGTGCACTCTCCAGATACAGGTGGGCTGAGCACGCTAACCGGCCGGAGCCGACTGTGAGCACCAGGAGCGGTAGGATCGCCGGCGTGCGGTCCGTTGCTGTTGTGTGCGTCGTGGTGTCCGCCTGTTCCTCGGCCCCGGACGCCACCACGACGACGCCAACCACGGCGGTGCCTACCACCACCACCGCCCTCACAACTACCACGGCTCCACCTCAGCCGTGCCCTCCCGCCCCTTACGAGTTGAGCTTCCTGCCGCCGACCGTGGTCCCCGCCGAACAGGAGGACACGGTCGACGAGCCCGACGAGTTCCAGACGATCGGCGCCACCCATGTCCGCCTGTGGGTGAACAGTGAGAGCACTACCGCCATCGCCCTCATCCGCGGGTCGCTGCCGCCCCAGCAATTCCCTGCCGAGCGAGGCGAGGTGGAGGTGGCGGGCTCCCGCGGTGTGGCCGGCCCATACCCGGACGGCCGCTGGGTGGTCGCCTGGTTCAACGAGCCGGGCGACAGATGCGACGAGTACACCATGGTGTTCTACCCGCCGGTGTCACCCGCCGAGGTCGAGCAGACGCTGGCCGGCATGACCCGCACCCCCGGCTGACCGTTTTTATCAGCAAAACGGTGCGTCCCACACACCGTTTGGTAGGTGAGAAACCGGCGCGTCCGGCCGTGCCGTTCGAGAGCAGCCTGGTCAGGCCGGGGGACGGGCTCCGTCCGCGCCTTCCCGGAACATCTCGCCGATGGCGGCGACGCTGCCCAGCACGCCGGACGTGTCCACGGGCAGGAAGATCTTGGTCGCCTGCCCGTCGGCGATCCCCTGCAGTGTCTCCAGGTACCTTATGGCGATCAGATCGGGGGTGGGGTCACCCTGATGGATGGCGGCGAACACCCGCTCGACGGCGCGGCCTTCACCTTCGGCCACGGTCTCCTTCTGGTACCGCTCGGCGTCGGCCACCCGTTTGATGGCCTCCGCCTGACCTTCGGCCTCGAGAACCTGGGATTCCTTGACGCCCTCGGCCCGGAGGATGGCGGCCCGTTTGGCGCCCTCGGCTTCGGTGACCAGGGCGCGACGGTCGCGTTCGGCTTTCATCTGGCGATGCATGGCATCGGTGACATCGCTGGGCGGCTCGATACGCTGGATCTCGACTCGCACCACACGAACACCCCACTTGTCGGTGGCGTCATCGAGTATCTGGCGAAGCTTGGCGTTGATGACCTCGCGGGAGGTGAGGGCGGCATCGAGGTCGAGGTCGCCGACCACGTTACGGAGGTTGGTCTGGGCGAGCTTGGTGACCGCCAGGATGAACTGCCCCACGTTGTATTTGAGCTTGACCGGGTCGGTCGCCTCGTAGTAGATCACCGCATCGACGGTGACGGCGACGTTGTCCTTGGTGATCACCTCCTGAGGCTGCACGTCGACGACCTGCTCCCGCATGTCGACCTTGATGATTCGCTTGACGAAGGGCATCACCCAGCGAAGGCCGGAGTCGACGGTCTTCTCGTAGCGACCGAGGAACTCGATCAGTCCCTTCTCGAAGGGTCGTACGACCCGGAAGCCGGTAGCGGCGATCAGGATGATCGCAGCCGCCAGGACCCCGAATAGAACGATCACTGGAGTCATTGGTTGGTCCTTTCTCTAGTGTTCGACTTGCTCGACGACGAGGCGTGCACCGCGCACGTCCCGGACTTCGATCCGTGACCCGGCGGGGATGATGGCACCGTGGGCCGACGTCGCCCGCCACTCCTCGTTCTCGACCCGAACCATGCCGGTGGCAGTGTCGGGGTCGATCTCCTCGAGGACGATCCCAGGGGACCCTACCCAACGGTTGGCGCCCACCCGGGGTTGGTCGCCCTCGTCCTGGCGGTCGATGTATCGCCGCAGATAAGCCAGTGCCACCACGGAGACGCCGAAGAAGACGAGCCACTGGGCGAGGACGCCTGCGCCAACCCATGCCAGTACCCCTGCTGCCACGGCCCCGATGGCGAAGGGCAGGAGGAAGAACCCTGCGGTGAAGATCTCGCCGATTCCCATGACGATGGCGAGACCCGTCCAGAGCCAGCGCCACACTTCCTGTTCCACGTTTTCCGCTCCTTTCCCGGCGACGGCCACCGCCACCACGATGGCGATGATCCCGGCGCCGAATGCCAGTAGCTCTCGTCGCGCTCTCCGGCTTCTCTCGGTCCGACCGCTCATGACATCTTCCCAGGTGGGAGCAGCGGACCCTGACCGTCGGTGCTCCGCCGCCCACAGCTCGGCGAACTCGGCCAGGTCGTCGCCCACCACCGCGTTGGGTTGGCGCCCGTCGGCGGCCGCCTCGGTCAGGTGCTGTGCGAGCTCGAGGCGCATCTCCTCGACGATTCGACGGGGGACACCGGTCTCGACCCAGTAGCGGGCACAGTCGTCGACCACTCTCTCCACCTCACGCACGTCCATCGTCGTCTCCTCCCAGCACGTCGTCGACGCCGTCACGGAAAGTCGCCCATTCTCTGCGCCACTCCTCGAGAGCACGTGTGCCCTCGGGGTTGATCCGGTAGTACTTGCGAGCAGGGCCTTCGCTCGACCGGACCAGGAACCCCTCGATGAGCCCCCCTTTCTCCAGGCGGGAGAGGAGGGGATAGATGGAGCCCTCGCTGACGAGCCTGAGCCCGCGGGTCTGCAGCTTGCGGACCATCTCGTAACCGTATGCCGGTTCCTCGCGGATCAACGACAAGAGGCACATGTCGAGGACACCCTTGAGCAGCTGGGAGCTCCTATCCTGACGTGCTGTACCAGCTACCATGCATACAACGGTAGTAGGTGACGAACGATAGCTCAAAGTCGGCGTCTGAGCCGGCCACGCCCCCTGCCGTCGGGGCCCATTACCGTTTCGACCTACCAAACGGTGTGCTGGGCGTACCGTTTCGCTGATAAAAACGCTCAGCGGGGGATCACCGCTCCCAGGCCGGCACCGATGGATCCGTTGGCGCCGAAGGTCCCCAGATCGGCCAACTGGTCGATACCCGGCAGGATGAGGGCGATCACCGGGTTGATCAAGCGATCGACGAATGTGGTGACCACGGCGGCGAAGGCGACACTCATGACGAACGCCACCGCCAGCTCGACGATGTTGCCCCGGTTGATGAACTCCTTGAACTCCGGGATCATTTGCCACCTCTCGCTCCGGCTGGCTCATCAACCTACCACTCAGGGTGGGGCGCTATCGTTCGCGGGGTGGATTTCGACCGTCCCGTACTCCGTTCGGTGGATGTCGCCCTCGATGAGGTGGTCACCGTCTCTGTCGTTCTCGATGCCCACGGCCAGCGTCATCACGGACGGGCCGAGGGCTCGGTGGACGCAACGGCGCGCGCCCGCGTCGTCGGCGAGGCGGTGTTGCGGGCGCTGGAGTCGGTCACGGGGGACGGCAAGTTCGAACTGGTGGCGGTGGGTACCTCCACTCTCGACGATGTCACCATCGCCCTCGCCCAGGTGAGCGAGACGGGGCGCCCCGATGTGTATGTGGGCTCGGCGTTGATCCGGCGCGGCGACAGCGTCCTCGCCACCGCCAGAGCGGTCCTGGATGCCCTCAACCGGAGGCTGTCGCTGATTCGTTGAAGGATTCCCGGAATACCGGACGCCGGCCCGGACTTGATAGTATTACACTCAAGTTTCCTATAGCGAGGGATAGGGCCGATGAACCTGGACAAGCTGACCACCAAGAGCCGCCAGGCTCTGATCGACTCCCGGCAGGTCGCCGCCGCCCACGATCACGCCGGGATCGCGCCCGTGCATCTGGGTCTGGCATTGCTCGGCCAGACCGACGGTCTCATCTATCCCCTCCTCACCAAGGTGGGAGCGACCCCTCTCGAGCTGCGTCGTGCGCTGGAGGACGCCGCCGAGCGACTCCCCAAGGTCTACGGGAGCTCCGATCCGGAGATGACACCGGAGCTGTCCCGGGTGCTGGAGGGGGCGGACCGGCACCGTCGGGAGATGCGCGACGACTATCTGTCGGTCGAGCATCTGGTACTGGCGCTGGCTGAGGCTCCCGGGGGTGTGGGGGAGGCGTTCCGCGATCAGGGGTTGACCGTCGAGGCGATACGCGCCGCCCTGGTCGAGGTGCGGGGGAACCAGCGGGTCACCTCCGAAGATCCGGAGTCGACCTTCAACGCCCTCGAGCAATACGGACGTGACCTCACCGAGCAGGCCCGCAAGGGCAAGCTGGATCCGGTCATCGGGCGGGACGACGAGATTCGCCGCGTCATCCAGGTGCTGTCGCGCCGGACCAAGAACAATCCCGTTCTCATCGGTGAGCCGGGGGTGGGGAAGACGGCCATCGTGGAGGGTCTCGCCGGTCGCATCGCCGACGGCGACGTGCCCGACGGTCTCCGCACCAAGCGGATCGTCGCCATCGACCTGGGTGCGCTGGTGGCAGGGGCCAAGTATCGAGGGGAGTTCGAGGAGCGCCTCAAGGCGGTTCTGGACGAGATAAAGACCTCGGAGGGGGAGATCATCACGTTCATCGACGAGATGCACACCCTGGTGGGAGTAGGTGCGGCCGAGGGGGCCATGGATGCCTCCAACATGCTCAAGCCCATGCTGGCCAGGGGGGAGCTGCGCATGATCGGCGCCACCACACTCGACGAGTACCGCAAGCACGTCGAGAAGGACGCGGCGCTGGAACGGCGCTTCCAGCCCGTCCACGTCGCTCCTCCCTCGGTGGAGGATGCCATCGGCATTCTGCGGGGACTGAAGGAGCGTTACGAGGTCCACCACGGTGTCCGCATCACCGACTCCGCTCTGGTGGCGGCCGCCGTCCTATCGGACAGGTACATCACGGCTCGCTTCCTGCCCGACAAGGCCATCGATCTGGTCGACGAAGCGGCTTCCCGGCTTCGCATCGAGATCGACTCCATGCCCGAGGAGATCGACGAACTGACCCGTCGCCGTATCCAGCTCGAGATCGAGCGGGAGGCGTTGCGCAAGGAGTCGGACGATCGCTCCCGGGAGAGGCTGGAGGATCTGGAGGCAGAGCTGGCCGACGTGGGCGAGGAGATCGATGCGCTCACCGCCCGGTGGGAGCAGGAGAAGGAGGCGATCGCCGGAATCCGCGACGCCAAACAGCAGATCGAGGACGCCAAGGTTCAGGCCGAGCGGGCCGAGAAGGCCGGCGACCTCCAGCGAGCCGCCGAGTTGCGTTACGGCCGGCTCCGCGACCTGGAAGCGGAGCTGACCGCACGTCAGGAGCAGCTCGAGAAGTTGCACGCCCAGGGTCGGATGCTGTCGGAGGAGGTGACCGACCAGGACGTGGCCGAGGTCGTGTCACGCTGGACCGGTGTGCCGGTTACCAGGTTGATGCAGGGAGAGATGGAGAAGCTGGTCCGTCTCGAGGAGAGGCTGCACGAGCGGGTGGTGGGCCAGGAGGTGGCGGTGGAGGCGGTATCGAATGCGGTGCGACGCAACCGGGCCGGTCTGGCCGATCCGAACCGTCCCATCGGCTCCTTCCTGTTCCTCGGGCCCACCGGTGTCGGCAAGACCGAGCTGGCGAGGGCGCTGGCCGAGTTTCTCTTCGACGACGAGCGGGCAATGGTGCGTATCGACATGTCCGAGTACCAGGAGCGGCACTCGGTGAGCCGCCTCATCGGTGCGCCACCCGGTTACGTCGGTTACGACGAAGGGGGACAGCTCACCGAGGCGGTTCGGCGTCGCCCCTACTCGGTCGTCCTGCTCGACGAGGTGGAGAAGGCCCATCCCGACGTGTTCAACACCCTCCTGCAGCTGCTCGACGACGGTCGCCTCACCGACGGGCAGGGGAGGACGGTCGACTTCACCAACGCCGTGCTGATCATGACCTCGAACCTGGGATCGGAGCACATCCAGCCTGACTTGCCCGATGAGGTGATATCGACGCGGGTGATGGAAGCCGTGCGGGGCCACTTCCGTCCGGAGTTCCTCAACCGCATCGACGACGTGGTGGTGTTCACCCGCCTCAACCGCGAGGACCTGCGGCGGATCGTCGACATCCAGCTCGTGCACCTGCGCCGTCGTCTCGAGGACCGCCGCATCACGCTGGAGGTGACCGAACCGGCTTCCGATCTGTTGGCCGAGCTGGGTTTCGACCCCGTCTATGGGGCCCGGCCCCTGAAGCGGGTGATCCAAAAGCAGGTGGCCGACCCCCTGGCCGTGGCCCTGCTCGAAGGGCGCTTCGACGACGGCTCCACCGTCACCGTCGACGCCAAGAACTCCAACCTCGTCCTCACCTGAGCGTTTTTATCAGCGAAACGGTGCGTCTGGCACACCGTTTCGTAGGTGAGAACGCCAATGGGCGGCCAACGCCACCACCGGTCACGACTCCCGGTGGAAACGCTCCGGTGGGAACGTCTCGGTACCCAACACCTCACCATCTGCCGAGATGGCGGTGAGGGTCACCTGCCCTGCGGATAGCTCCCCCAAGTCGAAGAAGACGGTCTCTGCGATCGGACGCTGCCAGAGCCCGCCCTCTCCGTCTACGGAGGCGGTCACGATCGACGTCCCGGCCGGGACGTCGATCCACGTCGCCCATCCGGTGTCCAGCGGGCCCGGCCCGTTCCTGACGAATAGCCCGGCCGAGGAGGTCCCCCCGCCACAGAAACCAACCCCACCGATAGCCGAGTCATAGCTGCCAGAAGTCAAACAGATGTGCACGCCGATCGAGTCACCCGTCAGCGATGCGGTGAGACGGTCGAGCACGCTGATGGTCCCGTTGGTGTGGAATAAGACTGACCGACCATTGACGTCGCCTATGTACACGACAGGTACATCTCCGACCGAGACCGCAGGGTCCCAGCTGGGGATACCGGCCACGAGAGGCTGCTCCATTCCATCGAGGGCGAGATCGAACTCGGGCCGCGGAGATGGGGAGCCCATCAGGACGTACAGCGTCCCTGCACGAGTATCGATGGTGCCCGATTCACCTTCGACGGGGAGGACGACATCTCCGTCGATGAGCAGTTCCCGTGCGGCGACAGCGGTGGCCGCCAGGTGGTCGGCATCTGGTGAGTTCATGAACCACAGCGCGGCTCCCAATGCCGCCAGGACCGCAGCGACCTGGATCAGCCGACTGGGAAGGTGGTGTCGATCGGAGGGCATGGGCCCAGGTGTCGCCGTGGGCACCCGCCGGCGCTCTGCCGTCAACTCATCCACGATTCGCTCCTCCAGGCTCACGACAGCTCCTGCCTCAACTTGACCAGCGCTCGACTGAGACGGGACTTGACCGTCCCCGTTGCGATCTCCAGTGCCACCGCTACCTCCCGCTCCGACCAGTCTTCCACCAACCGCAGCACCACCACCGCCCGCTGGTCATACGGCAAGGCGCTCACCGCCCGGAACACCTCCGGATCGGGCACGGGCGGCTGCCAGACCGGCTCGAGAGGGGCGTAGCCGGCGCCACCTCTGGCGACGGCGAATCTGGTCCAACGCCCAGTTGTGAGCCACCCGGTATACCCAGCCGACCTGGTTGTTCGCGACGGCGACGGCCTTCCAATGGCGAAGCGCCCGGGTCATCGCCTCGTCGGTAGCCTCCCGGGCCAGGTCGGGGTCGCGCAACACGACCGCCAGAGGTCGGTATACCTCCTGCCACTGGGCCCGATAGAAAGGCTCGAACTCGCTGTGGCGCAAGCGCTGTGGATTCTCCACCCGGGACATCATCGTGGGGAGGACGTCCGGGGGTTCGGATCGGTTCCGTCGTATCTGCTTCCTCAACTCGTCATCGTCCAAGGCTCGCAGGAGGTCGACACCGGTCGTGTGTCGTCTTCTCATCTGTGCATCCGCAATGACATCGGGCGAGGAGTGTGACATGTAGGGGCTGGAAGACTCCCAATGAGGGCGCATTACACTTCAGACCTCCGTGCCGGGACCCTCCTCTGTTCGCAACGTGGCGTTGATCGCGCACGTAGACCATGGCAAGACGACTCTCGTCGATGCCATGCTGAACGCCGCCGGTGTCTTCGCCGCTCACGAAACCCGGGTGGACCGGGTGATGGACTCCAACGACCAGGAGCGTGAGCGAGGGATCACGATCCTGGCCAAGGCTGCATCGATCGAGTGGAAGGGCACCAGGATCAACCTGGTCGACACCCCCGGTCACGCCGACTTCGGGGGAGAGGTGGAGCGGGCCCTGACCCTGGTCGATGGGGTTCTCCTCCTCGTCGACGCCGCCGAGGGACCCATGCCCCAGACCCGCTACGTCCTCACCAAGGCGCTGGCGCGTGGACTACCGGCCGTGCTCGTGGTGAACAAGGTGGATCGGGCCGACGCTCGCCTGGAGGAGGTGGCCGACGAGGTCTACCAGCTCTTCTTCGATCTCGAGGCCGCCGATCATCACATCGAATTTCCGATCGTCTCGTCGATCGCGCGGATGGGCCGATCCATGCCCGGCCTGGGTGTTCCGCCCGAGGACTCCGACCTCTCCGCCCTCCTCGACACCCTCGTGGAGACCATCCCCGCCCCTTCCGGCGATCCCGGGGCCACCCTGCAAGCCCTGGTGACCAACATCGATGGCTCCGATTACCTGGGACGCCTGGCCATCGGTCGCGTCGAAGAGGGCACCCTCGCGTCGGGACGCCGGGTAGCGGTGGTTCGTGCCGACGGGTCGGTGATCGAGCAACGTCTGGTCTCGCTTCTGGGCTTCGCCGGTCTCGAACGTGTCGAGGTGGCTGAGAGGGCGGCGGGCGACCTGTTCGTCGTGGCCGGTTTCCCCGAGGTGGAGATCGGCGACACGCTCACCGATCCCTCCGATCCCAGGCCGCTGCCCCGCCTGGAGGTCGACGAGCCGGTCCTGCGCATGACTTTCGGGGTGAATACCTCACCGATGGCGGGTCGATCGGGAAATCTCCTCACCTCCCGTCAGATCCGGGCGCGGCTCGAACGGGAGGTGCTGGGCAACGTGTCGATCCGGATAGCCGAGACCTCCAGCCCCGACGTGATCGAAGTCGCCGGCAGGGGCGAGCTTCAGCTGGCGGTGCTGGTCGAGTCGATGCGTCGGGAGGGCTACGAGCTGCAGGTGAGCCGACCGGAGGTGGTCGTGCGCAACGTGGACGGCGCCCGCCACGAGCCCCGGGAACGGGTGTTCGTGGATGTGCCCGACGCCTACGTGGGGACCGTCACTCAGACGGTGGCCTCACGCCTGGGCAGGGTCGAGGACATGCGGCCCGGTGAACGGGGGCGGTCCATCGTGACCATCACAGGCCCGGCCCGCGGGCTGATCGGTTTCCGGTCGGAGCTGGTGACCGCTACGCGAGGCACGTCCCTCGTCAATCAGCGGCGAGACGGCTGGATGCCCTGGGCGGGGGAGATGACCGGCCGGTCCGGGGGAGCGATCATCTCCGATCGGATGGGAACCGCCACCGGCTACGCCCTCGACAACCTCCAGAAGCGAGGCGAGCTGTTCATCGGACCCGGCGAGCCCGTGTACGAGGGGATGATCATCGGTGAGAACTCACGGCCCGACGAGATGGTGGCCAATCCGGCCAGAGGCAAGCAGCTCACGAACATCCGGGCTTCCGGATCGGACGAAGCGATCCGCCTCAAGCCGCCTCGTCGTCTCACCTTGGAAGCCGCCATCGAGTGGATCGAAGACGACGAACTGGTGGAGGTGACACCGGACGCCATCCGGGTTCGAAAGCGCCACCTGGCCGAAGCACAGCGTCGCCGGGCCAACAAGACCTGATTCGCTCGTCCGGATCCGGCGTCGACGCGTTCTCACCTACGAAACGGTGTGCCAGACGCGCCGTTTTGCTGATAAAAACCACCAGGTGGTGGCGGCGGCGGCGGTGAGGTGCCAGAAGGCGTGGCCTTGGAGGAGGGTGTCGGGGTTGCACCAGGGGCCCCCGGAGGCCGACAGTCGGCCGACGGCGGCGCCGACGCCGAGGAGAGCGAGAGCCCCCCAGGTGGACGGAGTCGGAAACCTGCGGAGGATGGCGACGATGGCAGCGGCGGCGGCGACCACGGCCAGGGGCTTGGCGGCATCGGGGACGAGGGCGAGGAGCGCTCCGATCACCGCCAGGGCCGGCCACGTCGACCATCGCTCCCAGCGGCTGCGGTGGGCGCCGGCTACCACCAACAGCCAGGCGAGGGTGACGTCGTGGGCCCACTCGGCTCCGGGGGGCATGGGTCCGTGGAACACGAAGGAGCCGATTCCCGTCGCCGCCAGCGCCCAGCCCGGCCACACGAGGCCGGAGCGCAGAACGAGCACGGCGCCGATGACGAAGGCGACGGTGGTGACGCTGTTGGCGGGTTGCCCCCAGAAGCCCTGCAGGATACGCTCACAGTCGGCAATGGCTCCGGTCATGGGGTAGTCACGGTAGAGGAGGCGAAGGGGCCGGCAGTCGGCGCATGAGAATGGTCTCATGAATCTCTCATCTGGCGTTCACCGCGGTTCGCCATCCTGAGGGCCATGGCGGTCCACCCACGTACTTCACAACTCGAGGATCCAGATCTGCCGGCCGTGGCGACCCTGCTCGCTCCCCTGCCTCCCAGCCCCATTCGGGTGGTGGTCGCCACGGCCGGCGGTGAGATCATCGAATCGGACACCACCGCAGTCACTTGGTGGCCCGGAACGAGCATCACGGTCACCTATCGCGTCTCGATCGAGGGAGGGGACCTGGCGGGTACCCACGACTTCGTGGCAGCCGCCGGCAGGATCCCCGAAGGGGCGGCGGTGCTGGAGGGGGAGACCGATCGAGTAGGAGTGTGGCGGGTTCCACACGATCCCAACCTGCCCGGGTTGGAGGCAGCGCTCGACCCTGTCCGCACCGGTGAGCTCCTGGAAGGGCTGGGCGTGGAAGGACCGAGGGTATCTCCCTCCCTGCGGGCTTATCGACCGGGCAGACGGGCAGTCGTGTCGGTGGATGGCCGTCGCCGGGGGATCTACCTCAAGGTCGTCTCGTCGCCACGCCGGATACGAGCCCTCCACCGCAACCACGAGCATCTCTCCGGCGGTCTACCGGTGCCCGCCAGTCTCGGCTACTCAGAGGACCTGGCTCTGATAGCGCTCCAGTCGATGGCAGGTCGGACGCTGCGCAGGGCCATCGACGATGGCGGAGCAAGCCTGCCGTCCCCGGGCGCCGTCACCAGCCTGCTCACCGAGCTCCCGCCGCCACCCGATGACCGCGTGGCGGAATCGCCGATCGATCGCCTCCCGAAGCTGGCGAGGCTTCTCGCCGCAATCGTGCCGGATCACCAGCAGCGGATCTCCGAGCTGGTCGAGAGGATCGGCCCGGACGCAGACGAGCCCGGCGTTCCCGTCCACGGTGACTTCTATGAGGCTCAGGTCATGGTCGACGACGGGGGTATCGCAGGCATCCTCGACGTCGACACCTACGGGTGGGGACGACCGGGGGACGACCCCGCCACGATGCTGGGGCACCTCTACCTCTGGCAGCACCTCTCCCCGCAGCCGGATCGAGTGCGGACCTACGCCACGGGTCTGCTGTCCGATTGGGACCGGCTCTACGACCCCGTCGAACTCCGTAGACGGACGGCGGCTGTTCTCCTCACCCTCGCTCCTGGCTCCTTCCGGGTCCAGTCGGCCGACTGGCCTTCGGAGACCGTTGCCCGCATCGCCATGGCCGAGGAGTGGCTGGAGAGCGCAGCACGGGTCGATGAGAGAGGTCTCACGTTCGTCTCAGGATCGTCTCATTCGGACCTGGCAAGTTCGTAGCCGTACGGTGCTTGAAAGGAGCAGCCATGCAGACGAAGAAGCAATGGAAGAAGCCCAAGGACTGGAAGGTCGTGACGGCGGTGGCGACGACCTCCGCGCTCGGCCTCAGCGGCTTGGCACTGGCCGGTCCCGATCGCACTCCCGAACCGGAATCGATCGACCTCATCGACCGTCGTTCGGTCGACTCGGTGACGAACAGCTCCCGGGTGCCGACGACCGTTGAGCAGGCGTTGAGCCAGGTGATGGACAGCGTCGTCAGCGACCAGACGAGCGACTCCCCGCTCGACTCAGCCCCGTCAGCTCAGTCGGATCCGACGACCGACTCTCCGTCACTGCAGTCACCGGTGTCTCCCGAGGGCTCGCCCGCGTCTCCCCAGGACTCGCCTGCGTCACCTCAGGACTCGCCTGCGTCACCTCAGGACTCGCCTGATTCCCCGCAGGCTTCCCCCGACTCTCCGGCTTCGGTCGACAGTGGTTCCGTGGACTCGGGATCGGCCGACTCCTGACCCGGCGAGCAACTCCGGTCTTTCGCCCCTCCGACGGGAGGGGCGAGGAGACCGAACAGCGGCGGCTAGCGTCATCCGGTAGGTAGGAGACCGGTGAGAGGGACGAAAATCATCGGAGGGGCGATTGCGGGCCTGGTCGTGGTGGTGATGGTCGTCGCCCTCCCCGATACGGAGGTTCCGGCGATTCCGCCGCCGGTGACGCTTCGCTCCGAAGCCGAGAGGCCGGAGCGGGATCGTAACAGCCTGGTGATCGTCCCCGAGCCTGTATTCGAAGGCGTTCCCGGGGACGACTCGCAGACTCCCATCGAGATGGACTCCCCTGACGACCCACCGGAGCCTTCCCCCCTATCCGACGACGACTCGGGGCCCGAGGACAGCCCCGACGAAACGTCGGCGAGCACCCTTGCAGAGGATGTCGAGGACGGGTCGGCCCTCCCGGTCGACAGCGCCGACACGGTAGACAGTCCGGATTTGGCGGACAGCCCCGATGATTGAACGACATCGGCGGGTCGCCTCGGCCCGGACCCGTATCCTGGGGTGGTACGTCCTCTTGCTGGCGGTGGCCCTCGCCGCTGCCCTCCTCCTCCAGCGGTCGTTCCTGCTGAGCCAGGTGAACGCCGACGCCGACCAGGGTCTGGACCAAGAGGTGGGTGAGCTCCGTCAGCTCGTCGAGGTCGGCGTCGATCCCGAGACGGGAGAGCCCTTCGGCGGTGAGCTCGCCCGGATCTTCGAGACTTTTCTCCAGCGCAACGTCCCTCTGGCCGGGGAAGCCGTCTTCACCATCCTCGACGGGCAGCCGTACGTGCGGGATCGGGCGGGTGATGTGTTCGCCGACAGCGAGCTGGAGGCGATCTGGGCGGAGATCACGGTGCCGACCCGGGACGAGGTGGAGACCGAGGCCGGGACGATACGCTACCTGGCGGTACCGATGCTCTTCGATGATGAGGTGGAGGGCGTGTTCGTGGTGACGCTCAACATGGATGAACGGCTGGCCCAGGTCGACTCCGTGGTGAGGGTGGGGGCGCTGGTGTACGGATCCATCTTCGTGATGGCATCCCTGGTCGCCTGGGGTGCCGCTGGCCGGGTGCTGCGGCCTCTCCGCTTGCTGGATGAGACCGCCCAGTCGATCTCCGAGACGGATCTCTCCCGCCGCATCGACGTGGAGGGAGACGACGAGGTGGCGGGACTGGCCGTGACATTCAACCGGATGCTCGATCGACTGGAGGAGGCATTCGACACCCAGCGAAGGTTCGTCGACGACGCCGGCCATGAGCTGAGGACCCCCATAACCGTGATACGGGGCCAGCTCGAGCTCCTGGGAGACGATCCGCAGGAGCATCGGGAGACACTGGGTCTGGTCACCGACGAGCTCGACCGGATGTCTCGGATCGTCGAGGATCTGCTCGCTCTCGCCAAGGCCGAGCAGCCGGACTTCGTAGACCCGCATCCGCTCGATCTCGTCGAGTTCGTCGACGCTCTGGCCGCCAAGGGAGCATCCCTTTCGGAGCGACCCGTGGCCACCGAGACCGTGATCCCGGCGGTGGTCCAGGCGGACGAGCAGAGACTGGCTCAGGCGATGATGAACCTCATCCGCAATGCCATCGAGCACACGCCCACAGACGCCCGGATCCACGTCGGTGCCCTGGCGGCTCACGGCGAGTTGCGGATCTGGGTGAGAGACGACGGGCCCGGCATCCCCGAGCCCGAGCGCGAGCGGATATTCGACCGCTTCGCCCGCGGGGGGTCGGGCCGCCGATCCACCGATGGAGCAGGGTTGGGATTGGCCATAGTCAAAGCCATCGCCGAGGGCCACGAGGGCCACGTGGAGCTCGACACCGGCCGGGCAGGCACCACCATCACCCTGGTGGTACCCCAAGGTCGGGATACCGGATGAGCCGTATTCTGATCGTGGAGGACGAGCCGGGGATCGCCTCGTTCATCGAGAAGGGCCTGCAGGCCGTCGGTTTCGCGACGCTGGTCGTCGAGGACGGTCGAACCGCCGTCCATGCGGCTCGCGACCGGGACTTCGACCTGTTGATCCTCGATCTCGGGCTGCCGGGGATCGACGGTCGGGACGTGTTGAGCGAGATCCGCAGCCGCGGGGAGCGCATGCCGGTCGTCATCCTCACCGCCCGCATCGGGGTGAGTGACACCGTGGCAGGCCTCGAGGGTGGCGCCGACGACTACGTGACCAAGCCGTTCAGCTTCGAGGAGCTGCTGGCGAGGGTGAAGGCGCGTCTCCGGGAGCGAGGAACCTCGGAACCGACACGCCTGGAAGCGTCGGGTGTGGCGCTCGACCTGAGGACGAGGCGCGCACATGTGGGCGACCGGGAGGTGGAGCTCTCGGCCCGGGAGTTCGCTCTCGCCGAGATGCTTATCCGTCATGCGGGACAGGTCGTCTCCCGCCAGCAGATACTGTCCCATGTCTGGGGTTACGACTTCGATCCCGGCTCCAACGTCGTCGATGTCTACGTCGGGTACCTGCGTCGCAAGCTGGGCCGGGACCTCATCGAGACGGTACGCGGTATGGGCTATCGGCTGAGCTGACCCGGACACGTGCCTCTACCTCCCCGCTCAGCGGGTACCTTGGGGCCGATGCTGGACCGGGTCTACTTCGAGCGTCTCGACGATGAGGACCCTCTGGCTTCGGTGGGGGAGAGATTCAGCCTGCCCGAGGGAGTCGTCTATCTCGATGGCAACTCCCTGGGTCCCCTCCCGGCCCATGTCCCCGACGTGGTGGCACGGGCGGTCACAGAGGAGTGGGGCATGGGACTGATTCGATCCTGGAACGAGAGAGGCTGGTGGACACTCACGCGAGAGGTGGGGGAGAGGATCGCTTCTCTCATCGGCGCCGATCCCGGTACGGTCGTGGCCGGCGACACGACCACGATCGCCCTGTTCAAGGCGGCGGTAGCCGCCCGCAGGCTCCGTCAGGATCGGGAGGTGATCCTCACCGACAGCGGCAACTTCCCCACCGACATCTATGCCCTGGGCTCGGCGGCGGAGATGACCGCAGCCACGATGATCGTGGTGCCACCCGACGAGGTGTTGGGCCGAATCGAACGGGATGTGGCGGTGGTGTCCCTCACACATGTCGACTTCAAGTCAGGGAGAAGGCATGACCTCGATGAGATCACCGGGCATGCCCATGCGATGGGAGCCCTGGTTCTGTGGGATCTGAGCCACACCACCGGGGCCATGGACGTCGACGTCTCCGAGGCCGACATGGCCGTCGGTTGCGGATACAAGTATCTCAACGGGGGTCCCGGGGCACCCGCCTTCACCTACGTCAACCGTCGCCATCTGGACGCGTTCCACAACCCCATCGCCGGATGGTGGGGCCATGAGGAGCCTTTCGCCATGGTCCCGGGGTTCGAGCCGGCCAAGGGAATCGGCCGGGTCCAGGTCGGCACGCAACCGGTCATCTCCCTGGTGTCGCTCGCTGCCGCCCTCGACGTCTTCGACGGAGTCTCGCCGGGCCAGCTTCGAGCCAAGTCGGAGCGTCTCGTGAGCGACTTCATTCGCCTGGTGGACGAGCGACTCGAGGGCTTCGAGGTGGTGACTCCCCGCCGTCCGGAGCTCAGGGGTAGCCATGTCACATTGGCTCATCCCCTGGCGACGGGGATCATGGCGGCGCTCGTCGCCGACGGGGTGATCGGCGATGTCCGGCCTCCCCACCTCCTGCGATTCGGCCTGGCACCGGCGTTTCAGAGGCACGTCGACGTCTGGGATGCGGTTGAGGCCATCCGGTGCGTTGTCGACGAGGAGCGTCATCTCGACGCCCCTCCGCCGCGGGGCCCGGTGACGTGACGCCCGAATGCCTCTTCGTCTACGGAACTCTCAGACCCATGGGGGGTGCGTATCGGTTGATCGCATCCCTCGTCACCCGTCATGAGGAGGCGGTGCTCCCCGATCATCGCCTCGTCGGGGAGGGGCACCGCTATCCCTGGTGTGTCGAGTCTCCCGATGACGAGGTGGCAGGGAACCTGCTGTGGCTACGGCGACCCGTCGAGGCGCTGGAGATCGTCGATCGGTACGAAGGAGTCGACACTGCCCGGCCCGAGTACCGGAGGGCCGTGGTCACCGTCCTCACCGTGGAGGGGCGGACTCAGGCATGGGCCTATGTCGGGGGGCCGTGGGTCCCGCCCGGAGCCGAAACCGTCGAGGGCGGGGACTGGTTGCGGGACCGCTGACCGGGACCGTGGCGATCAGAAGGGCGGGGTGCCCATTCCGATCACCTCCGAGAAGGCGACCCCGTCGGCGTCCGGGAGCGGACCGAGGGTCGCCTTCCCGACGCCACGGTCGGGGATCTCCAGCCTCACCGCGAGGGCCTTGCCCGCTACTCCAGTGTGGGGGATGACCCGCAGCACGCCACCCCATGAGCCCGTCTCGGGGCGCAACGCCAGGTCGGCGCTCCCGACGGTGAGAAGCACTCCGCCGGGATCGAGGATGCGGACGGGTCCGGAGTAGCTGTCCATAGGCACATCATTATGGCGGGCGCGGAGGTCCCGGAGGCGATCGTCCAGTGCCTCACTCCGACGAGACGCGGCCGAGGCCCCGAGCGAGAAGTGGCGATGTCGATGCTGGAGGCGTGGGTTTGCCACGCAAGCGTTTCCAGCCGTGTAGCCTGCTGTCAGTGGGATCTGGCGGGCCATGTCGATCGAGGGAGCCCGCGGTCTCCTGGGCAGCATCGAGTAATGGGAGGCATCATGTGGATGGCTCGTCGCCATCGTCGTTCGGTCGTGGCGGTAGCCGCCTCGGCCCTGATCCTGGGTCTGGTGGTGACGGCGGTAGCCGCACCGGAGAAGAAGTCGGTGGTGGTGGACGTCACCGTAAACGGGGTGTTGAACCCGTCGGTCGCAGCCGGGGTGAACAACACCTTCGACGTCACCGTCTACAACACGTCGGACAATACCCCGCTGGGTGCCGCCGACATCCCGCTCCCGGAGGCGGACTTCGAGGTCGGTTCCGTGGCGGTCGAGGGGAACTGGACTGCCACGGTGATCGACGGCAAGGTACGGATCGTCGCCAACGACAGTCAGTCCCGTGTTCCCGCGTGTGGATCGCACACCGACTACACATCCTGTCCGTCGATCACGGTGTCGATCGGGCTCACCATCGTCCAGCCCCCCAGCACGGGCACGCCGTACGCGTTTGGAGCGGTCGATGCCCGGCAGGCCAACAACTTCAACGGCGCCCTCAACGAGCTCAACTTCGACGCCGACCGGAGCCATCTGGGCTTCACGGCTACCGGGGAGGGCAAGCGGTGTGCCACGAATCCCTGCACATCGACCATTCCGCGTGAGGGTTCCACCTCTCTCAAGGTCTCGGTCCCGTGTGTCGGTAACTGTGGGATTCTCGGTGCCGACATCGACGCCAGCTATCTGGACGCCGCCTTCTGTGCGGAGAGTGGCTGCCTGGGTGAGGGCATCTTCTGGAATCCCCCTGCGGACGCTGGTGGCAAGGTCACGGTCGAGATGACCCTGAACAAGAGCGTGCACAACGGGAGCCCCAACGCCATCGATTTCTACGTGATCTTCGACGGCGATGGCAAGCCCGACGGGCCGGTGCTCTGCGGTACGGCAGGGAGCGGGTGTGTGTTCACCGTGTCCAAGGTGGCCGGAGGCCACTTCCTCGTCACGGCAACCGTCGACCCGGATGATCCCAGGGGCTTCGCCAGCTGATCAGTCTGGGAATGGTGGTCCCGCCGGGTAGACCGGCGAGACCACCATCCCCAGTTTCTCGGTCAGCTGCTGCTGGCGGGGCGTATCGCAGTGTCCCAGCCGCGAGCGGGCACACAGCTCCAGGAGACGGAGCTCGTCGAGGTCTGATCCGAAGGCACGTATCTGGGTCAACGCTTCTCCCACGATCGCATCGATCGTGGGGTTCCCGGCCTGCCACTCCAGGGTGGCCATCAAGCGAGTCAGCCGGGGGCTGGCGGCCTCCGGCTCCTTGAGCCCGTAGTCGTCGATGATCTGACGCGCTCCCTCAGGATCCCCGCTCAATAGCCGGGTTTCCAGTAGGTGGACACCACCCTCGGTCACCTCGGCGCGGGCTCCGATCGACTCGAACTGGTCGATGCTCCGCCCGAGGCGTTCCTCGGCTTCCCTCAGCCGGCCCTGATAGGCGGCGAGGAGGCCGAGCTGACCTTCGATATAGGCGGCGCCGTAGCGATCGTCGGCCGCTCGCCAGATCCGCCGCACTTCGCGGAACAGGGCACCGGCCTCGTCGTAGCGTCCCTGGAGGGCCCAGATCTCGGCGAGGTTGCCGGCTCCGAAGGAGGCGTTGACATCGTCTCCGATCCGCTCGAAGACGCTCCGGCTGTCGGAGTAGAGGCCGGCCGCCTCGTCCCAGGCCCCCCGGTAGAAGGCCATCATCCCCAGGTTGTTGGTGACCCTCGCCTTGCGGTCGAGGTCTCCCAGCTCGTCGAACATCTCCAGCGCCCGGCGGCTGGCGGACCCGTCGGTGTCCTCACCGAGAGCCATTCGGGCCATGTCGAGCACCATCAGGGACAGGGCCTCCGCCGGTCGGGTGGAGGTATCCCCGGTCACGGCCAAGGCGTCCTCGGTGAGAGCGACTGCCTCCCGCGGGCGCCCCTGGTAGTAGCGAACTCCGCCGTACCGTGCCGCCGCCATCGCCACCACATCGGGAGCGTCGGGAGCGAGCGTACGAGCCCGGGTGAGCGTTCTCAGCGCGCTCGGGTAGGCGCCGAGCTTCTCGAGCATCCTCGCTCGCCGGATCAGGAGGCGCGCCCGATGATGGGCGGAGTGCGCCAGTCGTGCCGCCTCGGCGAAGGCATGATCGGCGTCCTCGTACTGTCCGGAACGCTCTCGCAGCTCACCGATCCGCTCCCACAGCCAGCCCTTCTCGTCGTCGGAGACCGGCGTGTGCCGGGCGCACTCCAGTGCCGCCTCGTAGCGGTCGATGGCGGTCAGGTTCGAGAACCGCTCCTCGGCCTCCTTCCCGGCCGCGACGGAGGTCTCGTAGGCCTCCCGCCACCTTCCCGCCTGGAGCAGGTGGTCGGCCAGCTCATCGGGTGACGCCCCCCGGAGTTGCAGAGACTCAGCCACCTCCTGATGGAGCTGGGTGCGGTAGGCGAACGGGAGACGGTTGTAGACGACATCGCGGATCAGGGGGTTGGTGAAGCGGACCCTTCCGTCGGTCGTGCGATGGAGGAAGTCGTCCTCCCACCCGGTGAGTGCCTCCGCCGGCTCACCGGTCGCCTCGGCGTAGACGGTGGGATCGAAGACCACACCCAGCACCGCCGCCACCTCGAGCTGGCGCCTCCTCCGGGATTCGAGCTGGTCGATCCTCATCGCGGCCAGACCCTCGACGGCGGTGGGGATGGACGCCACCTCCACCCCCTGTCTCCGGGCCGAGATGATCTCGCGGAGGATCAAAGGGCTTCCTCCGGCTCGGGCGACCACGACGGTGAGGTCATGGGTGGAGAGAGGTGAGTCTTCGGTGAGGGCGTTGGCCATCGACGCCAGGCTGTCGTCGTCGAGGTGACCCAGGTCGATGAGGGTGGGCTCGGCTCCGATCCAGTCGACCCGACCGCCCTCCGACACGGTCACGCAGATGAGCCAGCCCAGCTTTTCGGCCCGGTCGCCCAGATGGCGAATGACATCTGTCGAGGACGAGTCCGACAGGTGGAGGTCGTCGATCACCATCACCAGAGGGGCATCGGCGACGGAGGCGAGGAGGGACGCCAAGGTGGTGGTGGTCACCGCCTGCAGATAGCGGGGGTCGATGGTGGTGGCCGGCCCTTCGTCCAGGCCCCCGATCCCGAATGCCCGGGCGATGAACCCGATGTCGGGGCCCAGCTCCGGAGCCCTCTCCCGGGTGATCTGCCCGAGCTTCTGGGCGGCGTCCGGCTGGGAAGGGTCGATGCCTGTGATTTTCTCGAAGAGTCTCCGGGCGACGGCGTAGGGGACCGACTGCTCGTTCAGGGTCGCATCGACCTCCACCGCGGGTATCACTCCGGCGCGGGCCACCAGCTCACCGGCCAGTCTCGAGCGGCCGCTGCCGGGTGGCCCCGCCAGCTCCAGAACTCCACCGCTGCCTGTCCTCAGTGAGTCGAGGAGCGCCTGGATGGTGGCGGTCTCGGAATCCCGTCCCACCAGCTCTCCTCCCTCCACCATCTGCCGGCGGGTGGCGGGGCCGAGGACCTCGGCCACTGCGAGCGGCGCCTTCCGGCCCCGTAGCTCGATCTCGCGGACGTTGCGATGCTCGAAACCGACATGCCGCGAGTCGAGCATCGAGCGCGCCGCCAGGATCGCATCGGGCGGAGCCGCTGCCATCGCCCGTGCGGCCGTGTTGACGGTGTCACCCATCACCGTGAGGGTGCGGCGATAGCTGGGCCCTACCTCTCCGAAGAACACCGTGCCGTGGTTGGCTCCCAGGCGGACCGAGAGCGGTCCGGGCGTGTTCACCAGGCTGGACAGCGTGAGGAGGACCGAGGCCTCGTCGTGTCCCGTGGCGACGGGGGCGCCGGCCGTTACGATCAGCTTGGCACCATCGGGGGCGACATCGGAGGCGAGGAGCCATGCCCCGTGGTCCGTGGCCGCTTTCAGGGTCGTCGACACGACCTGATCGAGAGCGTCGGCCGCCCCCTGGGGGTCGACGGCGATGGCGGAGTCGAGGCCGCTGATCCCGATGAACCCGATGGCTATGTGGCGGTGCTCGGGAGACTCCTGATCTTCCCTGAGACGCAACCTCAACGCCAGCGGGACGAACTCGGCGATGTCACCCCGCGCCGGCTGCAGAACGGCCTCCCCGGTGGAGGCCTCGCCGGGACGCTTCACCAAACGCGTGGAGCCCGCAGGCCCGGGGGCCGTGTGCGATCGGCCCAGATGTGAGCGCGTCTCGTCGCTGATCAGCGTCTCGCCCGGAGAGGCCACCCGCTCCAGGGCCATGAGAGTGGTCACCGTGTCCCCCGCCATCAGCAGCTCCCGCTGGCGACCCCCGACCATGAAGGCGTGGATGGGGCCAGATGCGATCGCCGAGGTCATTCCCAGGCGTATCCGCCCGACGCTCGAGCGGGTCTCGGAGCGATGCCGGAGAATGGAGCGCATCTCCCATGCCGCCCACGCCGCGGCCTGGGCGTGGTCGCCCCCGCGGAACAGGAGCAGCAATGCGTCGCCTCCGAACTTGATGAGAGAACCGCCCGCCTCATAGCAAGGAACCAGCATGGCCGTGAACGTGTCCGAGATGATGTCGGCCACTTCCTCGGCGCCGCGGCGCCCGATCTTGGCTAGACGCTCAGTCATCGTCGTGAAACCAGTCAGGTCGGCGAACACCAGCGACCCCTCGAAGAGCAGGTGGCGACGGTCGGGCTGTTCGGACCAGTCGCGGATCAGCCGCGGGGCATAGGGAAGGAGGGCGGCGGCGTCGTCGGTCATGGCGAAGGCCCGGTGGACATGCCGGCCCGAGGGCCGCGCCGCCCGTGCAACACAATGTTCAATTCGTCTCCCAGCACGACGACCCGTCCGGATTCATTCAAACAGGCGTGAAATGTTCCCCCGGCGATGCTGCGGATGTAACGGGGAAGCGGTCGGAGGCCAGGCGGATCATCTCGTCGACCTGGTCGTCGGACCGGCTGGGGTCATGGCTGGCGAACAGTAGGTGACCCACTCCCGCCTCGGCGGCGATCTTCGCCGCCTGCTCCCATGTGCTGTGGCCCCAGCCCTTCTTCGCCTCGATCTCGGAAGGGAGGTACTGGGTGTCGTGGACGAGTATCCCCGCGCCCTGGGAGAACTCCACGAGGACGCCATCGGCGTCGGTGCCGGCCTCGTGGTCGGTGGCTACGACTATGGATTGGCCCTCCCAGTCGAAGCGATATCCCATACCCCCCTGAGGATGATTGAGCGGGAACGTCGTTACCGCCACATCGCCCAGGTAGAACGTTGTTTCGACCGTGATGAACTCCACGGCCATGTCCACGATGGGGACGGGGAACCAGGGTGGGCTGATGGCGTCACCGATGGAGCGCTTGGGATCGAACGGGCCGAATATCTTCAGCTCGATGTCGCCCCTCCACATCGGGGCACACATGGACAGGCCCTGGATGTGGTCCCAGTGGTAGTGAGTGATGAGCATGGGAATCTCGGCGCCGGGGGTCACCAGACGGGGGTAGAGCAGCCGCAGCCCGGTCCCCGCGTCGACGATCGTGATGAGAGTCCCGTCGTCATGGTGCAGCGAGTAGCAGGTGGTGTCGCCGCCATAGCGGGCGAACTCGCCCGTGCCGACGGGCATCGAACCGCGGGCACCGTGTATCTCCAGGTACAAGACGGGCTCACTTCACTCGGGGACCGTTCTGCAATCTAGCCCCTCCCGCCGTTTTCGCGCATCGAATGCGCGCCATGGCGCGCCTTCGATGCGCGAAAACGGATCAGTCCCGGCGGAGCTCGGGGAGGATGTTGGAGCGGAGGACGATCTCGCTCCGATAGGAACGGTGCACCTCCTTGACGCGTCGCTCGGCTTCAGCGGTGAGGGCGTCGAGGCGCTCCTCCATCCTGTCGACCTTGGTGCGCAGGCGCTCCACCTCGTCCTGGAGCTCCAGGACCTGCTTGACCCCTTCCAGGTTGAGGCCCTGGCCGGTCAGCTCCGAGATGAGCTTGAGCCGTTCGATGTCCTCCTGGGAGTAGCGGCGGGTGCCGCCGGGGGTGCGGTACGGGTCGATGAGTCCCTTGCGCTCATAGATGCGGAGGGTCTGGGGGTGCATGCCGGCGAGCTCAGCCGCCACCGAGATGACGAACACGGCCCGCTTCTTGACTCTCTCGCTCATGTCGCGACCATCATGTCAGGAACGACTCCAGATGGCTGCGCATGTCGTCGCTGTCGAAGGAGCCGAGCTGCTCGAGAAGCTGTTTCTCCTCCTTGGAGAGCTTCTCGGGGACCAGGATCTCCACCTTGGCCAGCAGGTCCCCGGTGCGGCCGCGTTCGGGTTTGAACCCCCGACCCTTCACCCGGAACACGCGGCCACTGGAGGTGCCTGGAGGGATCCTCACCTTCACCGAGCCATCCATCGTGGGTACGGTCAGCTTTGTTCCCAGCGTCGCCTCCGAGAAGCTGATGGGGACGGTAACCGTGAGGTTGTTGCCGCTCCGTCCGAATACGGGGTGAGGGGTGACTTGGACCTTGACCAGGAGATCACCGGGCGGGCCACCGTTCTGGCCGGGACTGCCCTTGCGCGGCAGCCGGATGGTGGCTCCGTCCTTGACCCCGGCGGGGATCCGGACCCGGATCGAGCGGGTACGCACTTCCACTCCCGACCCCCGGCACTGGCTGCAGGGCTGGTCGATCACCACTCCCGAGCCCCGGCACTGCGGGCACGGTTCACTGAACGAGAAGAACCCCTGGTTGCGGGCTACCGACCCGGTACCTCCGCAGGTGGAGCACGTCTGGGGACGGCTGGGCGGCTCCGCCCCCACTCCTCCACAATGGGAACAGGCGGTCTGGCCCCTCACCTGGAGCGTTGTCGTCACACCGTGGAAAGCCTCATCGAAGGAGATGGTGAGGTCGGCGGTGGAGTCGGCGCCCCGGGTGGGTCCACGCCTCGTCGTCTGCCGACCGCCACCGAAGAGGTCCCCCAGACCGCCCAGACCACCGAACAGATCGGACAGGTCCTCCACCCGGACCTGCTGACCCCCGAATCCGCCGCCGAACCCTCCTCCCGAGAAGGCACCGGACGATGCCAGTCGGCGGACCTGGTCGTACTCCTTGCGCTGCTCGGGGTCGGACAGGATCGAATACGCCTCGGACACGTCCTTGAAGCGGCTCTCCGCCTCGGCGTCGCCCGGGTTGGCGTCGGGATGCAGCTTTTGAGCGAGCTTGCGGTAGGCGCGCTTGATCTCGTCCTGTCCCGCTTCGGGGGACACATCGAGGATGCCGTAGAAGTCCTTCTCCACCCAGTCGCGGTTCATTCTCCGGCCTCTGTGTCCTCGTATTCGACGGCGACGAGGGCCGGTCGGACCAGCCTGCCCTTGAGGCTGTAGCCCCGACGCAGCTCCTCGGAGACGATGAGCCTCCCTTCGGCATTGGGAGGCGACATCACTGCCTCGTGGACCTCGGGATCGAACGGCTCGCCGACGGTGAGGACGACCTCGAGGCCGTGGCCCCTCAAGGCATTGAGGAGCTGCTCGTGGGTCCGGTGCATCCCCGCGACCAGCTTCTCCTCCGAGTCGGTCGACGCCTCCACGGCCACGGCCGCGTCGAAGCTGTCGAGAGCCGGCAACAGCTCGACGAGTATCCGCTCGGCGGCACGCTGGGTGGTCTCCGCCTGCTCGCGGAGGGCCCTGCGCCGGAAGTTGTCGAAATCGGCCGCCACACGCTTCAGGTCGTCGAGATACGAGGTCGCCTCGTCGCGCGCTTGCGCCAGCTTCACCAGGAGGAAGTCGATCGCCTCAGAGGCGTCGTCGGGCAGTTCGATCCCCAAATCCTCCGCAGTCGGCTGGACCTCGGAGTCCTCGAGGACGACTTCCGCCTCCACCGCCTGCTCTTCTCCCTGCTCGCTCATAGTTGCGACTTCCGGCTCAGGACTCGTCCTCATCGATGATCTCGGCATCGACCACTTCGTCGTCGTCGTCGACGGTGTCACCGGCGTCACCGGCGTCACCGGCGGCCTCGGCCGCCTCCTGGTACATGCGGGTGAAGGCACCCTGTGAGACCTGGGCGAGATTTTCCATGTTGGCGCGGAGGTCGTCGGTGGTGGTGTCCTCCGAGCCCAGCGCCGTCTTGAGGTCCGACAGCGCCTCGTCGATCGGGGAACGCTCCGCCTCGGTCAGACCCTCACCCTGCTCCTGGAGCACCTTCTCGGTCTGGTTGACGAGCTGCTCGGCCTGGTTGCGGGTCTCCACCGCCTCACGACGCTTGCGGTCCTCCTCGGCGTACGCCTCGGCATCCTGGACCATACGGTCAATCTCATTCTCGGCCAGGGCAGACCCCCCGGTGATGGTCATGGCCTGCTCCTTGCCGGTG
This sequence comes from uncultured Acidimicrobiaceae bacterium, assembly GCA_964617995.1. GTDB lineage: Bacteria > Actinomycetota > Acidimicrobiia > Spongiisociales > ZC4RG35 > CAZTXD01. The sequence goes on from CAZTXD010000008.1 coordinate 46,912, forward strand.
GCCTTGTCCTGAGCGTTGACGTTGACGATCCCGTTGGCGTCGATGTCGAAGGTGACCTCGATCTGGGGCACACCCATCGGGGCCGGGGGAAGCCCCGTGAGACGGAACTTGCCCAGGCTCTTGTTGTCGGCCGCCATCGCCCTCTCACCCTGGAGCACGTGGATCTCGACCTCGGGCTGGTTGTTCTCGGCTGTGGTGAAGGTCTCGGACTTCCGGGTGGGGATGGTGGTGTTGCGCTCGATCATCTTGGTCATCACCCCGCCCTTCGTCTCGATGCCGAGGGTCAGTGGGGTGACGTCGAGAAGCAGGACGTCCTTCACGTCGCCCTTGAGGACCCCGGCCTGGATGGCGGCACCGGCCGCCACCACCTCGTCGGGGTTGACGCCTTTGTGGGCTTCCTTGCCGGTCAGCTCACGGACCGTCTCCTGGACGGCGGGCATCCTGGTCGAGCCTCCCACCAGCACGACATGGTCGATCTCCGCGAGATCGATGCCGGCGTCCTTGATGGCCGCCCGGAACGGTGCCTTGGTGCGCTCCAGCAGGTCGGTCGACAGCTTCTCGAACTCCGAGCGGGTCAGCTTCTGCTGGAGGTGGAGCGGGCCTTCGGCAGTGGCGGTGATGAACGGGAGGTTGATCTCCGTCTCGGACACCGACGACAGCTCGATCTTGGCCTTCTCCGCCGCCTCCTTGAGACGCTGTACCGCCATCCGGTCCTTGGACAGGTCGACGCCGTGGTCGTTCTCGAAGGTCTTGACCAGCCAGTCGATCACGACCTGGTCCCAGTCGTCACCGCCCAGATGGGTGTCACCGGAGGTCGCCTTGACCTCGAAGACGCCCTCGCCGATCTCCAGGACCGACACATCGAAGGTACCGCCGCCCAGATCGAAGACGAGGATGGTCTGGTCGCCGTCCTTCTCCAGCCCGTAGGCCAGGGAGGCGGCGGTGGGCTCGTTGATGATGCGGGAGACGTTGAGCCCGGCGATCTGGCCGGCCTCCTTGGTGGCCTGGCGCTGGGCGTCGT
>CAZTXD010000009.1:0-22993 GCA_964617995.1 uncultured Acidimicrobiaceae bacterium
CCGGCATTTCCGGACAGGTATGTAAGCCACGCTGGGTGGTGAGGATTCTTGGCGTTCCCGATCTCACCGGGGTCGGCTGGTTGCCACTCGATGTTCGCCTACAGCCCGCGGCCTAGCGTCTGCTCCACTCCTCGGCGTCGTTCCTTGCGTTCGGCGATGAGCCGGCGGATGTGTCGCTGCAGCTCCTCGAGTTCTTGGTCCCTGCCGGGACCGGTGGGGACGAGCTGTCTCACCCGGTGGGGATCGAGCTGGGCTCGGCGGGCGTGGGCGGGGATGTCGATCCAGTCTCGTGTGATGGCTTGAGTGAGCACATCGCGAGGGGTTTGATGGTCTCCGACTACCACATATGCGTGGTTGGCCTCTCGTCCTCGGGTCATGGGCGTGTAGACACCTCGGCTGTCGGTGGGGGTGTCTACGAGGAGGAGGGAAGTGTCGACAGTGCGGCCTTGGGTGGCGTGACTGGTCTGGGCATATCCGAGTTCGAGATGTTCGGTCACATATTCGGCTGGCAACTGAATCACGCCGGTGCGCCCGGTGAGCGTGATGCTCTGGTCGGGGTGGATAGCCCTGATGGTCCACTGATCTCGGTTTTTCACCATGAGACCTCGGTCGGTGCGCAGCCTGCGGTCGTTTCGCCGCGTGACTACCTCATCGCCTACCAGCAGCCGGTCATCACCGACGCGCAGTGCCCGTCTGGCCGGGTCGAGTTCACCGGCTTCGATGCGCGTCTGCTGGACCAGTTGGTTAAGCCGGGCCACGGTGTCAGTGTTGTTCGCCATCAGCGCCACGGACTCTCCACGGTCACGGGCCTGCTGCCAGGCCATGAGGATCTCGGCTTCCATCTCAGCTTGGCTGCCACCATGAATGCGTCCCTGCCGGTCATACTCGGTGAGGACTTCGGGGTCGCCGGTGCGGAGACGCAGACTGGCCTGGCGTTCCCAGTGGTGGCGAAAACGATGGACCCGATCCAGCTCGACCGCTCCGTACATGTCGACGAGGTGGGCGAACATGCCACCCCTGCCGACCGCGGAGAATTGGCGGGGATCCCCCACCAAGACGATCCGCCAGTCATGCTGGTCGGCGAGCCGAGCCAGCTCGGCCAGTTTGGGAGTAGCGGCGGTGCCGGCCTCATCAACAATCACCGTGGTCCCCACAGGCAAGTCATAGGCTGGGTTGGGTAGCCGGTGAGACTGGTGGTATTCGGTGAGCAGCTTGTCCAGGGTGTCTGCTGGCACGCCGGTCTCAGTAGCCAGCACCTCGGCTGCTGCTGCAGTGGGTGCCACACCAAACACGGCACGTCGTTGGCTCTCCAGCTCAGTGACCGCGGTGGCGAGGGTGGTGGTCTTCCCCGCACCCGCGGGACCAACAACCAGCTCCAACCCCCTTCTGCCGGTCACCGCGGCCACCGCCTCGCCCTGTGCTGGAGACAACCCATTTCCCGCCACCATTGAGGGCCACCAGGTACGAGGTCCACGACCGGTGAGACGATGTTGTGCCGAGTCGATGAACTGTTCCTCCTCGTCGAGGATCTCCTGGGTGGTGAGCGCCCGGTCCACCGCGGCTTCTTTGATCGGCCGCCCATCCCGGCGGAGACCAACCCATGGCGGAACCGGCCGGGAAATGTCCACACACCTATTGGCTACCGCCTGCTGGGCGAGTAGCTCCAGAAACTCGGTGACCTGCTTGGAATCGGCTGTGACGGTGGTGGGAACCACCCAGGCGAGCTCCCGGACGAGCTCAGCCGGTCGCCAGGACGACTGGCGTTCAGAAAGCGAGGTGATGGCCTCGTCGACCATCCTCCGCGCCCTTTTGGAATCGATCCCCTCGAGGTAACGCTGGTGGCCGACCGCGGTTTCGACCAGCCGCTCCGGATCATGACCCAGTTCCCGGAGCCGGGCCCGCCACTCCTCTCTCAGCTCAGCCTGGTTGACACCGTGCCGTTTGGACGGTCGGCTGTCCAAGACCGCCTCCCGCTCCAACCTCCACCGCTCCTTGTCGGTCGGGTCTCTCCCCAGGCCGGAGTGGAACCGGGCAAGCTTCCGAGCAAGACGCTTATGCACCGCCCTGGTCCGCTGGGAGAACTCGGCCAACACCTGCGGGTCGATGTCGGCGATCTCGGCGATCCCATGTTCGGGTGGCTGCCAGCGGACCCCGAGCCGACCGGTTAGCTCTGACCTGAGGTTGGCGTGGTAGAGAGCAGAAAGGGTCCGCTGGTCCATCTTGATGGTGCGGGCATCCAAAGCCAGCCATCTGCCGTCGGGTGCATGTACTCGGTTGGCGATCACCGCATGAGTATGAAGCTGAGGATCCAGGCTCCTGCTGGTGTGCTGGCGGAACACTCCCACCATGATCCCCTCAGCATCCACCGTCACCACCTGACTATGGACCCGCATTCGGGTATGGGCATGATCTTCCACCCAACCCAACACTGCTTCTACCGCTCGCTCGTGGGCCTCCACCACCTGTTCCCGCATCCGCTCGTCGCCGAGGGCGAAGAGGACAGAAACCGATTTGGGAGCAGAAAAGGTGGCGTCATAGCCCCGCACCGACTCTTCTCCATGGCGACGCCCCAGGTCCTCACCAGTTGCTGGATGCTGGCCGGCCATCACCGAGAGAAAAGCCTCGGGGTCCACCGCACCATCAAGACCCAGGTCGCTGGGGCCTCTACCCCACCAGCGGCCTGGCGGCTCTTCACCATCCAGGTAGTAGGAGGGGAGACGCTGCGTGTAGTAGCGACCCGCGTCAGCACCCTTCAAGGTAGTCACTCGCACCGTCACCAGCGGCCTCCCAAACCGATGTGACCGCAGGTGTGCACCCGTCTGTTGACTGAGAGCGGTTCGGGTCCTCGCAGGGTGCTCATCGCGATTCCTCAGGTGGCCTTGGCCTCGGTATCGAAGAGATCGAGGCGGCTCACGATGTGGTGCAGGCATCCTCGAGTCGGACCGGTGGAGCGTGGCTGCTGTGGAGGCTTCTCCCCAGCGCTTCCATCCAGACTCGAAACGGCGGCTCAGCCGGCGCCGAACCATGTCTGCCCCTCAACCTCACACCCCGCTAAGGGGCGCGGCCAAGTCCAGAACGCGACAGAACCGAGAAGATGCTCATGACAACCCGCGTGGCGATCGCCCAGCTGGAGGCCTGACCGATGTGTCGGCCGCGCCTCAGGGGCTGGTAGTCACTTCTGGCCCAAGATCCGTTTGAACTTCCCTGGCGCTACCACAGGCGGGCGCTGTTCCGGCCAGTCCAGGAGATCGCTGTCGCCTGACACGATCATGTCGGCGTTGTTCTCGCGGGCGAGGTAGATGATGAAGTCGTCATCGGGATCACGAGTCAATTGCGGTCCTGGGGACGGACAGTCGCGAACGTCGGCTGCCGTGCTTAGCCGGTCCACGTAAAGCCGAGCATCCTCGACGCTGATCCAGCGTCTCACCCGGTCCCGTTCGATAAGAACCCCCGGCTGAAAAGTCGTATGCACCTGCTGCGCCGACACCGACGACGAGGACGACTCGGAAGCATCAACAGGGTTACCAACCGGGATCCAGCTCATCAACAGCGCCAGCCGGGACAACAACACTGAGCACGACAGCAGCTGGTACGAAACTTCCAACGGTCCGATTGATCATGATCGCTCCTCTACTCTCCTCCGAAACCGAAAACCGTTCCAGTACTGTCTACGCAGAATCCTCCGGTTGGGTACTCGCCTCCCCCATAACGACCTTCCGAATTCACGAGGTCCGGTGGTACCACCGAGTCGGGCGCCTTGGGGAGCCGTAGACCCACACCCCTCCACTCGTTGGAAAGAACGATCACCGCACCGGGTTCGTCATACGCCACTCCTGTAATCCAATAGCAGCCGTCGACGCCATACAGCTGGTCGGGGCCAAGCCGGGCGTACCAACTTCTCCCGTAATCCTCGCCGAAGAGGAGCAGGTCCCCTTGGTTGTACCCGGCGCCATTCAATGCCAACGCGGACTTCTCCGGAACCGAAATGGTGTGACCATCCTCGAACTCGACGGTCCTCACCGAGTCGATCGAACTCCCCACTGCCTTGACTACGCCAACCGCATCCGCTTCCACAAGGCGATCAGGGCGGCCTGGTACACATGCGGCCACGAGGACGACTAGACCAACGGTGCCCATGAGTCGACGCAAAGCGACAAGGCGTAATGTTTGCGGCTTGACGTCGATCCCACCACCTGGCTTCACACAATCCCGAAGTTGGACGGAAGCACTCCGCCTTTTCCGTCCGCCCAGCTCCAGGTCGCCGCGCGACCCGGCCAAAGACCGAGAACGTCCGGTGGATGACGACGGAGAGAGCCTACCGGCATCCTCGGCGGTTGGCGTTGGTGACCTGCTCACCTTGACATCCTCGCTTCGGGCTCCTCATTCTCAGACCCGCCGCAGGACGCCTAGCGCTCCTAACGCCCCCACTGAGCAGCGAGACTACCACCGTCGCCACCTCCTCAAGAAGCGACTGGCAGATGATTAGATCGAAGGCCTCCCCTCTCCAGCCACGCCTGCACTATGCGATGCGTTGCACCCCGCGTGATGGCAACCGAGATCAGCACATTGGAGTCGAGAACCGCACGCACCGGCTCTGCTCAGGACCGGCCACGCCGCCTGCTACGCCGAACCTCAGCGACTTCCTCCGTGGCCAGCCGAAGGGCCTCCTCCTCGCTCAGCTCCTGCCCGCTAGCCACCGCTCTGTCCAGGACTCGACGGGCATCACGGGTGTAGTACTCCCACGCCGCCTGCCGAGACATCTCCAGGCTCTCACCGATCTCCTCCCACGTCGCGCCCTGACGCCGCGCCTCCGCCACACGCTCACGCAGAAGCGCCTCGAGCTCGGTGCGTGCAAGGGACAGCTCCCGCAATGCCTGGAGCGGTTCGGCTGGAAGAGAGTCAACGTCGATCATCTTCGTGGTTTGTCAGGATAGCTTGACAGCACCATTTATGCGAGGCTCGTAGTCCGTGAGTCATCCATAGCGGGCTTCGAGACGATCAGCCAACGCCTCCAGGTCTTCCTCGAAGAGACTGCCGTAGGTGTCCAGGGTCATGGCCGCCGACGCGTGGCCGAGCATCCGTTGGACGGCTTTGATCGATGCTCCCGCCGAGATCGCCAACGACGCCGCTGTGTCCCGTAGGTCGTGGACCACCAGATCCTTAGGCACCCCAGCGGCGGCAACAGCCGGCTTCCATACCCGTCGGGTGAAGTTGGAGTGGCGGAGCGGCCCGCCTCCGGGAGCGGTGAACACAAGATCATCGGAGTCCTTGCCTTCCAGCAACGGCGCTAGCCGTGTCATGACAAATCGGGGAACGATCACCGTCCTCGTCTCATGTGTCTTGGTCGACCCGAACGCCAGCCGCCCGCCGATCTCGGTCCCCGACTCCTCGACCCGCACCCTGCGCCGCTTCGGGTTAACCCGGCCTACCCGCAGCGCCACTGTTTCGCCCCATCGGAGACCCGACCAGCCAAGGAACCAGACGAGGGGCGCATAATCACCGGACTCGTCGGCGAGACGGCCCAGCTCAAAGGCCGTGAGGAACCGCTGCCGGCGTTTCTCCACCCGTGGCGTCTTCACCTTGGCCGCCGGATTGCGGACGATGAGCCCATCCTCGACTGCCACGTCCAGGGAGGCGCGCAGCACCTGGAGCGCCTGACGTATCCGGGCCGGACTCAGGCCTGCATCTGCCATTGCCGCCACCCAAACCCGGATCCCCGCCGTTGAGATTCGGCGCAGCTCCACTCCGCCGAAGGTTGGGAGGATGCGGGACCGTAGAAGCGACTCGTAGCCAGCTCGGGTCTTGGGTCCGATGCCATGAAGGCTTGCAAGCCAGGTCTCGGCCCACTCGCTGTAAGGCACCGTCCCCGCTGACGGGTCCACCCATTCCCCGCGATCGAGCCTCGCCTCCTCGTTGCGCAGCCAACGTTCTGCGTCCACCTTGCGGCGAAATGTCTTGGAGTGTTGCCGGCCGTCGGGTCCTCGGTACCTGACCAGCCACGGCCGGGGCCGGTTGATTCGGTTGATTGAGCCCATCTGATGCGTTCGTTGCTCCGGCTTGTTTCAGTCCTGTTTCACAACACAGGAGAAATGTAGCACACCGACGCAAGAATGTGGAGTAATGGCGAAAGAACAGCTCTTGGCCCAAAATCCCTGGTCACAGGTGCTTTCTGGTCGTCTCCCCCGGTAGGTCGTTTGTGGGCCCGGCAGGACTTGAACCTGCAACCAACGGATTATGAGTCCGCTGCTCTGACCGGATTGAGCTACGGGCCCCGGAGGTGATTGTACGCCTCAGGGACGACGGAACTGTGAAGGCACCCGGGCGACGAAGACATCACACGGCGCCTCGGTCGTCACCGCCTCGGCCACGGTCCCCAACAGGACCATGCGCGTAGCTCCTGCACCCCGGCTGGCCACCGACACCAGGTCGGCGCCCCGACGCCGGACCATCTCGTCGATCGTCTCCTGAGGCGGCCCGTCGACCACGAGGGAACGGACCCTTCCGGGCCAGTTCTCGACGAACTCCTCCATCCGCAGACTCGCCTCTTCCATTCGCTGCGAGCGGGAAGCCGAGATCTCCTCGTTGAAGAGGCCCGCCTCCGACAGGAGCGGGTCGAATCGAGTCGGGAGGGCGAACATGGCGGTTACTTCTGCCTCGGGGAATCGCCGCAGCACGGCGCCGACGGCCGCCTTGGACGCCTCCGAGAAGTCCACGGCGGCCACTACCTTGCGGTAGGGCACCCTGGGTTGACGCCGGACAAGCAGGACGTCGCTGGACGCCATCCGTGCCACCGATGTCGCCACCGGGCCCACCCTGGTCGAGTCGACCGAGGAGCTGCCCACCACCGTCAGGTCGGCTTGCTTGGACAGCCGCACCAAATCCCAGCTCGGCGAGCCCCGGAGGACCTGCAGCTCCACCGGCGCATCGGTCCGGTCCCGCACCCAGGCGGCGGTTCGCTCCGATGTCTCCCGTCGATGGCGGTCCACCAGCTTCGCCAGCGATTCGGGGATCATCGCCTCCGAGAGAGACTCGAGGACGTGGACGATGTCGAGGGACAGCCCGGAGGACTCCGCCACGATCCGAGCACGATCGGCGACCCGACGACCCATCGCCGACAGGTCGACTCCAGCTAGGACACGGGCTATGGGGAACCCTCCACGGCGGGGTGCATCCTAATGGGGTCACCAGGGGGACATCGTTAGTTCATCCAGTCCGTCGAACGGGTCGGGCGCCTCCAGCGCCGTGGGAAGACGAGCCAGGTATTCCTGGCGTCCGATCACCTGCGCACCCAGCGACTGGAGGTGAGGAGTGAGCCACTGCACATCGAGCATCACACCGCCCCGCTCCGACAGGAGGGCCACGAGATGAACCAGGGCCACCTTGGAAGCGTCCGAGACCCGATGAAACATCGACTCGCCGCAGAACAGGCCCCCGATGCCGAGACCGTAGAGCCCGCCCACCAGCTTCCCATCGGCGTCCCACACCTCGAACGAGTGCATCCACCCCAGGCGATGCAACTCGAGGTAGGCCTCCTTCATGTCGGGGGTAATCCAGCCGTGGGGTCGGCTCGGATCGGCGCAAGCCTCCACGACGCCGGTGGCGTCGGCATCCACCGATACGGCGAAGCGCCGGCACGAACGGCTCAGGGACCGGCTGATCCGAAGACTCGAAAACGGCAGGATGGCCCTGTCCACAGGCGACCACCAGCCCAGCGAACCGTCGTCGAGCGGCATCGGGAAGAGGCCGCGGCGGTAGGCAGCCAGGATCGTTCCCGGGGCCAGATCGGCCCCGGTGCCGATCAGGTCGTCCTCGCCCCAGGTATCGACCGGAGGAAAGCGGAAGCGGCTCGACAGAGGCTCGATCGGTGCCACGCCAGGGAACCTACCCTGTTCTCATGGAGACGCACAGCGTGACCAACCAGCCTCCCCCACTCGAGGAGCTGAACCTGTACACGTCCGACCCGGTGCTCTCACGCTTCGTCGACCTGGAGGGTGGGTCGGTCCACGACGAGCTGCTGCGAGGCTACGGACGCAACATCGGCTCCGCCCGCGCCTACCGGTGGGGTCGTGACGCCAACCGCTACCACCCGGAGCTGATCACCCACGACCGCTACGGAAACCGGGTCGACCAGGTCGAGTTCCATCCCTCCTGGCACGCCTTGATGGAGCTGTCCATTTCTCATCGGGTCCACTCGCTGCCGTGGGTGAGCCTGGAAGGAGGGTTCGTCGCCCGCTCCGCCCAGATGATGATGATGGCGGGAGTGGAAACCGGTCACGGCTGCCCCATCTCGATGACGGCCGCGGTGGTGCCGGCGCTGCGTCACGCCGCCGATCTGGCCAAGGAATGGGAGCCACGGCTCACCTCCAGCGTCTACGACCCCCGCTTCCTCCCTGCCGGCGACAAGGACGGAGCCCTGATGGGCATGGGCATGACCGAGAAGCAGGGCGGGTCCGACGTCCGCGCCAACACCACCGTCGCCCGACCCGATGCCGGAGACTGGTTCCGGGTCACCGGCCACAAATGGTTCACCTCCGCCCCCATGTGCGACGCCTTCCTCATTCTGGCCCAGGCCCCCGCCGGCCTGAGTTGCTTCTTCCTCCCTCGCATCCTCGACGACGGCACTATCAACTCGCTGACCATCCAGCGCCTCAAGGACAAGCTGGGCAACCGCTCCAACGCCTCTGCCGAGCTCGAGTTCGAGGGGGCCCTGGCCCTCCTCGTCGGCGAGGAAGGCCGGGGCATATCCACCATCATCGAGATGGTCAACGGCACCCGACTCGACTGCGTGTCGGGCTCGGCCGGGCTGATGCGCCAGGCCGTGATGCAGGCAGCCCACCATGTCTCTCATCGCTCGGCGTTCGGTTCCCTCCTCATCGACAAGCCCGCCATGCAGATGGTCATCGCCGACCTCGAGGTCGAGACCCAGGCCGCGTCGGTGCTGATGACCCGCCTGGCCGGAGCCTTCGACCGCGCCGGGAACGACGAGACGGAGGCCGCCGTCAAGCGGATCCTCACCCCGGTCGCCAAGTACTGGGTCACGAAACGCTGCACCCCTGTGGTGCGAGAGGCGATGGAATGCCTGGGAGGCAACGGCTACGTCGAGGAGTCGCTGCTTCCCCGGATATTCCGCGAGTCGCCCCTCAACGCCATCTGGGAAGGCTCCGGGAACGTCATCGCCCTCGACGTGATACGGGTGGCCGCCAAGGAACCCGCCGCACTCGAAGCGCTCCGGTCGGAACTGGAGACGGTGAAAGGTAAGGACCGGCGCTTCGACGCTCACCTCACCGCCACGTGGCAGCTCCTCAGCCAACCCGATGACGCCGAGGCGCAGGCGCGTCGCATCACCGAACGTCTGGCGGTAGCCACCCAGGCGGCGTTGCTGTTGGAGCGGGCCGACCCGGCCGTCGCCGAGATGTTCCTCGCCGCCCGTGTGGCGGGAGATCACGGAGGACTGTTCGGAACCCAGCCCGTCACCGAGGACGTCGCCACGGTCGCGGCGATGGCGGTTCCTCCCACGTGACCGACCAGGTCGTGGTCGTCGGGGGCGGGATAGCCGGTGTCTCGGCTGCCTACCACATCGCCGACACCCACCAGGTGGTGGTGGTGGAAGCAGAACCTCATCTCGCTCAGCACAGCACCGGGCGCTCGGCGGCTCTCTTCTTCGAGAACTACGGGGCTCCGGCGATCCGGCCTCTGACCCTCGCCAGCCGTGCCTTCTTCGAGGATCCTCCCGCCGATCTCGTCGACGGCCCCCTCATGTCGGATAGGGGCGCGCTGTGGATAGGACGTCCTGACCAAGCCGACACCCTGGCGGCGATAGCCTCCGACGGGCGGGCCACCGGCTCCCGGATAATCGAACTCGACCCCGGAGAGGTGGCCGAACGCGTGCCCGTGATCAGGGCCGAGCGCCTCGCCGGGGGTGTGTGGGAGCCCGACCCGCTCGACCTGGATGTCGCCGGCATCCACCAGGCATTCCTGCGGGGAGTTCGCCGGCGGGGTGGGTTCGTCATCTCCTCGGCGCCCGTCACGTCCCTCACCCGTGGGGGCGGCCGCTGGGAGGTGGAAGCCGGCGGCCAGGTCATCGAGGCCACGGCGGTCGTCAACGCCGCCGGGGCCTGGGGTGACGAGGTGGCCGCCCTGGCCGGCATTCCCCCGGTGGGTCTCCAGCCGCTCCGGCGGACCGCCTTCATGGTCGCCGGCGACGCCGCTTATGCGGGCTGGCCGATGGTCGTCGACGCCGACCACGACTTCTATTTCAAACCGGACGGAGTCCAGTTGCTCTGCTCCCCCGCCGACGAGACCCCCAGCCCACCGACCGATGCCCGACCCGACCCCGTCGACGTCGCCCTGGCCATCGACCGCATCAACGAGGCCACCACGTTGGGGATCCGCTCCGTCCGTTCGGAGTGGGCCGGCCTGCGAACCTTCACATCCGACCGGGCGATGGTGATCGGGCCCGATCCCGGCGAGCCCACCTTCTTCTGGCTGGTGGGACAGGGCGGGACCGGCATCCAGACGGCGCCGGCGGCGGGGGAGCTGGCGGCCGCCCTGATCCGTGGCGACGACCTCAGCCCGGCGCTGACAGGTGCCGGTGTCGACGTGTCGTCCCTGGCGGCCGACCGGACGTCGCTGCGCCCGCTAGGTTCCCTCTGATGCGAGCACTGGTCTGCTCCCGCCTGGAAGGCGTCGACTCTCTCGCCCTGGGTGATCTGCCCGAGCCCGAGCTCGAACCCGGGACCGTGCGGATAGCCGTCGACGCCACCGGCCTCAACTACCCGGATCTGCTCATGACCCAGGGCTCGTACCAGTCCCAACCCCCTCTCCCCTTCGCTCCGGGCATGGAGGTGGCCGGCACGGCAACGGAGGTGGCGAGCGACGTCCCCGGAGTGACGGTGGGCGACCGGGTGCATGCCTATGTGTCCCATGGCGGGCTCGCCGAGCAAGTAGTCGCTCCGGGAGCCGCTGTGTTCCCCACCCCGAACGGAATGGAAGCGGAAACCGCGGCTGCCCTCCCCATCGCCTACGGCACCAGCTATCACGCCCTGGTCGACAGAGCCCGACTGCGCTCGGGAGAGACGCTGCTCGTCCTGGGCGCCGCCGGCGGGGTGGGGATGGCTGCGGTGCAGATCGGGTCGACTCTCGGTGCACGTGTGGTCGCGGCCGTCTCGTCGGATCAGAAGGAGACCGCAGTACGCGACAACGGCGCCGCCGAAGTGATCCGCTACGACCGCCAGGATCTACGCACCGAGTTGAAGCGGATCAGACCCGGTGGGGTGGACGTGGTCTACGACCCTGTCGGGGGTGAGACGACCGAGGCCGCCTTCCGTTCCACCGCCTGGGGAGGACGCCACCTGGTGATCGGCTTCGCTTCCGGTGATATCCCCTCCGTGCCCGCCAATCTGCCCCTCCTCAAGGGCTCGAGCCTGGTTGGTGTGTTCTGGGGCCGTTTCAGCCTCACCGAACCGGAGGTGAACCGGGCCAACTTCGCCACCCTCGCCGGGTGGTGGACCGAAGGCCGCGTCAGCCCTGTGGTTTCGGGGGTGTTCTCGCTGCAGGAAGCCACCGATGCCCTCCGCCTGATCGGTGCCCGGGGGGCCATCGGAAAGCTGGTCGTCAAGCCTTAGCGGCTAGCGGCGTCGTCGGACCCGCCGGGAGAAGTCGGCCACGGTCTTCTTGCGGAACTCGACGGTCTCGGGCTGGAAAATGGTGAGATCTCTCAGTCGGGGATCATTCGAGAACATCTTCACGATCTCGGTGTTGAGCCCGGCCGACGCCTGCAGTCGCTCGACCTCCAGGATCTGATCCCACTCCACCAGAGTCACGACCAGACCCTCCTCCCCGGCTCGAGCCGTCCGCCCGGAACGATGCACGAAGGTCTTCAGATCGTCGGGCGGGTCGTAGTGGATCACCACGTCGATGTCGTCTATGTGCAACCCGCGAGCCGCCACGTTGGTGGCGACCAGGGCCTGCACCCTCCCGGAGACGAATCGGGCCAGGTTTCGCTCCCGCTCCTCCTGGCGGAGGTCGCCGTGGGTCTTGGTCACCTCGACTCCCTCGGCGGCGAGGATGGAAGCCACCCTGTCGGCGTTGCGTCGCGTGCGCACGAACACGAGGCTGCGACCGGCGTTACCGATGATCGTTGCCGCCACCTTCGCCTTGTCCATGTGATGGACGGCGATGAAGCGATGCTCTTGCGCGTCGGCGATCTCGCCGTTTCCCGTGTCGACGGTGTGGACCGCCGGATCCGTCATGTAATCACGCACCAGTGTGGCCACCTGCCCGTCGAGGGTGGCCGAGAACAGCATCGTCTGATGACCCCGTGGTATGTAGCCGAGGACGTCGCGCACCTGCGGGAGGAATCCCATGTCGGCCATCTGGTCGGCCTCGTCGATGACGACCGAGCTGACATGGGCGAGGTCGACGACCCGGCGGCCGATGAGATCCAGGAGACGGCCGGGTGTGGCGATGAGGATGTCGCTGCCCTTCCTGACGACCGGGATCTGCTGCCTCAAGGGCACGCCGCCGTAGACAGCCGCCAGCCGCAGACTGCGAATGGACGCCACCGGCGCGATCGCCTCGGTGACCTGGGCGGCCAGCTCCCTGGTCGGAACGAGGATCAGAGCGCGTGGCTCGGGACCGGAACGATCGCCGGCACCCAGCTCGACCACGAGCGGCAAGCCGAACGCCAACGTCTTGCCGGAGCCCGTCTCCGCCCGACCGCAGACGTCACGGCCTGCCAATGCATCGGGGATCGACAGCCTCTGGATCGGCGTCGGATGTGAGATCCCCTCTCGCGAGAGCACCTCCACGACGTCGGCGGGCATCTCCAGGTCGGAGAAGGAGACCGGGCCCTCCGCTATGGGTTCAGAGAGTGTAGAGGTGGTGTGGACCGTCAGCGACGGCCTTCCCCACCAAAGCGACCTCCGCCTCCGCCGCGCTGTCCGCCGCCGCCGGTCCGGGGCCGCGCCTCGTTGACGGTCAGACGGCGACCGTCGACGTCCTTTCCGTTCAGTTCCTCGATAGCCTTGCGGGCATCGTCATCGGCCATTTCGACGAATCCGAACCCCCGCGATCGTCCAGTGTCGCGGTCGGAGATCACGGCCGCCGACTGGACGACGCCATATGAGCTGAACAGCGACTCGAGCGAGGCTGAGTCGTAGGTGAAGGGCAGATTGCCCACGTAGATGTTGATGTGTGCTCCTCGGTCGATTGTGGTGCACTGTGGCACCGAAAAATTCGGACCCGTGACCTCTTACGAGGAGCCCATCGGACCCGAGACCGACGCACGGGGGCGCCGGTCCGACCCAGGTTAGCCGAAACGCGAGCCCTCCTTTAAAATGCGGGGGTCCGCCTACCCCTCCCCTCGAGGATCCCTTGACCGAGCATGCCCCGGGCGGGGTCGTCTCCCAGGCTGCCCGCAGACGCACCTTCGCCATCATCTCCCATCCCGACGCCGGAAAGACCACCCTCACCGAGAAGCTCCTCCTGTACGGAGGCGCCATCGAAGAGGCGGGGGCCGTGAAGGCGCGCGCCGGACGGCAGCGGGACGTCACCTCCGACTGGATGGAGCTGGAGCGTCGGCGGGGGATCTCCATCACGTCCACAGTTCTCCAATTCGAGTACAGGGACCACGTCCTCAACCTGCTGGACACACCCGGCCACCGGGACTTCTCCGAGGACACCTACCGGGTGCTGTCGGCGGTCGACGCCGCCGTCATCGTGCTCGACGCCGCCAAAGGCATCGAACCGCAGACGCTGAAGCTGTTCGAGGTGGCCCGCAGTCGGGGCATCCCTCTCCTGACCTTCGTCAACAAGTGCGACCGGCCCGCCCTGAGCGGACTGGAGCTCATCGACGACATCGAGAGCCGCCTCGGCCTCTCCGTCACGCCCGTCACATGGCCGCTGGGCCTGGGACCCGACTTCGTGGGGGTCGTCGACCGCCGGGACGACACGGTGTGGCGCTACGAACGGACCAGCCACGGGGCGACGCGCAGCGAGGAGGAGGGCGGCCACCTCCCGTCTCTCACCACACTGGGCGAGCTCGGCGCGTCCGTGGAGGGCGAGCTGGAGCTGCTCGACGCCGTGGGCGCAGACCACGATCAGAAGCGGTTCCTGGCCGGTGAGACCACCCCCATGTTCTTCGGGTCGGCACTGTGGAACTTCGGGGTCCGCCTCCTGCTCGACTCTCTCATCGACATGAGCCCCTCTCCCGGTGCCTTGCCGGACCGGGACGGAACGCCCCACAGCCTGGCGGAGCCGTTCTCGGGATTCGTGTTCAAGATCCAGGCGAATCTCGACCCCCGGCACCGGGACCGCATCGCCTATGTTCGGGTGGCCACGGGACGCTTCGAGAGGGGAATGCAGATCGCCAACGCACGCACCCAACGCAGCTTCTCGACCAAGTACGCCCATCAGGTCTTCGGACGTGACCGGGACACGGTGGACGTCGCCTACCCCGGGGACGTCATCGGGCTCGTCAACGCCGGCGACCTGCACATCGGCGACACCGTCACCACCGGGCCGGCCTTCCACTACCCTCCTATCCCGACTTTCGCCCCCGAGCACTTCCGGGTCGGGAGGAACATGGACACCGCCCGCTACAAGCAGTTCCGACGGGGAATCACCCAGCTCGACGAGGAAGGGGTGATCCAGGTGCTGCGCCACCCCGACCGGGGCGAGCAGGAGCCGATCCTGGCAGCCGTGGGGCCGATGCAGTACGACGTGGCCGTCCATCGGCTCGAGAACGAGTTCGGCGCCACCATCGAGCTGACACCGACACCATACGTGCTGGCCCGTCGCACCGACCGCCACGGGGCCGGGAAGCTACGCGGTAGGAGGAACGTCGAGGTCGTCAGCCGGGCCGACGGCACCCAGCTCGCCCTGTTCACGGGTCAATATCACCTGGAGGCGGCTCAGCGTGACCTGCCCGACGTCATGCTGGACCCGATCGTCACCACCTGACGGGGCCTTCTCTGGACGCCGGCAAACGGGAACCGGTCTAGGCGTCCTGGACGATGAGGGCCGTCACCATCCCGAACATGCCCTCCTCCCGTTCGACGTGGGTCAGGATGTGGCAGTGCCACACCCACGTCCCCGCTCTGTCGGGATGGACCAGAACCGAGTACCGCTCCCCGGGAGCCACATTGACGGTGTCCGCCCAGTAGGGCTCATCGAGGGGAATGCCGTCCTTGGCGAACACGAGCTGGGGAAACTGATGCTGGTGCATCGGGTGGGCCGCCAGCCCCTCGTTGTAGTAGTGGTAGACCAGCCAGTCGCCTTCGGTGGCCACGTACGGCTCGGTGGCCGGGAAGGACTTGCCGTTGAGCGTGAGGCCGATGGTCCCGGCATCGTTGAGCACCATCGGTATCTCCTGGGCGACCTCGAGATCCTCGGGGATCTCTATTCCCGACACGGTCCTGCCGCGGGGAATCGGGGTCTGCCCGATCTGGAACGGAGCGAACATCCCGTTCAGAACGCTGATCTGGCTGTGCAGATGGGCGTGATACATCCCGATGGCCGGCTTCTCGGCGACGAAGGAGTAGGTGAACGTCTCTCCCGACTCGATCGGGTCCTGGGTATAGGGGGATACCCCGTCCATGACGTTCGGAGTCGAGATCCCGTGCCAGTGCACGTCTGTGCCGAGCGGTGTCTCGTTTGTCACGTTCATCTCCACCCGATCACCCACATCGAGCCTGATCCAGGGCCCGGGTATCTGTCCGTTGTAGGCCCAGCCCTCGACGAACCGACCCGGAGCCACCTCCCAGTCGATGATGGAAGCGGTGAGATCGAAGACCTTTGTTCCGTCGCTGCGCACCTCGGTAGGCTCCAGCGGCTGGTTCCCACGGCCCTCCGTTTCGGCCGGAAACGCCAGCATCGAGTCGATCATCATCTGGTCCAGCTGCGCGGGAGTCAGATCATCGTGACCTCCGGCGACGTGGTCGGCTTCTCCACCCACGATGAACTCGGCCTCCATCCCCGCTTCCCGGTGCCCCGGGATGTTGCAGAACACGGTGTAGGTTCCCCCTTCCAGCTCGCCCACCCGGAAGGTGGCCGACTCTCCTCCCGCCAGGTCGGCCGACACGGAGCCGTCCTCGAATGCCAGATTGTGGACCTGGCTGCCGACATTGACGATGTCGATGGTGAGATCGCCCTCGGCCATGGCCAGGTCGCCCCGGATGGCGAACTCGCTCAGTTCGATCGTGGCGTGAATCGTCTCCGGGCCGACGGAAGCGGCTCCTTCACCGGCTCCGACCGGAGCACGAACAGCCGCCACAAGTGCCAGCCCCACCGTCAGAACGCCGAACACCGCCAGGACGAGGAGGAAACGGTCGAACGTCTTGGAACTGGTCTCGGGGGTTGCCATCGCATCTCCTAATGAGGAAGGGGTCGTCCCCACACGATGCCCGTCGACCACCCGGCGATTCCAGGGGAGATGGTCCCCCAGGGGCCGGGACCAAGTCCCCTGTTCGATCTCCCCTCCCGCTGGCAACATGTGATCGAGTGTCCACCTCCCCGCGATCGGAGTAAACCGCTGTGTTCGTCGACTTCTCGATCGAGGTGTCCCTGCCCGAGGGCAGGGCGGCCGCGCTGTTGATATCCAACTCCACCGAGATGGAGGGGATGGGCGCGGCTGCCTACCGCCGGGGCGAGCAGCTGAGAAGCCGCGTCGGCCCCGGAGGCATCCTGGCCAAAGAGATCGCCATCACCCTCGACCCGCCGTCTATGTCACGCCGTGGTGTCGTCATTCCGCTGAGATGGAGGGCGACCGGAGCCGAGATACTCTTTCCCAGCCTGGAGGGCGAGCTCATCGTGGAACCGGCCGGCACCTCTACTTCGACCCTCCGCATCCAGGCGACATATCGCCCGCCACTGGGGCCGTTGGGCACCCTGGTCGACCGGATGGTCCTCGCCCCGCTCGCCCGGGCCACCGTCGCCGACTGGGTGGAGCGCATCGGGAGCTGGCTGGAGTCGAAAGACACCGACTCATTCGAGGGGGAGGGAGACCTCCACCACCGTGCCGGCACCGAGCACCGAGCGTAACGAGACATTCCCCCCCAGCCTCGACGCCCTCGCCTCCAGGTTCTCCAGACCCATCCCCCGCTTCACCGATGCCGGGCTGAATCCCTTTCCCTGATCGACCACTGAGAGAACGAGGCGGTCGGCCAGCATCTCGGCGCTGACGTCCACCACCCCGGTACCGGAGTGACGCAGGGCATTGGATACCGCCTCGCCCACCAGGGGCATCACCTCCGCCGCCAGCTCCGGTGCGAGCTCCAGCTCGGAAGGCTTCACCGAGACGAACACGGCCACCTGGTAAGCGTTGGCGAGCTGGGAGGTGAGGGCCACCAGCTCCTCCTCGAAACGGGATCTCTGGCCCCGCCTGCCCAAATCCGAGACGATGCGACGCAGAGCCTCGATGGTGCCGTCGATCCGGTCGACCGCCGAGTCGAGGGAAGCCGCCGCGTCATCATCGTCGGTCGTGAGGGCGAGGCCCTGCAGCTCGAGGCCCGTGGCGAACAGGTCCTGGATGATCGAGTCGTGCAGATCTCTCCCGATCCTTTCCCGGTCCTCGATCACCGCCAGACGGGCCAGACGGGACCGGAGCCGGGTAGTGGCCACGGCCGCCCCGGCGATCGCGGCCAGAGCACCCACCACCACCTCGTCCTCTTCGGTGAACCCCTCGTCCTTCTCGGTCAGGTAGAGGTTGCCGAAGGCGTCCTCGCTGGTGCCGACCGGAACGCCGAGGAATGTCTCCATGGGAGGGTGATGCTCGGGGAAGCCGACCGAGTCGGGATGGTCTGAGATCCTCTCCAGACGGATGGTGGCCCGGTGACGGATGAGAGTTCCCAGCACACCCCTCCCCTCGGGGAGGTGTCCGATCATCCTCACGACCTCGTCTTCGATCCCGCGGTGGACGAACTCGATCAAAGTGCCGTGCTCGCCGATCACCCCCAGGGCGGCGTACTGGGCTCCGGTGGTGTCACGCGCCGTCTCGACGAGACGGCCGAGGAGGTTCTCGAGCTGGGCAATGCCCACCACATCCGCCGCCGCCTCGGTGAGCGCCTTGAAACGGTCGACGGGGATCTGCCCTGACATCGACGTGGAGGCTACCGCAGGTGCCCACTACTCTCAGGGTGCGATGACACGAGTGCTCCTGGTAGACGATCACGAGGTCGTGCGTCGCGGTCTCGCCGCCATGCTGAGCAGCCACGAAGACATCGACGTCGTCGGGGAAGCAGGGTCCGCCGATGAGGCGCTGCGCAGGGCGGGGATGGACGAACCGGACGTCGTCGTGATGGACGTGCGCATGCCGGAGCAGTCGGGAATCGAGGCATGCCGTGACATCCTGGCGGCATTCCCCGACATCAAGGTGCTGATGCTCACGTCCTACGCCGACGAGGAGGCTCTGATGGCGTCGATCATGGCGGGCGCATCGGGCTACGTCCTCAAGCGTGTCAAGGGCGACGACCTTATCGAAGATATCCGCAAGGTGGCCCGGGGCGAGTCCCTCCTCGACCCGACCATGGTGGAGCGCCTCTTCGACCGCCTCCGTCACGGCGCCCGGGACGACCCCAAGCTCGCCCGGCTGACCGACCAGGAGCGGATCATCGTCGGGCACATCGCCGACGGTCTGACCAACCGCCAGATATCCGAGCAGATGTTCCTGGCGGAGAAGACCGTGAAGAACTACGTGTCGACGGTGCTGTCGAAGATGGGGATGAGCAACCGCAGCGAGGCCGCCGCCTACGTCGCCCGCCTCGAAGGAGAGCAGGCCGCTGACCCCGAGGAGTGGTAGCCCCCACGTCGCCGGCCCGGGGGCGTTACTGTCAGCCCATGGATGAGCTCACACCCCGGGAGAGCTTTCGGCTGCTGACCGAGACGATGGTGGCACATATCGGAGTCGTCTCCGATGGGGAGCCCTACGTGTCGCCGATCTCGTATGTGATGATCGACGACGCCATCTACATCCGGACGACGCCGGGTCGCCGCACGGAGGCGATCGCCGCCAATCCGAGGATCTGCCTGGAGATATCAGACCTCGACCACGAGACGGGCGTCTGGCGGTCGGTCATCGTGTGGGGAGACGCCGAGGAGGTGGACGACGATGGTCTGTCGGAGCAGGTCGTCATGGCCCTCCTCGAAAAGTACCGCTCCATCATGGGCTCGCCGCTCAACCCCGGTGACCGCCTGGCCGAACCCGACCTGATCCTGAGGATCCCGATCGGGGACATGAGCGGCCGAAGCTCCGGGAGCCTCTTCAGCACGCGGACCCGTCCCGGACGGCTGTGAGGCGGCTCTAGTCTGAGCCGATGACGACGCCCTCGGGCCTTCTGGAGCTCAAATCGACGCAGGGACGCTGGGTCCTGGCGACGACCGTGATGGGAACCGGCGTGGTCATGCTCAACAGCACCGACGTCTCGGTGGCGCTCCCTTCCCTCGAGGCCGAGCTCGGAGCGGGGGTGGCGGCCCTCCAATGGATCCTCAACGGATACATGCTCACCCTGGCGGCTCTGATCCTGGTCGGTGGATCCCTCGGCGACCGGTACGGACGCCGCCGCATCTACATGCTCGGTGTCGGCTGGTTCGCGATGGCTTCCCTGGGATGTGCCCTCGCCCCCTCCGTCTCCTGGCTCGTCGCCGCTCGTATCCTCCAGGGGGTGGGAGCCGCCCTGCTGACACCCGGGAGCCTCGCCATCATCCAGTCCTGCTACCGCCCCGACGACCGACCGACCGCCATCGGCGCATGGGCGGGCCTGACCGGCATCGCCGCCGCCATCGGACCGCTCGTGGGCGGAGCCCTCGTCGACTCTCTCGGCTGGCGGTGGATCTTCGCGCTCCCGGTGCCGCTGGCGGTGGCTGCCATCTGGACGGCCCGCAGCCACGTTCCCGAATCCCGTGAGCCGGACGACGGCCCACTCGACGTCCTCGGTGCGGTGCTCGCCGTTGTAGCCCTGGGCGGCATCAGCTACGCGATCATCGCCGTCCCCGATCGGGGCTGGACCCCGATCGCGTTGACGGCGATTGTCGCCGGAGCAGGAGCGACGGCGGCGTTCATCGTCCGGGAGCGCTCCATCTCCCATCCGATGCTGCCCTTCGGGGTGTTCTCGTCCCGCCAGTTCACGGCCGCCAACGCCATCACGCTGGTCGTCTTCGCCGCCCTCGGGGGAGTCTTCTTCCTCCTGGTCGTCCACCTCCAGACGGTGCTGGGGTATTCGGCGATGGGAGCAGGAGCAGCCACCATGCCGATCATGGCTCTCCTTCTGCTGGGGTCCCCTGCCGCCGGGCGGCTCGCCACCCGCATCGGCCCGCGGGTTCCGCTCACCGTCGGCCCGCTCCTCCTCGGCGCCGGCATGCTCATGATGGGGGCCATCGGGGCCGATGCAGCCTATGTGACCGGCGTGCTGCCGGCATTGGTCGTGTTCGGCATGGGACTGACCGTCACGGTCACGCCGGTCACAGCCACAGTCCTGGCCGCGGTGGACGACCGGCACGCGGGCCTTGCCTCGGGGGTCAACAATGCCGTCGCCCGAACGGCCCAGCTACTGGCAGTGGCAGCGCTGCCCGTGGCGGCAGGACTGGGAGGAGGCGACTTCATCGATCCGACCGCCTTCGCCCGCGGCTTCGGTGTGGCGATGGCCATCGCCGCAGCCTTGTCCTTCGTAGGCGGGGCGATCTCATGGCTCTACATCCGCTCCGATCTACTGGCGGAGGCTCCCGAGCTCGAGGCACTCGACCAGCGGCACTGCGGGGTGGAAGCACCGCCCACCCTCCCTACGTCACGATGACCTCCTCCGCCCCGGCACAGCGCTCGGGATCCCGGCACCGGCGCCGGCTGGCGCTCGTCCTCGGCCTCGTCACCACTGTGATGGTGGCCGAGATCGTCGGCGGGCTGTGGACGGGTTCACTCGCCCTCCTCTCCGACGGCGGGCACATGGCCACCGACGCCCTGGGGCTCGGCATGGCCATGGCTGCCATCGTGGTGGCCGATCGCAGCTCCGCTGGTGATCAGCGGACCTACGGGTTGTACAGGGTCGAGATCCTCGCCGCCCTCGCCAACGCGGTGGTGCTGTTCGGAGTGGCCGGCTACGTGCTCTATGAAGCCGTCCGGCGCTTGCAGGCGCCGGCTCCGATGATGACGGGGCCGGTGCTGGCCATCGCCACCGTCGGCCTCATCGTGAACATCTTCGGGTGGAGGATGCTCCGGTCCGGGTCCCGGGAATCGATCAACATAGAGGGTGCCTATCTCGAGGTCCTGGCCGATCTCGTCGGCTCGGTCGGGGTGATCGCAGCGGCGCTGGTGGTCCGCTACACCGGATGGCTCTACGCCGATCCGCTGGTGGGAGCTGCCATCGCCGTGTTCATACTGCCCAGGGCATGGCGTCTCGGCACCAAGGCGGTCCGTATCCTCGTCCAGGCAGCTCCCGACGACGTCGATCTCGGCGCGCTGCGCGACGATCTCTCTGCCATCCGCGGGGTGATCGACGTCCACGATCTCCACGTCTGGACGCTCACCTCGGACATGAACGTCGCCTCGGTCCACCTGATGACGCCGGAAGGAGTTGATCCTCATCACGTCCTCGACGAGGCCCGTCAGCTGCTCCAGGAGAGCTACGCCATCGGCCATGCCACCCTCCAGGTCGAACCCGAGACCCATGTCGGCTGCACGGAGATGACCTGGTGACCCGACCGAACTCCGAGGGCTCGGTCCGGTTGCCGTCGGATCGTCATGCCGGGCGATAGGACTTCCAGCATGGCAAGCGCCGTGTCCGGATCGGCTCTCACGGCGATCACCTGCGGACTCGCCCTGGCCGCCCTGCCCGTGTTCCTGGTGGGTGGCCTCGCCGTCCAGATCCGATCCGATCTGGGACTGACCGAGACCCAGCTGGGGGCTGCGGTGACCCTCACCTTCGTAGTCGGGGGCCTCAGCGCCTCTCTCGGCGGCAGGCTGTCCGACCGAATGGGGGCGAGAGCCTCCGTCCTCACCGGAGCCGCCCTGGCCTCGCTGGCGCTGGTGGGCATCTCCCTTCTCGGTTCGAGCTGGGGAACCCTCGCCGTCTTCCTGGGAGTGGCCGGCACCTCGTTCGCTTTCGTCGATCCCGGGCTGGCCATCGTCATCACCAGGACGATGCCGGCCGACAGGCACGGGCTGGCCTTCGGCCTGAAGGAGGCGGCGATACCCACCGCCACCTTGTTCGCCGGGTTGGCCGTTCCTGCCGTGGCACTCACCCTGGGGTGGAGATGGGCGTTCGCGGTCGGCGTGATCCCCCTGGCGGGTCTGCTTGCTTTCCTGCCCCGGCTGGAGCTGGGCCCGGTGAGGTTGCCGGGGCCGAATCCGGAGTGGCCACTCCCGCCCGCCCGGCGGGCGGTGGTGGCTGTGGCCGTGGCGGCGGCTCTCGGGTCGGCGGCCTCGGCCGGTATCGGGGTCTTCCTCACCGAGAGCGCGGTGGCCATGGGGCTACGACCCGGGCCTGCCGGACTGCTCCTGGCGGCAGGCAGCATCGGCGGGATCGTCACCCGGGTCTACACCGGAATGAGGGCGGACCGCAACGGCGGACCCCAGGTCGGCTTCATCGCCGGGATGCTGGCAACGGGCGCCCTATCGATGGCCACGGTTGCCGTCGGCCCGACACCGCTTCTGGTGGTCGGCACGCTGGGAGCGTTCGCCGGTGGATGGGGATGGTCGGGGCTGTTCTTCCTGTCCCTGGTCAGGGCCACCCCGGCCACGCCGGGAGCGGCCGCCGGCATTGGCCTCACCGGGCTGGCGTTCGGCAACGCCCTAGGGCCACTGGCGTTCGGGGCGACGGCCCAGGCTCTCTCCTTTCGGTCCGCGTGGGCGGGCGCCGCCCTCCTGGCGGCCCTCGGCGCGGCCCTCATGCTGTGGGCCCGTCCGGCCTTCGACCGCTGATCCCGTTTTGGCGGCGCGCATGAGCGGGCTAGGGCGCCATAGATTCGCGCCACACGGCTGGGGGGGGGGTCGGGGGCGGGGGCGGGG
>CAZTXD010000009.1:23003-39315 GCA_964617995.1 uncultured Acidimicrobiaceae bacterium
GCATCGAATGCGCGCTATAGCGCGCATTCGATGCGCGAAAACGGGATGAGTGGCTAGTCGGCGGCGGGGACGTGAGCGACCGGGACCTCGACCTCCCTCTCGATGCGGCTCACAACGTCGAGCTTGAGCCAGCGGGAAGCGCCCGTGGACAGGGTCGAGACGATCACCTCGTCCCATCGGTTCTGGTTGAAGGCATCGGCCACGGCATAGACCGGGTTGGGATCACCCACGGTCACCTCCTCCAGTTGGATCCCGTCCGAGTCGAGTAAGCGACGTGCCCGCTCCCCCGCTTCCCTGGCCACAGCCTCGGATTCTCCGTGGGTCCATCCGGCCAGGTGCTCGACGGGAGTAGCCGGGACCACCAGGGCGAACTTCGCCTCCGGGTCCCTGCGCACGAGATCGCCCAAGGCCGCTCGAAGCTCGGCGCTGTCGGCCGTCTGGTGAGCAACGATGAGATATCGGGCCATCGACTCTCAACCTAGCCCACCAGCGGTGGTCTTGATCGCTTACCCGGGCGTTGGAGGAAACACCGGGGAAATGTGATGTCGCGGGCAGCACTCAAGCCCTGACCAGAAGGTTACGACATAGAAGTGTGAGCGATGTGCTGAAAGAAGACAAGGAAACACCGGGGAACCTCCGCCCCGGCCATTACGTTGCCACCCGGATGCTCACACGTGCCTTACTCCTGACAACCGCCATCGCGTGCATGCTCATCGTCGCTCCGGCTGCGCTCGGTGACTCCGGCACCTATGTGGACGACGACCGCAGCCGCTACGAGGGATTCATCGAAACTGCGTCGGAGGAAGGCATCGTCACCGGATGCAACCCACCGGCCAACGATCGGTTCTGCCCCCATGCCCCCGTCACACGCTCCCAGCTCGCCGTGATGCTCGCCCGGGGTCTGGGACTCCCTCCGACCGACGACGACTACTTCTCCGACGACGACGGTCATGTCGGCGAGGACGCCATCAACGCCCTGGCGGCGGCCGGAATCACCAGGGGATGCATGCCCGACCGCTACTGCCCCGACCGTCCCCTCTCCCGGGGCGAAACAGCGGAGTTGATCTCCCGCGCCCTCGGCTGGGACCGGGACGACCTCGACGACGGACGCTATGTCGACCTGGGACGTTCGGCCTTCGCCGCCTCGATGCTCGGGCTGGCTCGTCGCGGAGGCATGGACCCCTGTGACCCTCCCGAGGGGCGGCGACTCTGCCCCGAGGGGCTGGTGACCCGCGACGAGGCCGTCTTCGCACTCGTGACTGCCCTCGGGCTGAGTCCCGTCCGGCGACAGGAGCAGCCGCCGGGACCGAGCGTTGGGTTCATGGACAGATTCGAGAACCTCGACCTATGGGACGGCCGGTCGCCCGGCAGCCGGAACCGGGTGTCGCTCACCGACAACGGCTTCCGGGACCAGGGGTTGCGGGTTCGCATCCCCCGCGGTTCCCACTACGGGGCTGACTTCCGGCTGGAGTTGAGCGAGGCAGTGGGAGAGGACCCCGAAAGGCTCTTCTTCCGCTATTACCTTCGTCTCGACCCGGACTGGGCACCCGAGGCGAGCGGCAAGCTCCCCGGCTTCTCCGGGGTGTACGGATCGAGCGGGAAGGGCGGGTACCGCTCCAACCCGTCGTCTCCGGGGTGGTCGGCGCGGATGCAGTTCTTCGGCACACGGCCCGATGACCACCGTGCCCGGCTTGGCTTCTATGTCTATCACCTCGGTCAGGAGCGTCGCTATGGCGACGGAATGATGTGGAACGAAGCCGGCAAGCTGCAACCGGGAGACTGGTATTGCATCGAGGGCGAGGTCGAGCTGAACGCCCCCGGTATCCCCGATGGCGCCCTGCGGGCATGGGTGGACGGCACGCCTGCCTTCGAGGCCGCCGGCATCGAGTTCCGCCGCCCGGATGAGCCCGAGATCCGCATCGAGTCCTTCTGGTTCAACGTCTACTACGGCGGCAAACCGGTCGCCAACACCAATCTCGGCTTGACCGTGGACGAGGTAGCCGTCGACGGGCAACGGATCGGCTGCGCCGCTGGAGGTGGGCTCGGCCGTCGGGCGACCGGGGATCTGACCGGCAACGGCTTCGACGAGCGCCTGTGGTGGGGAGCATGTCGGGTCGGGTCGTGCTTTCAGCTCCAGCGCACCACGGAGCGGGGACGGACTACCCCTGTGTCGCTGGGTGACGGTGCCTGGTTCAGCCTCGAGACCCACCGGTACGGCATCCATCTGGCCGACTTCGACGGTGATGGACACGAGGACGTGATCTACCGCGGGCGCTGTGACCAGTCGGTGAGTTGCTGGCGGGTCCACCGGGGCTCCGGCAGCTCGCTGGGCCCGGGTGAGAACTGGGGCGACCGCGCCCGGCTCGAAGGTAGCCACCTCGTGGTGGGCGACTGGGACGGGGACGGACGGGCCGACGTCGCCTACCGCGGACGGTGTGGCAACGATGCCGCCCGCTGCTGGCGGGTGCACCGCAGCACCGGTGACGAGTTCGCCCATCCCGAAGGGTGGGGCGAGCCACCGTCGTCCATCACGGGGCCTCCCACCGCCGCCGACATCACCGGCGATGGTCACGACGATATCGTCTATGCCGCTCCGTGCGACGAGGAGGAGTGCTGGTTCGTCCAGACCTCCGACGGGTCGTCGTTCTCCCCTCCCCAGAACCTCGGTGTGGCCCGGCCGGAGGAGGTCGAGCGCATGTGGCTGGCCGACGGAAACAGCGACGGAGGCGCCGATCTCCTCACCGTCCGACCCTCCGCAGAGGATGGCAGCCGCATCGAGATGCGGATCATAGGCGAGGATGGGCTGGGAGAGCCGCAGTCCCTGCTCCTCACCGCCTCTCCGGTGGAGGATCTGCTGATGCGGAGACGATCCTCCGACGATCTCCTGGAAGCGCTGGTCCTCACCGCCTGTGACGACGGGCGGGTCTGCACTGAGCGCCTGCTCACCCTCTCGGGCCGCCTGATCCCACCCGAGGACTACGCCCGAATGCTCACCGAGGAGCTGATCCGGCTGCTGGTAGCCGAGCGTGACCCGCACCGGATAACCATCGAATAGCACCGGTCGGTCATACGTGTGGTGCGACCTCCTCGGCCAGTCGGTGCATCAGCTCGAGCTGACGACCGTGTTCGAGGGTTGCGAACCAGCTACGAGCCACGAACTCCACATCGCATCCCGCGTCTTCCCGGAGTTGGAGGAGCCGGGCGACGATCTCATCGGAGGTTCCCAGCATCGTCGACCTGGCCATCACAGCGGCACGCTCGTCTTCGGCGAAGACGGGCGCCTCCGGTGGCGGCCCGGCCCGACGCGCCGAGGCCTGCATGTCCCGGTACTTCCACATCATGTGCCACATGTGGTCCCGGTACTCGGTCCAGGCGTCCTCCTCCGATTCGGCCGGCAGCATCACCGAGTAGTGCACGATTCGCAGCTCGGCCGGGTCGCGGCCGATCCGGTCGCATTCGTCGCGGATCCAATCGAGCTGCTCAAGAAAGCCCCCGGCGGGGGCATTGGAGAAGATGCCGTCGGCCAGACGCGCCGCCCGGCGTATGGCCGGCTCGGCTCCGCCACCGACGAGAACGGGCGGGGGCGAGGTGGGAACCGGCCGCACCGCCACCTCCGGCAGGTCGTAGACGGATCCCTCATGACGGAACGGCCGCCCCGACCACGCCTCGTCGAGGATGGCCAGTGTCTCTTCCATTGCCTTTCCCCTCCGGCGCATGTCGGCGCCCAGGGCCTCGTACTCGACGTTGCTCCACCCCAACCCGAGACCCAGGACGAGACGTCCTCCGCTCAGGATGCTGACGGTGGCGGCGTCTTCGGCCAGGCGCAGGGGATGGTGGAGTGGAGCGAGAACCACTCCCGTCCCGATCTCGATGGATGACGTCGCAGCCGCCAGCGCAGCGCACGTGACCAACAGGGACGGCATGTATCCGTCGTCGACGAAGTGGTGCTCCGTGGTCCACACCGACGACAGACCCGCCCGCTCGGCCTCCACGGCCACCGACATCGTGTCCCGGTAGGTTCGGTCCCATTCCTTCTCGCCGGGACGGAGCTGGGCACTGAGCAATCCGAATCCAAGAGCCATGTACGAACCTCCTCCCGCACACCATAAGCCGCGCTGGCTCCATGGCGTGGTCCCGGCCGTACGAATACCGACTACTTCCGACTTCCGACTTCCGACTCCTTTATCATCGCCCCGTCGTCTCGCGACCGGGAGTAAGACCTGTGGTAACCAAGAAAGATGGGATCGCCAGCCTCAAGACGGTCCCGATGTTCCAGCGCCTCAGCGAGGACGAGCTGGAGAAGGTATTCGACCTCGCTCGCGTCGTCCACTACGACCCGGGCACCGGGGTGGTCACCCAGGGAGAGATCGGTTTCGGCTTCCATTTCATCCTCTCGGGCTCCGCGGAGGTGATCCGCAACGGGCGACCGGTGGCCACACTCGGCCCGGGCCAGTTCTTCGGTGAGATGTCCTTCATCGACGACGAGCCCCGTTCGGCGTCGGTCGTTGCCGCGACCGACCTGGAATCGCTGGTGCTGGGTGGCTGGGAGTTCAAGCCTCTCGTCAAGATGCACCCCGACCTTGCCTGGAAGCTGCTCGTCCATCTGACCGGCAGGCTCCGCCAGGAACAGTCGGCGGTCGACGCCGCCGCCTGCTGAGGGGTGTCAGCCGACCCTGATCGGGTCGGACCGAGCAGATCGCCGGTCGTGCAACGCCACTTGCCTCTGGGCCCACACCGCCACCAGGAGAGCTGCCAGCGCGCCCACACCCAAGCCCCACCGGGGGCCGAGATGCTCGCCGATCCATCCGATCATGGGAGCGCCGAGCGGACGTGCTCCCAACACGGCCACGGCGCGTAGCGCCACCACCCTCCCCCTCATCTCGGGGATGGAATGGAGTTGCAGCACCGAGTTCCCCAGAGTGAGGAACGCGGTCGAGCTGGCTCCCACCGCCACCAGGGTGACGTACTCCATCCACAGCGCCGGCGCCAGGGCGGCGAGCGTGAGGGCAAGGCCCATCACGTAGGTGATGCGGATGAGGGCTCGGGCGGGCCGTTCGCCCCGGGTTGCCGTGTAGAGGCCGCCGGCCACGGCTCCCAGCCCCATGAAGGCGAACATCGTCCCGAAGGTGTCGGCGTCGCCCCCGAAGGTGAAGCGGGCCACCAGCGGCAGGATCACCTCGAACTCGTATGCGAGCAGCCCGATCACCGCCATCATCACCAGCGGGACGCGCAGGGCAGGCTCGCCGCGGACGTACCTCCAGGCGTCCCGGAGCTGGCCCCGGCGACGGCTTTCCGGAGAGGAGCGGTCGATGTCGTGTTCCCGCATCAAGGCCAGGGCGGCGATGAAGGCGATGTAGGAAGCCGCGTTGATGAGAAAGCAAGCTCCGATCCCGACGGTGACGATCAAGGCTCCACCGATGGCAGGGCCGATGATCCGGGCCGTGTTGACCAGCACCGAGTTGAGACCGACCGCGTTCGTCAGGCGGGAGCGCCCCACCATCTCCATGACGAAGGCATTGCGGGAGGGATTGTCAAAGCTCCCGACCAGTCCGAGGGCCAGCGCCAGGCAGAAGACCATCCACAGCTCGACCCTTTCCGTCAGGACCAGGACACCGAGAGTGGCAGCAATCAGCCCGGCGAGGCTCTGGGTGAGGTAGAGGACCTTGCGCTTGTCAATCCGGTCGGCCACCAGGCCGCCCATGGGGGCGACGAGGAGGATCGGCAGGAACTGGAAGGCGGTCACCGCCCCCACCGCCGCTCCGCTCCCCGTCAGCTCCAGCACCAACCACGACTGGGCCACCCGCTGCATCCAGGTCCCCGACACCGACACCACCTGCCCGGCGAAGTAGAGACGGAAGTTGCGTATGGCCAGAGCCGAGAAGGTCCGGCGCAGCATCACGAGCGGGGACGTCACTCGCGATCGACCACCCGATCGAGAATCTCCACGGCCTCTGCGAGAACCCGCCGCTCGTCGTTTGTCAGACCAGCCAGGCGCTGCGCCAGGAAGGCGGTCCGCTCACGCCGCCCACTCTCGAGCAGGGCCTTCCCCTCCGGGGTCAGCTCGACGAGGGCGCAGCGGCCGTCATCGGGATGCGGCCGCCTCTCCACCAGGCGTCGCTCCGTCAGGCGGCCGACGATTCCGGTCACAGATGGCGGCGAGATGCTCTCGCTGTCGGCCAGGTTCCCGAGGGTGGTGGAGCCCAGTCGGTCGAGTGTGGCCAGGATCGAACGCTGGGATGGGGTCAGGCCGCCCCGTGACTGCTGGCGCAGCCGGCGCGCCAGCCGGCCGACTACCAGACGCAGGTGGTCGGCCAGGATCCCCGTCGAAGAATTCGTTAGCATGGCTAACGATCATAGCGCAGCCCGAACGACTCGTCGATGAAACAGTTCACCCAACCTTCCCCCCAAATACCCGCCGGCTTCAGGGAGACCATCCAGAGAGCAGAAGCCAAACCGTTCATTCCCCCCGTCGTAACGAGCACCTTGCCCAGCGACCCAGCCCGAGCTGTCCATTCTTCGAGGTCGGGTGCTCACTTCAAGTCCCTTCCGGTCTTGATCAGTACCGCACCCAGTGATATCCCGACAGCGGAGGCCAGGATCACCAGGACCCGTAACCACGCCGTTCGCCTCTGCAGGGATCCCCTGGCCTGTTCGACGGCTGCTTCGGCTTCTCCCAGGGAAAGCCGATAGGAATCGGAAACGGCCTCGAAACGGGTCAAATCCTCCCGCAGTTGCTCCAGTGAAAGCGCCAACTGATCCGTGCTCTGAGCCAGAGTGTGTGCAGGCGATATGAGCGAGCGCACACGGCCACCCTGGACCCGCAGATCGGACGGCAGCTCCCCCAGAACCTGCTCTAGCCGCATGAACGAGTCCTCTAGCCCGCCCGAGGTCGTGTTGCCGCTTCCGAACAGAGACACAGCCTCAACCGCAGCATCGACAGCAGAGGCTGCACGAATGGTGGCAGGCATCGCTTCATGCAGTGACTCCAGATCTTCGGGCAAGTCAGAGCCGAGTAGGTCGGCCATGCCCTCCAAGGCGACCAGGGAAGCCTCGACGGTGCTCGATGCTCCGGACACGCTGTCGGTGGCGG
Organism: uncultured Acidimicrobiaceae bacterium; assembly: GCA_964617995.1. GTDB lineage: Bacteria > Actinomycetota > Acidimicrobiia > Spongiisociales > ZC4RG35 > CAZTXD01. The sequence goes on from CAZTXD010000009.1 coordinate 30,094, forward strand.
CCGTCAGGCTGGAGGCGGCCTCACCGGAAATCTCCTCGACGATGCCAACGGTCTCATCGATGGCCGCCACAGCAGACTCCGAGACGCGCAGATACAACGTCAATTCCTGGTGAAACGCAGAGATCATCCACAGCCCGACTGCCAGCCCCATGAGACTGGCCAGCAACGTCGTGGTCCCGGCGACTGATACGAGGCTTGACAGACTGAGTGATGGGCGAGACACATCACCCATGTACCCGGAGCCACAGGGGCGAAAACGGGTTTCCAGCCGATCTCGCACGGGTAGCCAAGCGTGATGAGCAAAGACGCGGTCGTTATTGCGTCAGGTCTGACCAAGAAATACGGACCCCAATCGGGTGTCTTCGATGTGGGGCTAGAGATACCACCAGGTCGAATCATCGGCCTGATCGGGCCGAGTGGCTCGGGCAAGACAGTCACCGTCCGCCTGATGACGGGCGTGCTTCGTCCCGACCGCGGGTGGATCGAGGTTCTGGGAACGGACCCGAGGCACTTCGATGCAAAGACTCGAGCTCGCATCGGTTACATGCCTCAGCACTCGATTCTCATGCCCGATCTCACTCTCCGTCAGAACCTCGGATTCGCTGCGTCGTTGTACGGGATGCCCTACGGACGTCGAAGACAGATCGATGAGCTCACGGCCTTCCTGGAGCTGACCGACGTCCTGGACCGTCGACCGGCTCAGGCGTCAGGTGGGGAGAAACGACGGCTCATGCTGGCCTCGGCCATGATCCACGAACCGGAGCTGATCTTCCTCGATGAGCCAACCGCGGGGATCGATCCGGTGCTCCGTCGCAAGTTCTGGGATCGTTTCCAAGAGATCCGCTTGACCGGTCTGAGTCTCGTTGTAACCACTCAATATGTCGGTGAGGCCATGTACTGCGACTTGGTAGGTGTGCTCTCGGCGGGCCGGGTACTCGTGTTCGATACACCTCGCGGACTCCGACGGCGCGCCTACGGAGGCGACCTCGTGGAAGTCCAGTTCGTCGCCCGACCCACGCCGGCGGACATAGCCTCCTTAGAGGCTCTCACCAACGGATCATCGCCGACATGGGTGAGTGCGGGCCGCCTCCGGATGGTCGTCGACGATGCTGCAACCGCAACGGGGGATATCACGAGTTGGGCCGTCGGGCGCGACCTCGAACTAAAGAAGACGGAGCCCTACATCCCTTCATTCGACGACGTCTTCATCGAGCTGGTAACACGCCTGGAGGCCTCACCCGAGAATGGCGTCGGCGATGTCCCCTGAGCAGGGCGTCTCGGCCCGACTCATTCGCATCAACGGGTTCATTCACAAGGAGTTGCTGGGTGTCTTCCAGCAACCTCGACTGGTAGTCACACTCGTCATCGCTCCGTTTTTGATCCTGCTCGTCTTCGGGTTGGGATACCGCGAGACGCTCCCTCCCTTCCGAACGCTGCTGGTGCTCGACAGCGACCAGGGCGGCTTGTCTGCAGACCGAGAGGAACTGAAGGAGGCGTTCGTAGACAGCATCGACCTGGAGGGCGTCACCACCGATCTGGCCGAGGCCCATCGGCGGCTACGCCGTGACGAGGTAGAGCTCCTGATCATCGCCCCGAAGGAGCCGCTGGCCGCCCTCGACCGCAACGAGAAGGCCGAGTTCAGAATGGTGCACACAGAGGTGGATCCTGTCGTTCGAGCCAGCATCGCGCTCGTTGCCCGACTCTCGGTGGAGGAATTCAACCGGAGGGTCGTGGTAGAGATGATGGGAGCGGCCCAAGCCGAATCAGACGAAGCGGAAGCGCCTCTCTCACATATGCGAGCCGAGGCAATCGCGTTGGTGTCCGCCCTGGAGAGAGGTGATCGCGCCGAAGCCCGAGACCACATCCAGCGGATACGTCAGGAACTCGTCGGAAACACAGGTGACTACGGAACTGGTACCGGGCTGTACTCGAGTGTGGCGGCTGCCCTGGGAGCAGGCGGGATAGAAGCGCTTTCGTCGCTCGCCGACAGCATCGATGAGGCAGAGGATGCGAACGATGCCGCGGCCCTCGAGAGCGCTCGGGAACTGGAGGCCGCGCTCACTGAGATGGAGTCAACTCTGGGCAACGCAGAGGATCTCGATCCCGCCCTGCTCGTGAGTCCTTTCAGTGCTGAGGTGACACAGCTCGCCGACCTGCCGTCGACCCCGGCGGTGTTCTACGCTCCCGGCACAGCGGTCCTCTTGATCCAGCACTTGGCCGTGACGTTGGCGGCTATGTCCCTGGTCCGGGAGCGGCAACTGGGCCTTACCGAGTTGTTCCAGGTGTCACCCCTTTCTCCAGGGGAGCTCATCGCCGGTAAGTACATCGCCTTCCTCATGATATGCGCCGCGGTCGCTGCATCTCTCACGGGGACGATGACGATCCTCGGCGTCCCCCTGGGATGGGACGTATGGCAGTACGTCGTAACGCTCTCTTTGGTGATTCTTGCGTCTATTGGGCTCGGGTTCCTGATAGCCGGCTTTGCCACCACCGACAGCCAGGCCGTGCAGTACACGATGATGGCGCTGCTCGTGTCCATCTTCTTCACTGGATTCGTCCTGCCCATCGATCGTCTTGCCGGGCCCGTGCAAGCGGCGTCATTCTTGATTCCCGCTCGATACGGAATCGTGGGGCTCCAAGACATGATGCTGCGTGGAGTCGATGTGGATGTCACTCTTCTCGCCGGCCTCGCCGTCTATGCGGCCGCGCTCGGGACAACAGCTTGGGGCACGATCCGTCGGAGTGCCGGTTCAGGACTGTGATTGATGGCCTGCCCGGAACGGGCTGGCCATCGACAGGTCTCAACCTGTGAGTTGTTCCAAGCTCGAGCGGAAATCGGCCCACGCTTGTCGGACCTCGTCCTCCACATCGTCGCCCAGGGAATCGAGGGTCGACTGGAACGCTTCCATATCATCCTGCAGTTCCGAACCATCCACGCTTCCTTGGTCCGCGATCGTCTCGAGTGCCGAAAGGGTCCTCGCCTCGATGTCACCCCACGCCTCTTCGAGGCGATCCCCTGCACGTGAGCTTCGGATCTCCTCGACAAGTGTCATCAAGTCTGCCTGCACCTCGGTGATGATCGAGGAGATGTCCGTGTCGCCATCCATCGGATCAGGCTGATCCGCCGTGGTCGTAGCCGCGGTTGGTTCAGTCGCCGAGGTGTCGTCACGGGTTCCCGTTGGCTCGGGCGTAGTGTCGGTGACCTCATCGGCACAGGCACCCAGAGCAGCGAGAACGGCCGTCGATATCGTCACAATCAGGACGTGATGCTTGTTCATTGCTCTCTCCCTTTCTACGAACTAGAACGAAACCGCCCCGGTAGGGCGGTCTACTCCTCGATACCCATCGTCGGTTACCCGAAACCGAGTTTCGGGCAACCGACTCAATGCTTACGAAGGGCCGAGATCAGCTCACCTTTGTCCATCGACGAGCGGCCTTCGATGCCAATTTCTCTGGCCCTCTGGTAGAGCTCGTCCTTGGTCCACTCCTCATATGGACCCAAGGAGCCACCCTCTTGCCGGCGGCCCTACGGGGTGTGTTGGCGATCCTTGCCGCCTTTTCCTTGCTCATCCCCTGACGACGAAGCTTCTCGTACTGCTCGTCGTCCTTTATCGAGGGTCCGTGATCCCTTTCCGGCATGAGATCCACCTCCATTGGAGCAATCGCGGACAACACGTACCCCCGTTGAGATGGAGGAAACACGAACATGTACGTGGCGTAGATCCGACCGAAAAAGGCGGGTCGCCCAAACAGCGTGAGGTTTAGCCGACACCTGGCGGGGTAGTCGAACGGGTCACCCAACCAGGAGAAGATATGCAGGATCCCACAGAAACCAAATAGCAGGGGCGTTGGGAACAGGTGAAGGGTCGCGCCAGGCAGGCATGGGGAAACCTCACCGACGACGACCTCGACGTCGCAGAAGGAAATTTCGAGGAACTGATCGGTCGCATCAAGGAGCGTACCGGTGAGACGGAGGAGGAGATCAGACGTCGCATCGAGAACGATCCCATCTGAGGAGGCGTGGGACCACTGGAGAGCGGCCGCCCTCAACAGGACGGCCGCTCTCCGGTATCCGAACCCATCCCTCATCTCCAGCCGGCAGGGCAACAGGTGACACCCGCCCCCGGTCCCTCCTCCCCACCGCATGGATACGACAGGGAGAGCCATTTTTCGCGGGCTCGATTGAAGTACGGCTGGGTGCGGGTAGAGATAGCGACAACGGAACGCCTATCCCGGAGATACAAGTGGATGAGGAACGTGCCGAGCCTTTGTTCCACCGCCTCCCCGACGAAGATGCCCGTCGCGAGCTATTCGAGTTGTTCCGGCCCTTGGCCACCCACCTTGCCAACCGATACTCCTACAGGGGCGTCGAGAGGGAGGATCTGGTGCAAGTGGCGCATCTTGGCTTACTCAACGCGATAGACAGGTTCGATCCCGAGTTCGGAAGCAGATTCGTCAGCTTCGCAGTGCCGACCATCACTGGAGAGCTGAAGCGCTACTTCCGGGATGCTGGCTGGGGCACGGCAGTGCCTCGCCGCCTCAAAGAGGTGAGCGTGATGAGCCGGCGGGCGAATGAAGAACTCACGCAGCGTCTAGGCCGTTCGCCCACAGTGGAGGAAGTGGCGAGTGAGATCGGGGTCTCAACCGACGAAGTGACCGAGGCCGCATCCCTGGGGTCGGCCTACAGGCCCGACGCACTCGACGCTCCTCGCCACGAGGTGGGCCACTCGATGGTGGACTCCTTAGGCGGTGAAGACAGGAATTTCCGGCTCTTCATCGATCTGGACGCACTGAAGCCCTTACTGGAGTCACGACCCGAACGAGAGCGCGAGATCCTCTACCTGCGCTTCTACGAGGAGATGACGCAAAGACAGATCGCCGAGATGATGAACATCTCTCAGATGCATGTCTCACGGATCCTTGCGACGTCACTGGAGAAGCTTCGCCTCTTGCTGCAAGCCTGAGGACTCAGCGTATCGACTGAGCTAGGCCGATCCCCACATCGTCGCCGTCTAGGAGCCACACTCGCTCGCACATGGCGTCGATGACCTTCCATCTGGTGTCAGCTTCCAGGCCTTCAGCGGGCCACACCTCCGAAGCGGAGATAGCAGTCAAACCCGCGACCAGACCATCAGTCGAATCCACGGAGATGACCATCGCCAGGTCAGCGGGTCGGCTATCGAGCAGCAAGACGGCAGCTTCGTCGACCGCAAGCGCGAAATCTTCGATACCGTCATAAGTCATGCCGGCTATGCGGGCTACGCGCCCCGCAGTGCCACGCAGCAACTCGATGAATTCGTCGGACGCCGGAATCTCGATCCTGACTGCGGTGACCGAGGAGCCTGTTGATCGGGGAGAATCCTTGTCCATCGACTCGTGCCACTCCTTGATAGACGAGTCACGCCTACCTGCCCCATCGAAGGCCAACCCTATGCCAGAAGTGTAGAGCTGCAGCAACGAGTGGCTGTCCGGGGGCCATAGGTCCCGAGAATCAGCCCGGCACGACCTCATTGCGAACGTCCCGGACTCCAGTGACTTTCTGGATCCGGCCGATCAAGTCCCTGAGTCCACCGGGGTCGGCGCTCTCGCCCTGTAGAACCACGGCACCATCATCGACGTGCACCTCGATGCTACCCGGCACGTTCGACGGACCCAGGGCCTCACTGCGGACCTTCTGAAGCAACTCGGAATCGTTCCTCGGAGCATCGTCGCTCGGTGATCGGAGGTCGTGGATCACGCCGCGGACGCGGTCCGCCTCATAACGGGCCCGGGTCGTTATCTCCTCCGTGACGTCGCGGGACCTGGCCACAGACTGGTCGCGCAGACGAGCACGTCTTGCCTTTCCTGCGACGGGGTCGAACAGGTAGGCAAACAGAGCACCGACGACGAATGCCAGGGCATGACCGAGCCATTTGATCATGACAGCTCCTTGTCTTCGATTCGCGTTCTGTGCTCACCGCCCAATGACCGACCGATCATGAGCACCGCCCCGAGAGCTTCCTGATCAGCAGGATCCTCTCGAATGGTGTTAGCCCGCCCCATACACCGTGCCTTTGTCGGGTCTGGAGCGCGTAGCCGAGACAGTCCCACCGAACCGTGCATCCCGAGCAAACCTTCTTCGCCTCCTCCTCCATCCCGATGGTGAAAAAGACCTCCGCCGACTCGCCATAGCAGGCGGCTTCCTCCAGGACCTCTCGTGAGACTGGGGCGGGCCATCCTTCCGCGGGCCAGCCCGAACCGGGGCGGAGATAAGTGTCCGAGATCATGCCCGGCGATCTTTCCCCGAGCCCGCCCTGATGAAACGTCCACTCTCGGGATCACGAAGGCAAGGCTCCTCCGTCTCGTATTCGTTAGAGCCATGCCACCTCCACCTGGCGACTTCGTCGACTGGCTTGACAGGATCTCCGGAGACGTACCGTTGAAGGACTATCAGGTGAATTGTGGCCCGGACTGGCGCGACTTTCAGGGGAACTCATGCCCGTCCACACTTCTGGGCGGCTCGCCCTGGGGGGCATTGGCGACTGTCGCTACCTCTCGACGTGTTCGATCGGGATATCGATGGTTCGGCCCGCCGAGCGATAGGGCCGGGTGAGCAGCAGCCTCATCGATCCGGGCCCACTCGATATCTTGAGGCCGACGTACTTTCGAGATTCCCTCGTAGGATCAACAACGGTCACTTGAACTTCTGGCATCACGCAGATTAGGTCCACAACTGCTCGGACCATCCTCCTTTCCCAGATGCAACCGCTCTCCGGTCAGGCAAACCTTCAGATTGAGTTCTCGATGCTCGTTGAACTCTTCCTGTTCGGAGGGGTCGTGCCTGACACCGACTACTTCCTACACGCTGGTCGGGCGAGGGGGAAGCTCTCTGGAAGTCAGGGGCCCAGGCTCACATCGAAGTGATCACAGAGGCCGGTGACGATGAGCAATCGGTACACGGGCGACCCCTCGTGCACAGTTAGCCGCAGCCGTCGAGGAGATATGAGCTCGGACAACCTCACCAACGCACCTACACCGCTGGAGTCCATGAAACTGACCGCTCGCAGGTCTATAGAGAGTTCACGCCCCTCCAGACTGTCGGCTCCTTCGATCAGAACGGAGGAGTTGGAGAGGTCGACCTCATCCTCGACGTGTATGACCCGATGAGAGTCCGATTGTCGCCACCAGAAGCGGCCGCATGAGCGACGGTCGCCGAGTTCCTGCCACACACCGCTGGGTAACTCTGGACCGGGATCGATGACCATCTAGTCCTCGTTGCCCTCTGGCGTGTTCCTACCGGGCCGGATGTCGATCCTGTCGCCTCCGGCACGGCGGCCGGGATCCGGGCTATCTGTCGTACTCGCGTCCCCAATGCGACCGCGGACCCGTAACGGGAACAGATACCACAAGGTCAACCAAAGGACCCCCAGGGAGGAGGCGGTCAACAGGGCGGCGGTCGACCCGAAGACGAATCGCAGGACCACGAAGAGCGCAACGCACATCCCGAGCCCCAATGTCACCGAGCCGGCCATCTGGAATCGGCTGGCGATCCGGATCCGCGTTCGTCGGTCGATGTCGGCCAGGCGATGGAGAGAGGCGGGCGCCAGAAGGAGAAGCACCGTGACCGCGGACATCATCAAAGCGATCGCAAACAACACACGCCCCTGACGATCGAGGTCCTGGAATCGCTGAGCGAAGACCGCGGTCAGCAGGAATGCGAACAGGACCTCCACCCCCGGCAACATCACACGAAGCTCCTGTAGGAGCTCCTCGTAGCGCTCACGCTCTCTCTGACTGGCAGGCATTGCACTCTCCCGCATGTGAACGGCGAGTGTTGCCTCGCCCAACAGCCATGACCTCGAGTCACTCAATGGCACCGTTACCCGTTGGAGCGGGATCTCAAACTCGCGCGATCACCCGCCAGTTCGATGTTTCGCCGACGTCGCATCGGATATTGCCCTATGCAATGGACGGGCCTGTACGCAGCTTCCGTTCACGGCCGCTGCACGACGGTGTGGAGCGACCCGACATCCTGGAGCGATTGGTGCCCATCGACGCCCTGGCCTCTGCCTTGTTGGGGGTACTGATGGCTTCACTGGCGGTGGTTCTCGGCCACAAGGGAGACGTTCATGGGATGCTGCTCGTCGGTGGACTCCTCTTCGGCGGTCTCGGCTTGGTCCATTGGAGGTATCGAGTGGGGAGCGACTTCACAGACGATCAGTGAGTACGCCGAGCACCGAGGCTTGCAGGGGGAAGGCGAAACCCGTTTCAGGACCCTCCGAACGGGTATGCCTCGGTTGAGCATCCATCAAACAAGGAGCTGATTCAGATGATCGTTGGTGGTGTCATTCTCATCCTCCTGGCATTCCTGTTCGACATCGGACTTCTCTACACCGTCGGAGCGATCCTGGTAATCGTTGGAGCCATCCTCTGGATCCTGGGAGCACTCGGCCGCGCGGTTGGTCCACGCCCTCACTACTGGTGACGCCTATACCACGGATGGACCAAGTGGGAAGTAGTGGTGGATGGAACACCTCGTCCAGCGATGTGACCCCAGCCACCGCTCGCGTTTGACCCATCCGGGAGTCGGGTAGCCATATCAGCAAGTCGGCCAATGGAGGCCCCATAGTCCAGCCCCGATCTGATCGGAGTCATCGTGAATGAGCAGATCCCGGTGGTTCGAGGCCTGAAGTTGAGCGGCAGAGAGCGACGACCAAAGGTCACGCTCGGCCGTCGTGTCTGCGCCCACGACTCATGCAATACGGTGCTGAGCCGCTACAACTCGTCCGATACATGCCACCGACACCGCCCAGTCCGCTATCCCCGAGTTAGAGGAGTCGTTGAGCCTCTCTCCCCTCCCGGCCTGTGACGACCGAGTAGGGATGCCTATCGCCGAGCCGGCGGCGATGGTCCCGGGTTCAGGGACAGGACACCTGGGCCAGGCCCTGAGCCTTGATGTCGGCCAGCCGGGCGGGGCCGATGCCGTTGATCCGGATCATGTCGTCGACGGAGCTGAAGGGGCGTAGCAACACCATCTCGGCCGCCCGGACCTCGCTTATGTGGATGATCTCCACGAGCTCTTCGGTGGGGGCCGTGTTGATGTCGACACAGGGTGGCGGGGGAGGAACGATGGGGTCGAGGGAGAGGGCCCGGCCCAGGAACGTCGCCATCTGCGCACGCGTCACGAGCTGATCGGGGCAGAACAGATCGTTGGCCGGAGGGTTGCATCCCCGGGTGATGTCG
>CAZTXD010000009.1:39415-47236 GCA_964617995.1 uncultured Acidimicrobiaceae bacterium
CTGATCGGGGCAGAACAGATCGTTGGCCGGAGGGTTGCATCCCCGGGTGATGTCGGCCGCCCCCAGTGCCGCTATCTCCCTCTCGAACAAGTGACCGGAGCTGTCGGCGAAGTCCGGCCCGCCACCGCTCAGACCCATGGTTCGAACCAGGAACGCAGCCATCTGGCCCCGGGTCACCGCCTCGTCCGGGCAGAAACGGTCATTCGCGGGCGGGTTGCAGCCCCGGGTGACGCCCGCCCCGGCCAGTCGGCGGATCTCCGCCTCGAAGGTATGCCCATCGATGTCGTCGAAGTCGCTCTCACCGGGGTCGAGAGGGAAGGCTCTGCCCAGGAATGCCGCCATCTGGCCGCGAGTCACGGGCTCGTCCGGACAGAACCGATCGTTCGCCGGGGGGTTGCATCCCCGGGTGATGTCGAGAAGGGCGATCGCCTCGATGTACCCCTCGTGGACGCTGCCGTTGTCGTCGGTGAACGTGCCGCCCGGCTGGGTGGGGTCGCCGAGCGCGGCCGGGGGGACCGTCAGCAGCATCGCCAGGGCCAACGCCGGAAGGGCCAGCAAGCGAGCAATCGCCGACATGTGCCTCGATGGTACTCACCCCTCCCTCCCGATGCCTCGGTGGCGAGCTTTCCCAACGGTCGACGCGTCTAGAGCAACGTATTACGCGTCGAAATGGCTTGCCATCGAACGCGTGTTCGGGTAGGATGGAGGCATGTGGGAGGAACCTTTCGACCAGGATTTCGTGGGAGTCCCGGACCGGCCCGGCCTGCTGGACATCCTCGATCACGTGCCGCCCGGGGCCACGTTGGGCCATGCTCTGGTGAGCGTCGACCGCAGAGAGCTGAACGGCCATGACCTCGTGAAGCTGATGCAGGCACGCCTGCGTCAGATCTCGATGCTGCAGGCGGAGCTGTACGCCGACATGACCGAGCTGGCTCATTGCCCGCCGGGAACGCCGAACTCCCCGCCCCAGCGCCAGCCGGAGCCCGAGGAGTTCGCTGCCGACGAGGTCCGGGCGGCACTCACCTGGACGAGGCGGGCTGCCGACTCTCAGCTCTCCCTGGCTCACATCCTGACCGAAAGGCTTCCGGAGGTCTGGGATGCGCTCCGCAACGGTCACATCGACCTACCCCGGGCCAAGGTGATCGCCTACGGCACTGAGCATCTCGACACCCAGATCGCCCGGGAAATAGCAGCGCGGATATTGCCGAAGGCGGGCGGGTTGACAACGGGTCAGCTCCGGGCCCGTTTGCGTCGCCTCTGTATCGAAGCCCACCCCGACGACGCCGCCGAGCGATATCGCCGGGGCGTCAGAGAACGGAGGGTCGAGGGCCGGTCCAACCCCGACGGCACCGCCAACCTGCTCGGGCTCGACCTGCCCGCCGATCGGGTCGCCGCTATCACCGAGCGCATCACCCTTCTCGCCCGCAGACTCAAGACGGCCACCGAAGCCCGCTCGGTCGACCAGCTGCGCGCCGATGTGTTCATGGACCTCCTCGAAGGGCATTCGCCTCGGGACTCTCACCGCGCCCCCGTCGTCGATATCCGGGTCGACCTGCCCACCTTGATGGGGCTGGACGACAACGCCGGAGAGATCCCCGGTTGGGGACCGGTCATCGCCGACATCGCCCGTCAGGCGGTCGAACGGCAACCCAACGGTGAGTGGAGGGTGGTCGTCACCGACCCCGACTCCGGCAACGTGCTCTGGGACGGCACTACCCGCCGCCGCCCCACCGACCTCCAGCGACGATGGGTCGAAGCCCGCCAGCCGACCTGCACCTTCCCTGGTTGCCGCCACCCCGCCCGGCGATCGGACATGGACCACACCCTCGACGTGAATGACGACGGGCCTACGATCGTGGGCAACCTCGAACCCGCCTGCCGTCACGACCACCGCCTCAAGCATGAAGGCGGCTGGAACCTCACCCAGCCGCAGCCGGGAACCTACATATGGACCAGCCCCCACGGCCACACGTATGTGACAGGGCGCGCTCCCCCCTGACCGGGGGGGAACGCCTAGGTCTCGATCGGGCCGCCGGCCCGCACCCACTCGGGAATTCCCTCCGTGAGCCTCTTCGCAGAACGACCCCTCGAGGCGAGATACCGGATCGCGTCGTCGGCATACACGCAATAGGGGCCCCGGCAGTAAGCGACGATGTCGATAGCGGCGGGCAGCTCCGCCAGGAGGAGCTCGAGCCGATCGAGCTCGTCGGGGGGCACCGAGATCGCGCCAGGCAGATGCCTGGCGTCGAACTCGGGACGCGGGCGAACATCGACGAGCACGACATCACCGCGCCGCAACCGGACGAGCAACTCCTCGCGGCCGATGGTCTCCAGACTCTCTCTTCCATCCAGGTATTCCCGCGCCAGATCGTCGATGGCCTCCAGATGATCGGCCGCCACCTTGCGGATGGCCAGCCACACGTCGAGTACATGCTCGGAGGCGAGGCGATAGTGGATGTGTGTCCCCTGCCGGCGGGTGACTACCAGACCTGCCCGGGCCAGGGTACGGAGATGATGGGACGTGTTGGCCGGTGACTGTGAGATGGCGTTGGCTACCTCCTCCACAGTGCGCTCCCCCTGTGCCAGGACCTCCACGATCTCGGCCCGCCGCCCGGAGGCGAGCGCCGCGGCGATGGTGGCGAAGCCGTCGAACAGAGCGTCCTTGGCCGGCCGGCGATCGATAGTGGTGGCCATGCCTATCGAGGCTACCAGGCTATTCAAACAATCACTTGACTATCATCGGTGCCGGTCCGGTCTCGGATAGGAGGCACTCATGGAAATCGTCTCGATAGTGAACGAAGGGCTGGGCAACAGCTCCTATGTCGTGGACCTGGGCGACGGCGGCGCTCTGGTGGTCGACCCCGAGCGGGACCCACGACGCTACCTCGAAGAGCTGGAGAGGCGCTCGCTCCGCCCCCGCTTCGTGGTAGAGACGCACCTGCACGCCGACTTCGTCTCCGGCGGCGGAGAACTGTTGGGCGCGGGAGCCGCACTGTGGGCACCGGCGGACTCCGACCTGACGCTCCCTCATCGGCCACTCGTCGACAGTGATGAGCTCGACCTGGGTGGGTTGACCTGGCAGGTCATCGCCACCCCCGGCCACACCCCCGAGCACCTCGCCTACCTCCTCCTGGATGGATCGCAGCCCCTGGCGCTGTTCTCGGGAGGGACCCTGATGGCCGGAGGCGTTGCCCGGACCGACCTCCTCACCCCCGAGCAGACCGAACCTCTCGCCCGCGCCGCCTACCGTTCGATCCGGGAACGGCTGCTCATCCTGCCGGATGACCTGCAGGTCTACCCAACCCATGGAGCCGGATCGTTCTGTGCCGTGGGGGCCGGCGGGGAGAGAACCACCACCATCGGCCGGGAAAAGGCATCCAACCCCCTGCTGGCAGGCGACCCCGACGAGGACACCTTCGTGGAGCGTCTGCTGGGGGGATACGGCACCTATCCCCCCTACTTCCTCGAACTGCGCGAAGTGAACCGACGAGGACCCGCCGTCTACGGGACCGCGCCTCCGGTGCTCGCTGCCTTGTCGGTGACCGAGGTCGATGCCTCCATCGACGAAGGCGCCGACCTGATCGATGTCCGCCCGGTCGAGGCATTCGCGGCCGGACACATCCCCGGCTCCTTGTCCATCCCGTGGCGGGACCAGTTCGCCACCTGGCTCGGATGGCTGATCCCCCGCACCGCTCAGCTCGTGTTCGTGGTCGGAGACGAGATCGACCGAGCCGATTTGGTGTGGGCGGCCCGCACCATCGGCTATGAGAACATCGTCGGAGAGCTCGACGGAGGAATGGCGGCGTGGGAGAGCGCCGGGCGACCGATCGAACAGATTCCCATGCTCCATCCCGGTGACGTGGGCGATCGCCGGGTGGTGGATGTCCGCCAGGCCGATGAGTACGCCGCCGGCCACCTTCGCGAAGCCACCTCGAGGGAGCTGGGCGCACTCGTCGAGCCGGGAACCGACCTCCCCGATGAACCATTGCTCATCCACTGCGGACACGGAGAGAGGGCCATGACCGCGGCCAGCGTCCTCCGTCTCAAGGGTCATCACGATGTGGCCGTCTTCCGGGGAAGACCCGGGGATCTCGGCGACCTCGTGACGGAAACCTGATCTTGGGGCCAGCAGGGGGTCGGGAAGTCCGGCTGGGACTGCGGGAGAACCTCCCCCAGTTCCTGTTGCTGGTAGCGGTCAACGCCCTCGTGGGAGGCATGATCGGCCAGGAGCGGACGGTCGTGCCGCTGTTGGCGGAGACGGAGTTCGGAATCGCCGCCCGAACGGGGATGCTCTCGTTCATCGCCGTCTTCGGCCTCACCAAGGCTGTAGTCAACTACTTCGCCGGAACGCTCGCCGATCGGTACGGACGCAAGCCCGTCCTCCTGGCAGGGTGGCTGGTCGGCGTCCCCGTGCCACTCCTACTCATCTGGGCTCCCACCTGGGGCTGGGTCATCTTCGCCAATGTCCTACTGGGGGTGAACCAGGGGTTGACATGGTCGCTCACCGTCATCATGAAGATCGACCTCGTCGGTCCCCGCCTCCGGGGAACCGCCATGGGACTCAACGAGGCAGCCGGATACGGTGCGGTGGCAGTGGCGGCCTGGGCCACCGGGGCAATCGCTCACACCTGGGGCCTCCGGCCGGCGCCGTTCCTGATCGGGATCGCCTTCGCCGCGCTCGGCCTCGGCCTCACGGCGCTGTTTGTCCGAGAGACACGCGATCATGTCACCCGCGAGCACCTCGACGGACAGGCCGACGCCGCTCTCGGGGACGACGACTTGACCCCCCGTCAGGTGTTCAGCCTGACCACGTGGAGGAATCGGACCCTGTCGTCCGCCAGCCAGGCGGGACTGGTGAACAACCTCAACGAGGGAATGGCATGGGGGCTGTTCCCCATCCTGTTCGCGACCGGCGGCCTCGACCTCGCCGCCGTCGGCCTCCTCGTGGCCGTCGCCCCCGCCGTCTGGGGTTCAGGTCAACTGCTCACCGGGGCCCTGTCCGACCGGATCGGGCGAAAACGCCTGATCGCCGGAGGACAGCTCACCGAGGCGGCCGGCCTGTGCGTCATCGCCCTCGGTTCGGGCACTTCCACCTGGGCGGCGGGCAGCGTCCTGTTCGGAGCCGGAACCGCCATGGCCTATCCCACTCTCCTCGCCGCCGTCGGTGATGTAGCCAATCCCCGGTGGCGCGGCACCGCCGTCGGCGTGTATCGCCTGTGGCGGGACGTCGGCTTCGCCGTCGGAGCGATCCTCGCCGGCGTCGTGGCCGACCTGACCAGTCTCCCGGTCGCCATCCTCGTCGTCGCTGCGGTGACCGCCGCCAGCGGAGTCGACGTCGTCGTCCGAATGCAAGAGACACTTCCCCGCCTCACCCACCGTTGACGGCCCGCTCGGGCCGTCACTCGAGTAGCGACCGCCAGCTCTCGAGATGGGCGTCCCCCGTGAGCAGACGGTCCAGGTTGGCGCGGACCAGCGAACGCAGATCCTCCTCGGACAGCCCGCGCAGCTCCGCCAGCTCCTCGACGACGTCGGCGAGATGGGAGGGCCGGCCCCTCTCCCCCGTGACCCATGCCAGACCACCGGGGTTGTCGGTCTCGGTGAGCAGCGAATCGTCCGGTATCAGCCTCGCCACCTCCCGCACGTGATCTGAGTGCCGCACCTCGACTCCGACCGTGAACATGTAGCCGGCGTCGATCATCCGGGTCAGAACGTCGAGCGGGCCCGAGTACCAGTGGACGATCACCCTGTCGACCCCCCGCTCCGTCAGCATGCTCAGCGTCTCCTGCTCGGCTCCCGCCGTGTGCAGGTTGACCAGCTTCCCCAGGTCGACGGCCAGGTCGAGGAGACGGGCAAAAACCCGGCGCTGGGCGTCGTACTGGTCGGCGTCGGTCACGAACCGATGATCGAGACCGATCTCGCCCACCATGGGGCTGCGTTCCACCAGGTGCTCCACCGCGTCCAAGTCGTCGGCGTGCTGCGGAGCCTCCTCAGGGTGGATGCCGAACGCCGGGACGACCAGAGAGCAGATACGGGCGATACTCTCCGTCCTCCGGAACGACTCGGGGTCGACCGACACGCTCATCGTCAGAATCCCGAGGCGCTCGATCTCCTCGAGTACCTCACCGATCTGCTCATCCTCGTACTTGTCGAGATGAACGTGGGCGTCGATCAACATGCGGGAGCCTCGAAGGCTCGTGTCACGATCGGATCGCGCTGGGCATCAGGAATCGTTCCATCGTATCCCCCAGCGGGTCTGCTCCGGCTCGATGTAGCGCGCCAGCCGTTCGCCCTCCTCCTCCAGAGGAGTCCGCACCAACGCCGGAACCGACCTGAACGGCGTCAGAGAGAGAACGGCCCGGTCGTCGACGATGTCGACCGACCAGAGCCCGGCCACGAACCCGTCGACGAGGAACGTGGGCAGGAAGTCACCGTTCTTCTTCACGACGGCCTCCCGATATTCGTCGGGAAGCACCCGATTGCGCAGGTGATAGCCGATGAGGAGGCTGTCCCAGCGAGACAGGAACCGGACGGGCACCTCTTCGTCGCCGTCCGGCACGACCCGATCCGCCAGGTCGACCAGCGGACGGCCGTCGTGATCGACGTAGTGGACCAGGCGATCTTCGATGGTGGCCAGGGCAGCCCGCAGCCGGGTGACCCTTCGCTCCCCCGCCCATTTGGTGATGTCGTCTTCCGACGCCGGGCCGTACGCCGCGAGGTATCGCTCTACAGCCGCGCCCAAAGCCGCCTCCGTGTCGAGGGATCGTTCGCTTCCCAGCCAAACCCGGGCGTCGATGTAGCTGGGCCTACCATGCGACTTCCACAGTCCGCTGGGCGGCACGTGGATCAGTCCACCGGCTGCGCTTGCCATCCGGAAACCCGGGTTTCTCACGCCTCCGGGAACGTGGTCGGCGAGATCGTCGGGGAGCCATTCCGACAGGTGCGGCTCCATCTCGGCGACGGTCCGCGGCTCGGAGCAGAACTCGAGGAGCAGCCCGTTGAGCTCGGCCAGGTCGACGCCCGCCTTGCGAGCAGTCGATGCCCACGCTCCGACACGGCTCTCGGCCGTCGCCGAGTCGAGAACGTGATAGTCGTCGGCGGAGACGAGATGCAGCGTGGTCCGCATGAGTGTCGCCTTCACCACGGTCCGACCTTCGATTGCCTCCTCGAGGTCGATGATCTTCTGTCCCCGTCGGCGTGACCAGAGTGCCACGTAAGGGGAGTTGGCGTGCTGAGCCTGGAGTCCGGCCAACGAACGAATCGCCTCCGGTACGGTGCCTTCGGCCCGTTCGGCCAATCCCTGACGGTGGAGGGAGGCCCGGTTGAGCTGCCGGAGTGTGAGCCGGGTGGTCACGGCGCGGAGACTAGATCCATCTCGTCCTGGAGCGAATCAGTCCACGGCTCGTGGGGGACCTATCCGGGGACGATGTTGTGGTTGTGGCGGAAGACGTTGTCGGGGTCGAAGCGGCGTTTCAAGGCTGCGAGCCGATCGTATCGGGCGTCCCCGTAGCTGGCCCGCACCCGGTCCGGCTCGTCTCCGTCGAGGAAGTTGACATAGGCACCGAGCTGATACGGCTCGACGGCGGCGAAGAACTCCTTCACCCATGCTCTCTCGTCTGCGGCTGCGGGTTGGTGGGGTTTCCAGACGCCGTTGATGTTGATGCTGTGGGCAGAAGCACGGCCCGGATAAGCGGTGGCGCTCTCCTCGACGTCGGACACCGCCCCTCCCTGCTGGAACAGGATGACGTAGCTGAGGGGGGAGAGAATCCTTGCCGAGTGCTCCACCAATGCGTCGATGACGGAGTCCTCGAGTGAGGCGACGTC
>CAZTXD010000010.1:0-45015 GCA_964617995.1 uncultured Acidimicrobiaceae bacterium
GAGGTCGGTGATGATGTCGCCGAAGAGGTTGTCGGTGACGATCACATCGAAGCGAGCCGGGTCGCTCACGAGGTAGAGGCAGGCGGCATCGACGTGGACATAGTCGACGGTGACGTCCGGGTAGTCGGCCGAGGCCTCTTCGACGGTCCGCTGCCACAGGTCACCGGCGAAGGTGAGGACGTTGGTCTTGTGGCACAGGGTGAGCTTCCCGCGACGGGTCGCGGCGAGGTCGAAGGCGTGACGTACCAGCCGCTCTGTGCCGTGGCGGGTGTTGAGCGACTCCTGGGTGGCCACTTCCTGGGGGGTTCCCCTGCGAAGGAAGCCTCCTGCTCCCCCATAGAGCCCTTCGGTGTTCTCCCGCACCACCACCAGGTCGCACCCCTCGGGGGTCAACCCGGCGATGGGGGTGGGCACCCCCGGGTAGAGCTTGACGGGGCGCAGGTTCACGTACTGGTCGAAGTCGAAACGCAGCTTGAGGAGGAGCCCGCGCTCGAGCACACCGGGAGGCACGTCCGGCGTCCCGACCGCCCCCAGCAGGATGGCGTCGAAGGCGGCCAGCTCCTCCTCGACCGACTCGGGGAGGACCTCCCCGGTGCGGAGATAACGCTCCCCGCCGAGGTCGTAGTCGACGGTGGTGGCGGTGAACGCGAAGGCCCGCGACGTCGACTCCAGCACGACCAGCGCCGCCTCCATCACCTCGGGGCCCACCCCGTCGCCGCCTATCACCGCCAGCCGGTAGTCACTCATCGCGCGTCCTTCCCCGTTTGGCAACCACGTCCACTTCGCCCACCCGCCGGCCCAGCATCGACCGGACGCGGATGGACCAGCCCTCCGACTCGATCCGGTCTCCCACCTGGGGTATCCGGCCTATCCGCTCCATGACGAGTCCGCTCACCGTGTCGTACTCTCCTTCGGGAAGCTCGAGGCCGCAAGCCCGCCGCACCTCTGCGGGGCGAAGCGAGGCATCGATCACCCATCTCGTAGGGGAGATGCGGCGCACCCCTTCCGTTTCGGTGTCGTGCTCGTCGCGGATCTCACCGACCACCTCCTCGACGATGTCTTCCATCGTCACGATGCCGGCGGTGCCGCCGTGCTCGTCGATCACGATCGCCAGGTGATTGCGTCGCCGGCGCATGTCCTCGAGGAGGCGGTCGACTCCCACCGATTCGGGCACCACGAGGAGCTCCCTCAGCATGCCCGCAGGGATCGGTCGATTCAGCTGGTCGGTGTCCACCCCCAACAGATCCTTGACATGGATGAACCCTCGAAGATCGTCGAGGTCATCGGCGTAGACGGGTATGCGGGAGAACCCCTCCCGGGTGAAGACCCGCTCCAGCTCGGCCAGGGTCGTCGTCGTGGGAACCGCCACCACATCGGGTCGCGGCACCATCACGTGGGTCGCTTCGAGCTCGCCCAGGTCGATCGCTCCGGTGAGGAGACGGTGAGCGAATTCCTCCACCACACCCTCCCGCCTCCCGGCGGTGATCATGGAGGCGAGGTCGTCGGCTGTGTGGACCTCGCCCACCTCGTCGGGGTCGATCCGAACCAGCCGCAGACCGAGGTTGGCCAGGCCGTTGAGGATCCAGATCAAGGGACGGAACACAGAGGCATAGGCACGGAACATCAGTGCCATCGTCAGCGACGACCGTTCCGGGTCGGCGATGGCGATGTTCTTGGGGGCCATCTCGCCGATGACCATGTGCAGGAAGATCACGATCGCCAGGGCGATGACCAGCGATACGGGGTGGAGGATCTGAGGGGGAATCTCCACCACGGTGCCAACGGCCGCCTCGAGCATCGCCGCCACCGCCGGCTCGGCCACGGCTCCCAGCAGCAGGGAGGAAATGGTGATGCCCAGCTGGGCTCCCGCCAGGGTGAACGACAGCTCGTCGATGGCCGCCACGGCGGCGCGGGACGAGCGGGAAGGTCGAGCTACGAGCTGGTGGCGGCTGGCGGCGGTGAAGGCGAACTCGGAGGCGACGAAGAACCCGTTGGCCACCAGCAGGACCACCATCGCTCCCAGAGCCAGAGGGTTCAAGGCTCCGACCTCCTCCGATGGGGAGAGATCGACAAGTGTGTGGCGACGTGGTCCTCCACCTCGAGGACGTCGACGAGGTATTCGCCCACCACCACCGAGTCGCCGGGTTCGGGGAAGCGCTCCAGTCGGGCGGTGACGAAACCGTTGAGGGTCTCATAGCTCCCCTCGGGCCACTCGAAGCCGGTCAGCTCCTCGACCTCATGACGATGAAGCGAGCCCGAGAGCACATCCCGGTCGACATCGCCGCCGGGAGCCTCGTCGTGCTCGTCCTCGATCTCGCCCAGGATCTCCTCGACGATGTCCTCCACGGTCACGATCCCCGCCATCCCGCCGTACTCGTCCACCACCACCGCCATGGTCCGTCCCGCCTTCTGCAGCTCGATGAGGAGAGTGTCGAGCCGCATCGACTCGGGAACGACCTCGAACGGACCGGCTATCTCCCGCACCGTTACCCTCTCTCTTTCCTCGGGTGGCACCACGAAGGTGTCCTTGACGTGGGCGATACCCGTGACGGCGTCGAGGTCGCTCTCGTAGACGGGAAAGCGGGAGTGGCCCGTCTCGACCGCGAGGGCCCGAAGCTCTGCGATCGAGGCGTCCTGGGCGACGCCCTGAACGGTGACACGGGGGATCATGGCGTCGGCGGCGTCCTTCTCGACGAAGGCGATCGCCCGGGTCAGCAGAGACGTGGCGTGGGGCTCCAGCTCGCCCTCCGCCGAGGAGGCACGCACGATCATCTCCAGCTCCTGCAAGGAGCGCAGGCCGACGAGCTCGTCGCGGGGCTCGATGCCCAGACGGCGGACGGTCCAGTTGGCGGCTGCGTTGAAGAACTGGATGACGGGGCGGCCCAGGCCGTTCAGGAACGACATGGGCAGCCCCACCCGCCGGGCGGTGGGATAGGGACGGGCGATCGCCACGTTCTTGGGGAACAGTTCACCGAGGACCATCTGGAAGAACGTGGCCAGGACCAGGGCGGTGACGAGGGCCACCCTCTGCGATTCGACCCCTACCAGCTCCAGGGCCGGGGCGATGAAACGGGCGACGGTCGGTTCGGCGACGGCGCCCAGCACCAGGGAGGTGGCGGTGATACCCAACTGGGCCCCCGACAGCTCGAAGGACAGGTCGCGCAGGCTCTTCAGCAGGCGTCCGGCTCGCCGGTCCCCCTCTCTCGCCAGGGTCTCGACCCGGCTGCGGTTCACCGCCACCAGCGAGAATTCCCCGGCGACGTAGAAGCCGTTTATCCCTATGAGGACGAGGACGACCGCCAGGCCCAGCCAGAGGCCAAGGGTGTCTACCGCCACCTCCGCGCGATCATCCCGGGGAGGATAGATGGCGGACGGTCCGAGCCGCTCCTAGTGGGCGGCGACCTCGGCCTCGCTCTTGTTGAGCGCCTCCACGAAGGCGTGAGCCGAGCCCTGCACCACGTCGGTGTCGACGGCACGCCCCGCATAGGTGTGATCGCCAACCCGCACCACGACATTCACCTCGGCCATGGCATCGGCTCCCGAGGTGACCGGGATCACCCGATAGTCCACCAGCCGGGCCTCGGTCTCGAAGGCCTGCTTCAAGGCGGCGAATGAGGCATGGACCATGCCGTCGCCGCTCCCGTGGAAGGTCTTCTCGACGTCGTCGATCGCCACCACGACCTCAGCCGTGGGTGTCACGTCGTGGCCGCCGGCGACGTGCAGCCCCAGCAGGCGGACCCGGGCGTCGGTAGGAGCCTCCACCTCGTCGGCGATGAGGACTCGAAGCTCCTCCTCGCCCACCTGCACCTTGCGATCCGCTACCTGCTTGAACCGCTCGAATGCCCGGGCGAAGTCGTCCTCCTCGAGGACGACTCCGATCCGGCTGAGAGCGTCGGCGAAACCGGCCCGACCCGAATGCTTGCCCAGGACGATCTGGCCTCCTTCCTGGCCGACGGTGGCGGCGTCCATGATCTCGTAGGTGTCGCGGGCCCGCAGCACGCCGTGCTGGTGGATCCCCGACTCGTGCGCGAAGGCGTTCCGACCCACGATGGCCTTGTTGAACTGGACGGGGTACCCGGTCAGCCGAGAGACCAGCCGTGACGTCTCGAAGATCTGGGTGGTGTCGGCGCCGATCTCCACCCCGAAGGCGTCCTGGCGGGTCTTCACCGCCATGATGATCTCCTCGATCGAGGTGTTTCCGGCCCGCTCCCCGATCCCGTTGATCGCACCTTCGATCTGGCGGGCCCCCGCCGATATCGCCGAGAGGGAGTTGGCCACGGCCAGACCGAGATCGTCGTGGCAGTGGACCGACATCGTCACGTCATCGCGGTCACCTTTCACCTCGTGGAACACCCGGTTCATCAGGTCGACGAAGTCGGCGGGAGTGGCGTAGCCGACCGTGTCGGGGATGTTGATGGTGGTGGCGCCGGCCTCCACCGCCCGCCGGCACACCTCGATCATGAACTCGGGATCCGAGCGGGTGGCGTCCTGGGGGGAGAACTCGACGTCGTCGGTGTATCGACGGGCACGGCGTACTCCCTCGACCGAGGCGGCCATCACCTCCTCGGGGGTCATGCGCAGCATCTTCTCCATGTGGATCGGCGACGTCGACATGAACACGTGGATACGGAACCTCTCGGCGGCCCGGAGGGCGTCGTGGGCGCGGTCGATGTCGTCGGGATGGGCCCGGGCCAGGCTGGCGATGACCGGGCCCCGCACGTCGGCGGCGATGCGAGAGACCGCCTCGAAGTCACCGGGGGAAGAGGCCGCGAAGCCGGCCTCCAGCACGTCTACTCGCAGGAGGCCCAGCTGATGGGCTATCGCTACCTTCTCGTCGGGTGTCAGGGCTATCCCAGGGGCCTGTTCCCCGTCTCGGAGGGTGGTGTCGAAGATGATCAAACGGTCAGAGTCGCTCATGGTCGCGTCGCTCCAGTCGGAAGTCGGAAGTCGGAAGTCGGAGGAGGCCGGGGGTCTCTAGGACCTCGCCGGCCCCGCAAGGGCGAGCAAGCCTCCACACGACAACGGTCCAACCGACAGCCGAGAACCGAGAACAGACGACCACATGCTCGGGACCCCGGCCAGATCGCTCATGGTGCTTGCTGGGGGGTTATGAAGGGCATCAGGTCGCGGAGTCGGCTTCCGACCTGTTCGATCTGGTGGGCACGGTTGGCCTCCCGTTGCTCCAGCAGATGGGGCGCCCCTTCCCGGGCCTGAGCCATCCATTCGTTGGCGAAGGCACCGGACTGGATCTCGTCGAGGACCTTGCGCATCTCGGCCCGGGTCTCCTCGGTGACGATGCGGGGCCCCCGGGTGTAGTCGCCGTACTCGGCCGTGTCGGAGATCGAGAAGCGCATCCACGACAGACCGCCCTCGTACAGCAGGTCGACGATCAGCTTCAGCTCGTGGAGGGTCTCGAAATAGGCCGACTCCGGCTGGTAGCCGGCTTCCACCAGCGTCTCGAAGCTCGCCTTGATGAGCTGGGCCACACCGCCGCACAGGATCACCTGCTCGCCGAACAGATCCGTCTCGGTCTCCTCGGCGAACGTCGTCTCCAACACCCCTGCCCGGGCGCCTCCGATGGCGTGGGCGTAGGAGAGGCCGAGCTGGGTGGCGGTGCCGGACGGATCCTGGTGGACCGCGATCAGGCAGGGCACGCCCGAGCCCTCAGTGAAAGTGCGCCTCACGAGATGACCGGGGCCCTTGGGCGCGACCATGACCACGTCGACGTCCTCGGGAGGGGTTATGGCCCCGAAGTGGATGTTGAAACCGTGGGCGAACATCAACGTGTCGCCTTCGTCGAGCTGCGGAGCGATATCGGTCTCGTAGAGGTCGGCCATGTGCTGGTCGGGTACGAGCAGCATGATCGTGTCGGCCCACGCCGCCGCCTCGGCCACCGTCATCACGCTCAGGCCGTCACTCTCCGCCTGCTCCCACGACGAGGAACCGGACCGAAGCCCCACCACCACCTCGACGCCCGACTCGTCGAGATTGCGGGCGTGGGCGTGTCCCTGGCTTCCGTAACCGATGACGGCCACCCTCCGGTGGCGGATCAGAGCCGGGTCGGCGTCCTTCTCGTAGTAGATCGTTGCCATCTGTGTGTTCCCTTTTCTACTTGACCGCCCGGAGCGAGCCGCTGCCCCGGCCTTTCGTCTCCCGGGCCAGAGCCACCCAACCGGACTTGACGAGGTCGACGACACCGTAGGGTCGAACCAGGTCCAGGAAGTCGTTGACCTTGTCGGGCATCCCCACCACCTGGAAGGCGATCGAGGTCGGTCCCACATCGACGGCGGTGGCGTCGAAGATCGAAGCCAGGGACAGCAGCTCGGCGCGGCGGGCGGGCTGGGCGCTGACCCGCACCAGCATGATCTCGCGTTCGATCGCCTGACGGTTCTCGAGCTCGGATATCTTGACGACGTTGACGAGCTTGTAGAGCTGCTTCTTCACCTGTTCCAGCTCGGGGGCATCCACCACGATCGTCATCCGCGACAGGCCGGTCTCGTGGCTGGGGCCGACGGTGAGAGAGTGGATGTTGAAGCCCCTTCGAGCCAGCAGGGAGCTGATCCGCGCCAGGACCCCCGGCTTGTCCTCGACCAGAACTGACAGGGTGTGCTTCATAGTCCGCCTCCGGCGGAGGCGCCGTTTTCGGCTTCTGTCATCGTTCCAGGACGACTTTCTCGTCGGCGCTCATGAACACCTCATCGTTGGATCCGCCGGCGGGGACCATGGGGAACACCATTTCTTCGGGGTCGACGACCACCTCGACGACTACGGGATGATCGTCGGTGGCCAGCGCCTTCTCCAGGGTGGGTGCCACCTCGTCGGCTGCGGCGGCCCGAAAGCCCCGGCAACCCAGCGCCTCGGCCAGCTTGACGTAGTCGATCGGCTCACCGAGACCGGAGGCGGAGAACCGCCCACCGTAGAACAGGCGCTGCCACTGGGTGACCATTCCATGGACCCCGTTGTTGAAGACCACGACCTTCACCGGGAGGCGATCGTTGGCGGCGGTGATGAGCTCCTGGAACGTCATCTGGAAGCAGCCGTCCCCGTCGACGGCCACGACCAGGTCGTCGGGTCGGCCGGCCTTGGCTCCGATGGCGGCGGGCACGGCGAAGCCCATCGTCCCCAGGCCCCCCGAGTTGATCCACCGGCGAGGGTCCTCGAACTTCCAGTACTGGCTGGCCCACATCTGGTGCTGGCCCACCCCCGCTACCACGGTGGCGTCGCCACCGGTGAGGCGGTGGAGCTCCTCTATCACGTATTGGGGCTTGAGGGGGCCGTCGGGCTCCTGGACGTACCGGAGGGGATGATCACGCTGCCAGCCCCTGATGGTCTCCAGCCAGTGCTCCCGGTCGGGGAGTTGACGATCGCCCCAAGCCTCCACGAGCTGCTCCAGCACCCGGCGGGCGTCGCCCACGATCGGCACCTCGGCGGCGCGGACCTTGCCGATCTCGGCGGGGTCGACGTCGATGTGGACGATCCGCGCTTCCGGTGCGAACAGCTCGGGATTGCCGGTCACCCGGTCGTCGAAGCGCACACCCACCGCCACGATCAAGTCGGCGCGCTGGAGGGTGGTGATGGCCGGGTAGGTTCCGTGCATCCCCGGCATACCCAGGGCGAGGGGATGCGAGTCGGGGAAGGCGCCCCGACCCATGAGGGTGGTCGTGACGGGCATGACGGTGCGTTCCGCCAGCGTGCGGAGCTGGGCGGCCGCCCCGGCTTTGATGATTCCGCCTCCCACATACAGCACCGGGCGCCGGGACCGCTCGATGAGATCGGCGGCCTCGCGGATACGGGGCACGTGACCCGCAACGGTCGGTTTGTAGCCGGGAAGGTTGATGTCGGCGGGCTCGGACCATGACGCCCGGGCGTTGAGCACGTCTTTGGGGAGGTCGATCAGCACCGGTCCCGGTCGTCCGGAGGCGGCGATGTGGAAGGCCTCATGAACTACGTCGGGTATCTCGGAAGCGTCGGTGACGAAGTAGTTGTGCTTGGTGGCCGGCATGGTGATGCCGGTCGTGTAGGCCTCCTGGAAGGCATCGTTCCCCACGGCTGCGGTCGGCACCTGTCCCGTGATCGCCACCATCGGCACGGAGTCGACGAGGGCGTCGGCGAGGGGAGTGACCAGGTTCGTCGCCCCGGGTCCGGAAGTGGCGATGCACACTCCCACCCGTCCCGTCGCCCAGGCATAGCCTTCCGCCATGTGCCCGGCGCCCTGCTCGTGCCTGGCCAGCACGTGACGGATCGGCCCTTCGTAGAGGGTGTCGTAGAAGGGAAGAATGGCTCCTCCCGGTACACCGAAGGCGATGTCGACTCCTTCATGGGTGAGGGCTCGTAGGAGGACGTCGGCTCCGTTGTTCTCGGTCATGGGCTGTGGCCTATCTGGATGCGGTTCGGGTACAAAAAACCCTCCCGGTAGGGAGGGCAGGGGGACGCACACGCCGGTCTTGGGGGCGTGTACGTCAGGCGATAAGGAGTACCAGTTCGTGGATCATGTGCCTATGCAGTATGCCACCGTGATCGGAGAGGTCAAAGCCATTTGGGCGAACACCCCCCTCAGGCCGGTGCCACCACCATTCGCCGATCCCAGACCAGGTACACGACCGCCCCCGTCGCCACGAGTCCACCGACCGCCGAGAAGGCGACTCCGTACCCTGCCATCTCGATGAGCACGCCGACTGCCGGCGCCACGGCCACCAGCCCGATGTCGAAGATGGAGGTGAAGGTGGCGACGGCCGAGCCGCGTTCGGCCGTCCGGGCCCTGGCGACCACCTGACTTGACAGGAGCGGGAACACTGCGCCGTGGGCGGTCCCCAGCACCGCCGCGCCCAGGCCCAGGAGCAGCGGCCCGGTGGCGACGGCGACCAGTGTCAGTCCGGCAGCCTGTCCCAGGATGGCTACCACGGTGACAGGGCGATGGGGGAGACGGTCGTAGCGGCTTCCGCCTCCCAGCCGGATCAGCACCGCCATCCCTCCGTATATGCCGAAGAAGAGCCCGAGGCTCCCGATGCGCCGGGTGTCGACGTATGTCCGCATGAACGTGAAGAGTGTCTCCAGGCCCATGGCGAACATGAGCGTTATCAGCCACAGCGGCAGCATGTCGGGCTGGGAGACCACCGCCCAGAACGAGCGTCGGGGCCGATGTCCCATTACGGGAAGCAGCGGCAATCGCCACACCAGGGCCCACGACACGGCCCCCGACACCGCGGCGGCGGCTATGACCCCGGGGTAGTCGGCCACCACGATCAGGACGTCCCCCAGCAGGTTGGAGGTGGCGATAGGGATGAGACCCGACAGGCCGAAGACGGCTAAACCCTGGGTGCGCAAACCCGGCGGCAACGAGTCGGCCGCGTAGGTGAGGAGGGTGGTGAACAGCAGGATCTGGAGGACGCGCTGGACCAGGAAGGCCGTCCACAGCACCACCCCGGTGGCCTCGACGGTGGCCAGGAGGGCGATCGCCGCCACGTTGGCCACCCCGGCGACACGGAGCACCGTGCGGCGGTGGACGACGTCGAGGACACGACCGAACCAGGGCCGCACCAACAGGGCGGCCACCGCCGACAGGGAGTAGGCGATTCCGATTCCCGCCTCGGTGATCCCCAGCTGGTGGAGACGGCCCGGCAGGTTGACGAGGAGGAAGAAGCCCACCTCCTGGAAGAAGCCCACAGCCCATACGGTCGGGAAAGGTGAGGTTCGGAAGAGACGACCCATGAGCCGGACAACAGTACCCCCGCTGAGCCCGTCCGGTACCGTCTTCGGGGATGGAACTCGACAGGGAGTCGATGGAGCTTCTACGGCCCGCCGCCGACCGGCTACGTCGGGCCCTACAGCGGATGGACTCCGATGATGTTCCGCCGCCGCTGCGACCCCTGGCGGAGTCTTCCGCCCGGCGGCTCCCGCCGCCGCTGCTGAAGCGGGCCCTGTCGGAGCTGGGCGACTCCGAATGGCTGCAGGCCGAGGTCGCGGCCGAAGGGGACCTGACACCCGGCTCCGCCGAGGAGCTGTTCGTCGTCCGCCCCGACGAATGGGAGGCGCGACTCCAGGCGCTCGTCGACGAGGTCGCCCACAAGCGCCGAGAGGAGGACCGCTCCGAGCTCGAACAGAAGCTGGCCAACGCCCTGAAGACGATCTCACGTCTCGAAGAGGAGCTGGACGAGGGGAATCGGGAGGTGGCTGCGGCGGAGCGGAGGGCCCGGGACCGGCTACGCGCGCAGGTGGAGGCGGCCCAGCGGGGCAAGACGAGCGCCGAAGCGCAAGCCCGTCATGAGGCCCATGAGGCGTCGCGGTTGGCGAGTCGGGTGGAAAGGCTCGAGGCCGAGTTGGGGTCGGCGGACACCCGGGTGGAGACACTGCGATCCCTCCTCGAGAAGGAGAGGCGGGCAACGCCCCAACCGAAGCCCACCGGTCCCGACCGGGGGTGGTTCCCCGACGATCCCCTGGAGATGGCCGAAGAGCTCGACCGTATCGTCACGGCCCTGCGGCTGGGTCCCCTGGAACCGAAGGAGGGTCCCGACGGGGAGTCGGTGGATACTCGTCTTCCCGACGGCATCCGACCCGACCGGGCGGAGGCGGTCCGCTGGCTGATGGGTCACAGGCTCCGCTGGCTGATCGACGGCTACAACGTCGCCTTCCAGGTGGCCGACGAACCGGATTCGGTCACCCGGTCCCGGCTGGTGTCGGCCGCCGGGCGGATCGCCGCTCTCTCGGTGCCGGGGTCGATGGTGGTGATCGTGTTCGACTCGTCAGTGGACACATCTTCGCTTCCAGCCGACCGTCGGGTTCGGGTGGTGTATGCGCCCTCGGCCGACGAGTGGATCATCGAGCACGCCGGTTCCAACACCGTGGCGGTGTCCTCCGACCGCCGTGTACGGGAAGGGGCCGAGGAGGCTGGTGCCGTCGGGTTGTGGGCGGAGGCGCTGGCCGAATGGATCGACGCGGGAGGTCGGATCGGGCCCTGACGGGGGCGGGGGTTACCATCCGGATCATGACACCCTCGGTCATCATCGCCGGTGGAGGATTCGCCGGTATGGCCGTTGCCCGTCGCCTCGAGGACCGTGCCCGGGTGACGGTGGTGTCGGATCAGAACTTCCAGCTCTTCACCCCGATGCTGGCCGAGGTGGCATCCGGTGACCTCGACCCGCGCCACATCATCACCCCGATCCGCCAGCTCGCGCCCCAGGCGCGGGTGGTCTCGGGTGAGGTCGAGTCGATAGATCCGTGGTCCAGGACCGTGAAGGTGGCGCGTCCGTTCGGTCTCGAGCCGATGGAGCTGACGGGGGACGCTGTCGTCGTGGCGTTGGGGTCGGTGCCGGCCACCTTCGGCGTAGAAGGGGTCGACGAGTGGGCCCTGCCCTTCAAGACCATCGCCGACTCATTGCGGATACGCAACCGGATCCTGGCTCTGCTCGAGACGTCCACCGAGGAAGACGACCGCCGCCTGACCCATGTGGCGGTGGTGGGGGCGGGGTACTCGGGTGTCGAGCTGGCTGCGGCCCTGGCCGATTTCCTGGGCGAGGCGTCGAGGCGCTTCTTCACGTCGGCTCCCCGCCCGGCGGTCACACTCGTCGACGCGGTGGATCGGGTGACGCCGACCCTGTCACGTTCCCGGTCGTCGGCCGCCGAGCGCGCCCTGACGCGGCGCGGGGTGGACCTGGTGCTGGGCGCCAAGGTCGAGTCGGTGACCCCACACGGTCTACGCCTCGCCTCCGGCACCGGCATCGAAGCCGAGACCGTCGTGTGGGCGGCGGGGGTGCAACCGTCCCCCTTGGTGGGGGAGCTGGGTCTTCCCACCGAGCGCGGCAGGCTCGTCGTCGACGCCCGTCTCATGGCAGCTCCCGGTATCTTCGCCGTCGGCGACGCTGCCCTCGCTCCCGACGGGCGCGGCGGTGTCTCGCCCCCGACCGCCCAGTTCGCCCTTCGCCAGGGGCTTTATCTGGGACGCCACCTCCCCGGTCTTCTCGCCG
This sequence comes from uncultured Acidimicrobiaceae bacterium, assembly GCA_964617995.1. Classification (GTDB taxonomy): domain Bacteria; phylum Actinomycetota; class Acidimicrobiia; order Spongiisociales; family ZC4RG35; genus CAZTXD01. The sequence goes on from CAZTXD010000010.1 coordinate 11,961, forward strand.
GGTCCCAGGTACCCGACTTCAAGTATCGCAACCTGGGCGAACTGGTTTCGCTGGGCCACCGCAACGCCGTCGGGCAGGTGCTGGGCTTTCCGGTGTCCGGGTTCCTGGCCTGGTTCCTGTGGCGCAGCTACTACCTGATGCGGCTTCCGTCGCTGCTGCGCAAGACGAGGGTGGCCATGGACTGGACGCTGGACCTGTTGTTCCCTCCCGACGTGGCCTGGCTGCCGTCCTCGGATCTGGGCCACGACGTGGATACCCGCCCCATTCCGTAATTCTTGGCTCCCTTGACTGATCCGGAGGTTGCCGCCGGTGACCCGCGAATGTTCGCCCCGGCGACAGCTGGCGGGTCGCAGTCGACGAAGACGACCGCTGCCAGCCGGTGGCGGCGTGAACCGTGGGCTCCACCCCACCCCTAGCGGGGTGTGGAACCCTGGGTTCGCCTCCGGGACGACGCCGTAACCATCTGTGGGCTCCACCCCACCCCTAGCGGGGTGTGGAACCCAGGGTTCGCTCCCGACCAAAAATGTCACACGCCTCCGATACGTTCACCGGCATGCTGATCGACTGCAATACCTGCCGGATGCGCAACACCTCCGCCTGCGACGGGTGCGTCGTGACCGTCCTGTTCGGGTCCACCCCGGTGGAACTCGACGAGGAGGAGCGACGTGCCCTCGACAACCTGGCTGAAGCCGGTCTGTGCCCACCGCTGCGCCTGGTGCCCAAAGCCGGATAGACGCCGGATGCAATAGCCTGGACGTGTGGACGCACTTCCCAACGCCACGGATCTGATCGCCTCCGGTCTCGGGGCGGGGCTCGACGGCGTGGGCGTGGCCGATGTCGGCCCCTTCGATGGCGTTCGCGACACGATGGAAGGCCGCCTCGCCTCGGGCATGACCGGACGGTTGGCCTTCACCTTCAAGGACCCGGTCACCGCCACCGAGGTCAGGCGTTCGTTCCCCTGGGCCGTCCGCCTGGTGGTGGGGATCCGCTCCTATCTCCCCGAGGCGGGTTCCGCTCCGGTGCGGCCCCGTCACGGGCGGGTGGCTCGTTTCGCAGTCGAGGATCCCTACTTGCCGCTGCGGGAAGGGCTCGAGGTCGTGGCCGGTCGGCTACGGGAGGCGGGACACCACGCCGAGATCCTGGTCGACGATGATCGGCTGGTGGATCGGGCCGCCGCAGTGCGCGCAGGCCTGGCCTGGTGGGGGAAATCGACGATGGCCCTCACCCCGGGGCTGGGGCCCTGGTTCGTGATCGGCAGTGTGGTGACTGACGCCGAGCTAGAGGTGTCCCCGGAGATGACCCGTAGCTGCGGAACCTGCGTTGCCTGCCTCCCCGCCTGCCCCACCGGTGCCCTGGTCGCTCCGGGAGTCCTCGATGCCCGCCGCTGCCTGGCCGCCCTCGCCCAGTCTCCCGGGGTGATACCCCGACGATGGCGGGCGGCGATGGGGGACCGCCTTTACGGGTGTGACGAGTGCCTGATCGCCTGCCCTCCCGGCCTGCGGCTGTCGGAGCGGTCCCGTGACGAGAGAGGCTCCGTCGACCTCGAATGGGTCCTCACGTCCGCCGATCGGACTCTGGTCGATCGCTTCGCCCACTTCTACCTGCCGGATCGGTCTCCCCGGGTGCTGCGGCGAAACGCCCTGGTGGCGATGGGCAACGACGGGGACCCGGACTTCTTCGACCTGGTCGCTCTCCATGTGGGTCACCGCGACTGGCTGCTGCGGGCCCACGCCGTGTGGGCGTTGGGGCGAATCGGTGGTTCCCGGGCTCGGGCGGTGCTGGTGGATCGTGTCCGCCGGGAGCGCCACCGAGAGGTCAGAACCGAACTGCACGCCGAGCTTTGACGACAATTTCGTGATCGTTCACCCGGGGATGCTGTTCCGATCCGGCCACGGTGCGTAGTTTGGAGACACTCCCCGAGGAGGCGTGCGCTCCTCGAAGGTAGGGAGGTAATGGAATCAGCAGACAGACAGGCAGGGAGCTCCACATGGGGCGGCTCCCACGCCGATCGGCCGACGGAGGCGAACGTGCAGCTCACAGCGATGCAGGAAACATGGAACACGACCAGCCGGTGGGACTTCTCCGACCTGACCGCCATATTCATCAACTGCACGCTGAAGAGATCTCCCGAGCGGTCCCACACCAAGGGCCTCATGGACCTGTCCACGGCCATCATGCGAGCGAACGGGGTCACCACCGACGGGTTCCGGGCGGTGGACCACGACATCCCGCCCGGCGTGTGGCCGGACATGACCGAGCACGGATGGGATGTGGACGAGTGGCCTGCGCTTCACGAGCGGGTGATGCGGGCCGACATCGTGGTGGTCGGATCGCCGATCTGGCTGGGGGACAAGTCGTCGGTGTGTACGCGGGTCATCGAGCGCCTCTATGGGTGTTCCCATCTGCTGAACGACAGCGGTCAGTACGCCTACTACGGCAAGGTGGGCGGATGTGTGATAACCGGCAACGAGGACGGCGCCAAGCACTGCGCCATGAACCTCATCTACTCACTCCAGCATCTCGGGTTTGTGATCCCCCCACAGGCCGATGCCGCCTGGATAGGCGAGGCCGGGCCGGGTCCGTCCTATCTCGACCCCGGTTCAATGGCCCGTGACAACGACTTCACGAACCGGAACACGACCTTCATGACCTGGAATCTGATGCACATGGCCCGGATCCTGAAGGGCAACGGCGGAGTGCCCGCCCACGGCAATCAGCGAGCGGCATGGGAGGCAGGGTGCCGATTCGACTTCCCCAACCCCGAGCACCGTTGAGGGGATTCGCCGTCAGCCCCCGAGCGGCCGGTAGGCGAGCTCCAGGTAGTCGGCGACCATCCGGTGTGACGAGAAGCGAACCAGCGACGACGCGATCGAACGTCGCATGCGAGTCACCCATTCGACCGGTATGCCCGACTCGTCGCGCCGGTAGTACATGGGAGCGATCTCGTCGGCCACCACCCGGTAGAAGTCGTCGGCATCGTGGGCGTCGGCGGCTTCGTGATCCTCGGCCGGCTCTGGCGATCCGAAGGCCCAACCGTTGTCGCCTTCGAACGCCTCGGCCCACCAGCCGTCGAGAACACTCAGGTTCAGGACCCCGTTCATGGCCGCCTTCATCCCGGATGTGCCGGAAGCCTCCATCGGGGGACGCGGGTTGTTGACCCACACATCGCATCCCTGGACGAGGAACCTGCCCATCCGGGCGTCGTAATCCTCCAGGACGAACAGGTGCCCGGCCAGCTCCCGCACCCGGGACAGCTCGACGAGGTGACGTATCAGAGCCTGGCCGTGCTGGTCGGCGGGATGGGCCTTGCCGGCGAAGACGATCTGGATGGGTCGGGCCTGGTTGGTGATGATCGAGACCAGACGGTCGACATCGCGGAACATGAGCGTGGCTCGCTTGTAGGTAGCGAACCGCCGGGCGAAGCCGAGAGTCAGCACATCCGGGGAGAAGAGGTCGCCTACTCCTCGAAGCTGGTCGGGAGAAGCGCCGTGGCGGGCCAGCTGGCGCTGGAGACGGCCCCGGGCGAAACGGGCCAGGATCTCCTTGCGGTCCTGGTGGATGGTCCACGCCTCGCGGTCGCTCACCTCGGCCATCCGCTCGATGAGGGAGGGGTCCTCGAGGAGGGCGGAAGGCCACCTATGGCCGAACTCCGCCCGAAGCAAGCGGCCGGACCCGCGGCCGATCCAGGTGGGGGTGTGGACTCCGTTGGTCACGGCGGCCGCCTCGTGGCCGATAAGCCACGACCAGTCCCGGGTCACGACCTGACCGTGACGTTGCGACACCCCATTCACCACCGAGGAGAACCGGATGGCGAGGGCGCCGAGGTCGAAATGTCCCGAGTCGTGGGCGCGGGCCAGCTCGGCCAGCTCATCGATCGTCACGCCGAGCCGCTGCGCCCACGGCCCGAGGTACTTGTCGGGTATCCAGCGCTCGAAGGTCTCGTTGCCGGCCGGGACCGGGGTGTGGAGCGTGAACACGGTTCTGTCTCTCAGAGTGGCGGTCGCCTCCTCGAGCTTGCTACCCGACTCCACCTCCCGGGCGGCTCTCTCCAGGACCGACAGGGCGGCATGGCCCTCGTTGGCGTGCCACACGGCCGGCTCGATCCCCAGGGCGTCGAGGGCACGCACCGCCCCGATACCCAGCACCAGCTCCTGGAGGAACCGCATCTCGCGTCCCCGCACGTACAGGGTGTGGGTGATGGGGCGATCGGCGGGGTCGTTCTCGGGGACGTCGGTGTCGAGCAGCAGCAGAGGGACCCGCCCCACCGCCAGCCGCCACACCGCCACGGTCAACTTCCGGTTCGGTACCTCAACCGTCACCACCAGCCGGCCCCCGGCCGGAGCCGCCACCGGACGAACCGGCAGGCGGTGGGGGTCGAGGACGGGGGAGATGTGCTGTTGGTCGCCGTCGGCGTCTATCTCCTGGCGGAAATACCCCCGCCGGTAGAAGAGGCCCACTCCCACGAGCGGGAGCCCCAGATCGGAGGCCGACTTGAGGTAGTCCCCGGCCAGGATCCCCAGGCCGCCCGAGTAGAGAGGAAGCGAGTTGTGCACCCCGTACTCGGTACACAGGTAGGCGATCGGACCGGAGACGGGCGAGCCCTGCCGGCGGAACCACGTCTCCTCGCTGGTCATGTACTCGTCGAAGCGTCTGACCGCTTCGCGGTAGCGATCCTGCACCGACTCGTGGCGCTCCAGCTCCAGCCAGCGGTGAGGCTCGGTGTGCAGGAGGATGTCTACGGGGTTGTGGGTCTGCTCCCATAGGTCGGCGTCGAGAGCCGCCCACAGCGATCGGCCCGGCTCGTTCCACGACCACCACAGGTTGTTGGTCAGATCGACGAGGCGCTCCAGCGACTGAGGCACCGGGTAGCTGAGATCGTTGAGGACGGGTACGTCGGGCAGCAATGTTCACTCGGGGATAGGCAAGGTCACAAGATTAGGGCCGCGCCGCTCGGGCCCGCCGCGGCTGTCGCCAGCCGCGATGCCCGTGTCGGTCGGCAGGGTCATATCATCGGAGCATGAGCTCCAAGATCCACTCCCAGGACGTCACCGAGGGCCCAGCCAAAGCAGGAGCCCGCGCCATGTTGCGGGCGGTTGGGCTCGAGAACGGTGATTTCGCCAAGCCTCAGGTGGGAGTGGTGTCGGCCGGCAATGAGGTCACACCATGCAACCTCTCCGGTCCGGAACTAGCGGCCGAAGCTAAGACGGGCGTCCGCGACTCCGGGGGTGTGGGCCTGACCTTCGCCACCATCGCCGTCTCCGACGGGATCGCCATGGGTCACGAGGGCATGCGGGCTTCGCTCGTGTCACGGGAGGTGATCGCCGACTCGGTGGAGCTGGTGATGCACGCCGAGCGCTTCGACGCCCTGGTGAGCATCGCCGGATGCGACAAGTCCCTGCCGGGCATGCTTATGGCCACGGCCCGTCTCAACCTCCCCGCCGTGTTCCTGTACGGGGGATCGAGCATGCCCGGCCGTCACCGTGGCCGCGACATCTCCATCGTCGATGTCTTCGAGGGTATCGGGGCTCTCTCCGAGGGTCGCATCGACGACGACGAGCTGTTGGCCCTGGAGAGGTCCGCCTGTCCGGGTATGGGCTCATGTGCGGGGATGTTCACCGCCAACACGATGGCGTCGGTGGGCGAGGCCATCGGGATGTCGCTGCCCGGCTCGGCGGCGGTCCCGGCCATCGATCCCCGTTTGCGGGACTTCGCACGCCGCTCGGGTGAGGCGGCCATGGCGCTGCTGGAGGCGGGGATACGCCCCCGCCAGATCATGACCCGGCCCGCCTTCGAGAACGCCATCGCAGCCGTCGTGGCCCTGGGCGGCTCCACCAACGCGGTCCTTCACTTGCTGGCCGTCGCCCATGAGGCCGGTGTGGAGCTGGAGCTGGAGGACTTCGATCGGATCAGCCGTCGTACACCCCATCTCGGCGACCTCAAGCCTTTCGGGAAGTACCACATGGTCGACATCGACCGCATCGGCGGGCTCCCGGTGGTGTTGCGGGCCCTCCTCGATGAGGGTCTCATTCACGGTGACGTCCTGACCGTCACCGGCAGGACGATGGAGGAGAACCTCGGCGGGGTGACCTTCCCCACCGACCAGGATGTGATCGCCCCTCCCTCTTCCCCGATCGCCTCCGAGGGCGGGATCGCCGTGTTGCGCGGCACGCTCGCACCGCAGGGGGCGGTGGTGAAGGTCGCCGGCATCGAACTCGATGTGTTCGAGGGACCCGCCCGGGTCTTCGATGGGGAGCAGGACGCCCTCGAGGCTCTGTTCTCCCACCAGATCCGTCCCGGTGACGTGGTGGTGATCCGTACGGAGGGACCCAGGGGAGGCCCGGGGATGCGGGAGATGCTCCAGATCACCGCCGCCATCAAGGGCGCCGGGCTGGGCCGGGAGGTGCTCCTGGTCACCGACGGCCGTTTCTCCGGGGGAACCACGGGTCTCTGCATAGGCCATGTGGCCCCCGAGTCGGAGGTAGGCGGCCCCATCGGGCTCGTCTACGACGGCGACACGATCAGGGTACACCTCGCCAATCGGACGCTCGACGTGATGGTGGAAGAGGAGGAGCTGTCGGAGCGGCGGGCCGACTGGAAACCCCGGGAACCGCGCTACCCGACCGGGGCGCTGGCCAAGTACGCCCGGTTGGTGGGCTCGGCCGAGACGGGTGCGGTCACCGGCTGAGACCGCGACCGGACGGTCGCCCCCTATCCTCAACCCCGTGGTCAAGATCTACGCCATCGTCCTGGTCGTTGGTGGGCTGGCGCTGGTCGCCTGGGTGATGTCCAAATCCTTCTCCGAGAACATCGATCGTCCCGCCTTCGATCCCGAGGCGAGGTTCGGCGTCATGGGTAGGCGGGTGGTGGCGGCAATGGTGGGTTTCGGCATGGCCGGCATGTCGGCGGAGTTCTCGCCCCGGGCGATCCCCTGGCCGGTGGCCCTGCTGTTGGCCGTCCTGGGCGCCGCCGCCGCGGCCTGGTATGCCGGATGGGTCGATCGCGAGGAAACCGACACCTCGGAGCCGGAGCCGACATAGCAGTGCTCATCGCCTCCGACATCCACGGGGAGTTCGAGGCGCTCGCCCGGCTGGCGGCCACCGGCGAGACGCTCCTCATCCTCGGCGACCTCGTCAACCTGCTGGACTATCGCACCGGCGAGGGAATCATCGCCGACGTGATGGGCGACGAGTTCGGCCGGAAGGTGGCGGCGCGCCGGGGCGACTCCGACTACGGGGGCATGCGGCGGCTGTGGTCGGAGCAGATCGGGGAACGAGCCGACGCGGTGCGGCTGGCGGTGGCCGAGGGGGTGGCCGGCCAGTACGACGAGTGCCGTCGGGCACTGGAAGGGGCCAGGGGGTATGCGACGTTCGGCAACGTCGACCGCCCCGAGATGCTGCGGGACTCGCTCCCGGACGGGATGATGTTCGTGGATGGCGAAGCCGTCGAGATCGACACTATGACCTTCGGGTTCGTGGGAGGAGGCGTCGCCACCCCGGTCGGCGCCGCCGGGGAGGTCTCCGACGACGAGATGAAGGCCAAGCTCGATCGGCTCGGGCCGGTGGACGTGCTGTGCTCGCATCTACCGCCAGAGATCGATCCCCTCCATCGTGACGTGATCACCGGGAGGCTGGAACGCTCCTCCCGGCCGATCCTCGAGTACCTCCGCCGGCATCGACCCCGGTTCCACTTCTTCGGCGACGTCCACCAACCCCAGGCGACCACCTGGCGGGTGGGTCCCACCCTGTGCCGCAACGTCGGCTATTTCCGGGCCACCCGCCGGGCGGTCCGCTTCGACCCCTCCTACCTGCCCTGACCTCCGGCCACCCGACCTCCGCCCTTCGACCCTGAGGGCCCCGTTCTCTCCTATCATCCGGGGAAACTGCCTGCCTGAGGAGATCCGGCGACGTGGCCGAGAGCACAGTCCAATCGATCGAGGTAGACGCCCCACCCGCAGACGTCTTCGCCGTGGCCGCCGACATCGAGTCCTACCCCGAGTGGGCCAACGGGATCAAAGCGGTCGAGGTGCTGGAGCACGACCCTCGAGGCAGGCCGCTGCGAGCTGCGTTCGTCCTCGACGCCTTCGTGAAGGAGATCGCCTACGAACTGGTCTACGACTACGAGGAGCCGAACCGGATCTCGTGGGTAGCCGACCCCAACGAGGACATCGAGCTGCTGGAGGGCTCCTACACCTTCACCGAGACCGACGACGGGGCCACCGACGTGGTGTACGCCTTCACCGTGGCGCCGGCGTTCAAGATCCCCGGGTTCATTCGCCGCCAGGCTGAGCGTCAGATCGTGACAACGGCCCTGCGGGGACTGCGCGCCCGGGTTCAGCAGCAGTCGGCCTGATCGGAGACGACGGGTGCGTATCGTCCTCGTCACCGGCAAGGGAGGGGTAGGCAAGACCACCGTCGCCGCCGCTACCGCCCTGGCGGCCGCCGACTCGGGCCACCGCACGCTGGTTTCGTCGACCGACCCGGCGCACTCTCTGGCGGACGCTCTCGAGGTGGGCCTGGCCGACGACCCGACCGAGGTTGCTCCCGGTCTGTGGGGTCAGCAGATCGACACGCAGCAGCAGCTCGACCGTTACTGGGGGTCGATCCGCCAGCAGATCATGGACGTGTTCGATTGGGGAGGCGTGTCGGGGATCGAGGCCGAGGAGTTCCTCGTGTTCCCGGGCATGGACGAGCTCTTCGCGCTGCTCGAGGTCAACCGTCATGCCCGATCTGGCGACTACGACGCTGTGATCGTCGACTGCGCCCCCACCGCCGAGACGCTGCGGCTCCTCTCCCTGCCCGAGGTGCTGTCGTGGTACTTCGAGCGCATCCTCCCCACGGAGAGGAGGATCCTGCGCGCTGCCCGTCCCCTCCTGTCCCGGGTCACGGACCTGCCGGTGCCCGAGGACAAGGTGTTCGACGCCGCCCAGACAGTGTTCGGAGGCGTCGAGGAGGTGAAAGAGCTCCTCGGGCGGCCCGACGTCACCTCGGCCCGACTCGTCGTAAACCCCGAGAAGATGGTGATCGACGAGGCCCGGCGCACCTACACGTACCTCTCCTTGTTCGGCTACGGAGTCGACGGGGTCGTCGTGAACCGGGTGCTGCCCGAGGAAGTCTCCGACCCGTACTTCTCGCGCTGGCACACGATCCAGAAGGCCCATCTCGACGCCGTCGACTCCGGGTTCGCGGACGTCCCCCGCCTGCGTCTCCGTCTCTTCGACGACGAGATGGTGGGGCTGGAGCGCCTCCGGTTGATGGCCTCCGAGCTATACGGTGATAGCGACCCGATCATGGGATACGAGGCTCACAGCCCCTTTCGAGTGGACGAGCGCGAGGCCGGGATCTCGCTGCGGATGAACGTCCCGTTCGCCGATCGGGGAGACCTCGACGTCTACCGCCAGGGCAATGAGCTCTTCGTGCGTTTAGGGGCGTACCGCCGCTCCTTCGTCCTTCCCGACACCCTCCAGCGTCGGGAGGTGGAGAGGGCCCGCCTGGCCGACGGTGTCCTCACCATCGACTTCGGGAGCGGGTCATGAGCGACTCGGAGACGTCCGCGGCGCTGCGGCGGGCAGGGCGGAGGGCCGTCTTCCATTTGCTCAAGGCGGGGCTGGAGGGACTCAAGGCTCTCGAGGTCGTGGTGGACGAGCTGGGGCGGATCGGCCATGACGACCCGGGCGAAAACGGTGACGACCCCCGCCGGGTGCGGATCGACGTCGAATGACGATGACCGTCGGCCTGGACGTCGGGGGAACCGCCGTCAAAGGGGTGCTGAGACGGCCCGACGGGACCGTGGAGAAGCGTGACCGCCGACCCACTCCCGCCACGGTCGGCGGGATCATCGACGTGGTCGAGGAGATGGCCCGCTCTCTCGAACCGGGTTCACCCGTGGGGGTGGGGGTGGCGGGCTTGGTCGACCACCGCCGGGGCGTCCTCGTGTGGGCGCCGCATCTACCGGGTGAGGACGTGCCGCTGGCGGGACCGCTGGCCGAGCGGCTGGGTGTTCCGGTGGTCGTGGACAACGACGCCAACCTCGCCGCCGTGGCAGAGCACCGACAGGGCGCTGCGGCCGGGGCGGCGTCGGTGGTGATGATCACCCTCGGCACCGGGATCGGGATGGGGATCGTCCTCGACGGCGCCATATACCACGGTCGTGCCCACGCCGGCGAAGTCGGACATGTCACCGTCGAGCCGGGCGGCCGACCCTGCGCCTGCGGGAGGAGAGGGTGCTGGGAGACGACGGTTTCCGGTCGCCGTCTCGACGCCGACGCCGTCTCGATCCTCGGCGAGGGTGCCACCGCCGCCGATCTGGTGGCGGCTGCTCGCAGGGGCCACGATGGGGCGCAGGCTTCCCTGCTCGCCGCCGCCTCCTGGCTGGCCCGGGGAGTGGAGACGATCGTGCTGGCTCTCGACCCGGAAGTCGTGGTAGTGGGCGGGGCCGCCGCTGAGGCGGGTGACCTGCTGCTGGAGCCCATCCGGCGGCAACTCGCCGGGACCGAGGGAGCCGGCCATCGTGCGCCCACCACCGTGGCGGCCGGTATCTTGGGGTCGGAGGCAGGAGCCATCGGAGCTGCCATCCGCGCCCACGACAAGGAGAGGAGATGAGCAACACCATCAGACCCGACGAGGTGATCGATCCCGGCGCCACCACCGCAGTCCAGCTCAGAGCCCTAGCCCGCGACCTCGCTTTCCTGGTACCCAACCTCGTCAAGCTGCTCAGCCGCCTGCTGCGAGACCCGCGGGTGCCGCGACGCTCCAAGCTGATGTTGGGGGGCCTCGTCGCCTACCTCGCCTCTCCGGTCGACATCATTCCCGACGCCATCCCCGTGGTGGGCGTGGCCGACGACATCCTGCTGGCCGTCTATGCCGTCAACCACCTGGTCGAGAAGGCCGGGGAGGAGGTGGTGCTGGAGCACTGGGACGGACCCCACGATCTCCTCGAGATGGTGCGGACCGTGCTGGACACGGTCGGCCAGCTGGTGCCGGGACCGGTCCGGCGATGGGTCGAGAGACTGTCCGGCTAGCGGCCGCGTCGGGTTCCACGTCACCGATCTACCCTGGAAGGGATGGAGTTCCGTCGCATCGAGCACCTGCCTCCCTACGTGTTCGCTCAGGTGAACGAGGCCAAGATCGCCGCCCGGCGCCGGGGAGAGGACATCGTCGACCTCGGCTTCGGCAATCCCGACATCCCCAGCCCGCCGTCGGTGGTGGCCAAGCTGGCGGAGGCCGCCCACAACCCCCGCAATCATCGCTACTCATCGTCGCGGGGCATCCCCAACCTGCGGAGAGCGGTGTCCGATCGCTACCGGCGGCGTTTCGGGGTGACCCTCGACCCCGACACCGAGGTCATCACGACCATCGGCGCCAAGGAGGGGCTTTCGCATCTGCTCTGGACCCTCGTCCAGCCCGGTGACGCCGCCATCGTTCCCGATCCCTCCTACCCGATCCACATCTACGCCCCGGTGCTTGCCGGCGCCGAGGTGCGGAGGGCCCCGATCAGCTCTCAGGACGACTACTTCGAGGTCGTGGAGCGGATGTTCGCCAACTCCTGGCCGCGGCCGCGAGTCATCATCGTCTCGTTCCCCCACAATCCCACCACCACCTGCGTCGACATCGGGTTCTTCGAGCAGCTCGTTGCCTTCGCCCATCAGCATGGCGTCTTCCTGGTCCACGACTTCGCCTACGCCGATGTCTCCTTCGACGGTTACGTACCGCCCTCCCTCCTGGAGGTGCCCGGGGCGAGGGAGGTGGGCGTGGAGCTCTACACCCTCACCAAGGGGCACTCCATGGCGGGGTGGCGTGTGGGGTTCGTGGTTGGCAACCCGGAGGCGGTGGCGGCGCTGGGGAAGCTGAAGTCGTACCTCGACTACGGGACGTTCCAGCCGATCCAGATCGCCTCCATCATCGCCCTCAACGAAGGCGACGACTACGTCGTGGAGGTGAACGGGATCTACGGCGGAAGACGCGACACGCTCGTCGACGGGCTGGAGAGGATGGGATGGAAGGTGGAGGCACCCCGGGGCACGATGTTCGTGTGGGCCCCGATGCCCGACCCCTACATCGAGATGGGCTCGCTCGACTTCTCGTTCCATCTGCTGGAGGAGGCCAAGGTGGCGGTGTCGCCCGGTATCGGGTTCGGGGAAGCCGGGGAAGGATTCGTGCGGTTCGCCCTCGTCGAGAACGAGCACCGGATATCCCAGGCGACACGGAGCCTACGCCGTGCCCTGGACCGGCTGTGACGGTTCGGACCGACCCCATCTACGCTCCGCCGCCAGCATGAGCTTTCCCGACGGCACGGCCGATTTCCGCTCCGACACCGTCACCAGGCCCACACCGGAGATGCGCCGGGCGATGGCCGAGGCCGAAGTAGGCGACGACGTCTATTCCGACGACCCGACCGTCAACATGCTCGAGGAGGAGTCGGCGGAGGTCACCGGCAAACCGGCGGCCGTCTTCGTTCCCACCGGGACCATGGGCAACCAGCTCGCCGTCATGGCGGCCACCCGTCCCGGAGACGAAGTGCTGGTGGACGAACGCGCCCACATCCGCAACGTGGAGCGGGGATGGGGTCCCGCCCACGTCGGGATCGGGTGGCGGACCGTGCCCGCCGAGGGGGGACGGATTCTGGCCGATCACATCGACGAGGTGATGGAGCTGGCTGGTTCGCTCTTCCCGCCCGTGGTGCTGCTGGCCTGGGAGAACACCCACAACCTGTCGGGTGGCCGGGTGGTTCCCCTCGATGTGATGCAGGAGACGTCTCGGCGCGCCCGCGAGCACGGGCTGGCGATACACATCGACGGCGCCCGGATCTTCAATGCCTCTGTCGCCGCCGGGGTGAAGGCGGCCGACTTCGCCGAGTGCGCCGACACGATCCAGTTCTGCTTCTCCAAGGGGCTCGGCGCTCCGGTGGGCTCGATCGTCTGCGGTTCGACGGAGACCATGACAGAGGTGCGACGTCTGCGGAAGCGGCTCGGTGGGGGGATGCGCCAGGCGGGAGTCATCGCCGCGGCCGCCCGTGTCGCCCTCCGCGACAGGGAGAGGCTGGTCGACGACCACCACCTGGCGCTTCGCCTGGCGGCTGCTCTGGCAGAACGATGGCCGGGCTCGGTCGATCTCGACGCCGTCGAGTCGAACATGGTGTCGGTGGACGTCGGGGCGCTTCCCGCCTCTCCCGAGGTGCTCCGGGACTCGCTGGCGGCAAGGGGAGTCGTGACCTCACCGGCTCACGGTGGGCGCTGGCGGCTGGTGACTCACCGGGACGTCGACGGAGCCGATGTCGATCGTCTCCTGGCCGGCATCGACCGGGCCGGAACGGCCTGACCGCCCCATGCCGACGCGACCTCCCCCCTCGCCGCGTAACCCGAGACCCGTCGCCGGGGTCCAAGGTTCCTGATGGCTTACGCGGTGTTGTTCCCCGGGCAGGGAAGTCAGTTCGTCGGCATGGGCGCCGACATCTTCGAGGCCAGACCGGACCTGGTAGGCGAGCGGGCGGACACCTTCGCCGGGTTCTCGCTGAGGAGCATCTCCCTGCAAGGCCCCGACGAGGTCCTCACCCGGACCGAGCACGCTCAGCCGGCCCTCTTCGCCCTCTCTTACGCCCTGTGGGACGAGCTCGCTCGGAAGGCTCCGCCTCCCGCTGCCGCCGCCGGTCACTCACTCGGCGAGTACACGGCGCTGGCGGCGGCCGGTGTCTTCTCCTACGACGTGGCTCTGGCGGTCGTCGCCGAGAGGGGGAGGGCGATGGCGGAGGCAGCCGACGCCGAACCGTCGGCTATGGCAGCGGTGATCGGCGTCGAAGGTGAGTTAGTGGAGACGGTGTGCGCCCGCCGGCGCCAGGAGGGCGGGCGGTTGTGGGTGGCCAACCTGAACGCCCCCGGTCAGGTCGTGGTGGCGGGAGGAGACGACGACGTCAGATGGCTGGAGCAAGGTGGCAGGGAGCTGGGCCTGCGAAGGGTGATCCGCCTGGCGGTGGCGGGAGCGTTCCACTCTCCCTACATGTCTGCTGCGGCCGAGCGCCTCACCACCGCTCTGGCCAACGTCGACCCCGCCCCCGCCCGATTTCCCGTCTACTCCAACGTCTCGGCGGCCCCACTCGACGGCGGAGACGTGGTGGGATCACTGGTCAACCAGGTGGTGTCTCCGGTGCGGTTCGCCGAGACCCTGGAGCGAATGGCAGCGGGGGGCATCGATACCTTCATCCATGTCGGTCCCGGCGATGTCACCGCCGGTCTCGCCCGTCGCACCGTGCCTGATGCCACCGTGCTCACGGTTTCGTCGCTGGAGGATGTCGGCGGGGCGGCGGCGACTCTGGGTAGCATGCCTTGACCAGCAAGGAGGTGAGCGTGCCCAGTGCCGAAGTGACGGGTTGGGGCAAATGTCTACCACCGGCCGTCCTCTCCAACCACGATCTCGAAGGGTTGACCGACACCAGCGACGAGTGGATCTCGTCCCGGACCGGGATCAAGGAGCGCCGAATCTCTCATGTGGAGCTATCCGATCTGGCCGAGGTGGCGGGGAGGCGTGCCCTGGCCGCGGCCGGTAAGGAACCAGCCGACCTCGACCTGATCGTCGTCGGAACCTGCACCGCCGATTCGCTGATACCGTCCTCGGCGTCGCTTCTCCAGGACAAGCTGGGCGCCTACGGGGCGGCATCATTCGATCTCAACGCCGCCTGCTCCGGCTTCCTCTACTCACTCGTGGTCGCCTCCTCCATGATCCAGACGGGAGCCAACCGAACCGCTCTGGTCGTCGGGGCCGATCAGCTCCATCGGCATCTCGACTTCACCGACCGGAGCACCGCCGTCCTGTTCGGGGACGCGGCCGGGGCCGTGGTGCTGGAAGCCACCGAAGAGCCGGTGGGCCTGCTCTCCTCCGAACTGGGCCTGGACGGCTCGGTTCACAACATCCTGGCGGTGCCGCGGGACGGCAGCGCCGGGGGAATCTTCGGGCCCGAGCCTTCCGAGAGCGGCATCCGCATGAACGGTCCCGAGGTGTTCCGCCGCGCCGTCACCACCATGGGTGAGGCCGCATCCCGGACCATGGAGGCAGCCGGTGTGAGTGTCGACGACGTGGACCTCTTCATCCCCCATCAGGCCAACGTGCGGATCATCGACGCCGCCGCCAAGCGACTGGGGTTGCCCGACTCGAAGGTCTTCGTCAACATCGCCTCCTACGGCAACACCTCCGCCGCCACCATTCCCGTGGCCCTGACGGAGGCCCTGGAGGAAGGCCGGGTCGCCCCGGGTGCTCTCCTGGTGTTCGCGGCCTTCGGTGCGGGGCTCTCCTGGGCGGCGGGAGTGCTCCGGTGGGGCCGCCGGGTGACGCCCCTCGCCACCAGCGACGCCGCTCTGGCGCCGTCCGAGCTCGATAGCCGTGCCCTGCTCCAGCCCAACCTCGACTTCTACGGTCGCCCGGAGACGACGGGCAGGCAGTGAGCGAAGAGGACGCGACATCCGAGCGGGTGGCCCTGGTGACGGGAGCCTCACGAGGGATCGGACGTGCCATAGCCCTGGACCTGGCGTCCCGGGGTCACCCGGTGGCCGTCAACTTCGCTCACCGCGCCGACGCCGCCGAGGAAGTCGTCGCCGCCGTCGAGGAGATGGGGAGCCGGGCGGTGGCCGTCCAGGCGGACGTGTCCGATGCCGAGGCCGTCACCTCCATGTTCGACTCGGTGGCCGAGGAACTGGGACAGGTGGCCGTGCTCGTCAACAACGCCGGAATCACCCGCGACAACCTCTTGTTGCGTATGGGCCCCGACGACTTCGACGCGGTGATCGCCACCAATCTCCGGTCGGCCTACCTGTGCACCCGGGCGGCGCTGCGGGGAATGCTCCGTTCCCGCTGGGGACGGGTGGTGTGTGTTGCCTCCGTGGCCGGTGTGACCGGGAATCCCGGCCAGGCCAACTACGCCGCCTCCAAGGCGGGGCTGATCGGTTTCGCCAAGACGGTGGCCAAAGAGGTCGGGTCCCGGGGCATCACCGCCAACACCATCGCCCCCGGCTTCATCGAGACCGAGATGACCGACGCCCTCGACGAGGACGCCCGTCGGCAGACGCTGGGGGCTATCACGCTGGGGAGGTTCGGGCGGCCGGAGGAGGTCGCCGCCCTCGCCGGCTTCCTCGCCTCCGACGCAGCCTCCTACATCACCGGCCAGGTGGTGATGGTCGACGGGGGCATCGCCATCTAGGTAGATTGCCGTGAACCGAACACTCACCGAGAAAGGAAGATGAAATGGACCGGACACAGGTATCGGAGCGCCTCAAGGAGGTCCTGATAACGGAGCTGGGTCTCGACGGCGACAAGGTCAACGAGGAGGCCAGCTTCGAAGAGGACCTCGAGGTCGACTCCCTCGGCGTCGTGGAACTGCTGATGGCCCTGGAAGACGAATTCGGGGTGAAGATACCCGACGAGGAGGCCGAGAACATCCACACCGTCGGCCAGGCCGTGGACATGGTCCACGGCAAATTGTGACACGAGCGAGCTCGTCTCTCTTCAGTTTTCGGTTCTCAGTTCTCGGTTCTCGGGGGACGAGGCGAGAGTGGAGGTGATGGCCTATGAGGACGACACGGCCGACCCCCGCACCCCAACCGAAAACCGACAACCGATGACCGAATACCTGGGTGATGTTTCATGACACGACGGCGTGTGGTCGTCACCGGCATGGGGGCCATCACTCCTGTCGGCACCGGGGTCGACGGCTTCTGGGAGGGGCTGTTGGCGGGCCGTTCCGGCGCAGGCCCCATCACGCTGTTCGACCCGTCGGAGCATCGCGCCCGCATCGCCGCCGAGGTGTCCGACTACGAGCCCACCGACCACTTCGAGACACGTGAGCTGCGTCGTCTCGACCGCTACACCCAGTTCTTTCTGGTGGCCGTGCGGGAGGCCCTCGCCCACGCCGGCATCGCCTACGACGAAGACGACCCCGATGCCGCCCGCGCCGGCGTCGTGGCGGGAGCGGGGTTCGGGGGGATGCAGTCGTTCATCGACGAGATCGACGTCCTGCGAGAACGAGGGCCGGGAAGGGTCGCGCCCACCGGGGTGCCTCTCATAATCCCCAACATCGCCGCCGGGATCGCCTCCATCGACCATAACCTCCTGGGACCGGTGACGTGTGTCGTCACGGCCTGCTCGGCGTCGGCCAACGCCATCGGCGACGGCGCCGAGCTCATCCGTCGCGGCGCTGCCGACGTGATGGTGGCGGGTGGCTCGGAGGCGGCGATCACCGACTTCGCCGTCGCCAGCTTCGCCCAGTCCCGGGCCCTGACCACCCGCAACGACGATCCCGAAGCGGCCTCACGCCCCTTCGACCGTGACCGGGACGGTTTCCTGATGGCGGAGGGAGGGGCGGCGCTGGTGCTGGAGGAAAGGGAACGGGCGGTGGCCCGCGGCGCCGATATCCTCGCCGAGGTCACCGGCTATGGCATGTCGGCGGACGCCTACCACATGACCCTTCCCCGTCCCGGAGGGCACGGTGCCTCCCGGGCGATGGTGGCAGCCCTGGCCGATGCCGGTCTCGAACCGCGCCAGGTCGACTACATCAACGCCCACGGGACCTCGACGGAGGCCAACGATGCCACCGAGACGGCCGCCATCCATCTCGCTCTCGGTGAGGCCGCCGGAGAGGTTCCGGTGTCCTCGACCAAGTCGATGACGGGTCACCTGCTGGGAGGGGCGGGGGCGGTCGAGGCAGTGGCGTGCATCCAGGCGATTCGCAACGGTGTCATCCCGCCCACCATCAACTACCAGAATCCCGACCCCGAGTGCGACCTCGATTATGTACCCAACGAGCCCCGGGAGGTCGAGGTGCACCACGCCATGTCCAACTCGTTCGGCTTCGGCGGACACAATGTGTCCCTGGTGCTGTCGCGGCCCTAGGGCGGGCCGTCACCAACCCCTTGCTGCTCTCGCCACTCGGCGATGGAGCGGTAGACGAGGACCAGGACCACGGCCACCCCTCCCCCCACCACCAGGAACGACAACGCGGCCACGGCCGTCGTCCAACCTGGGCAGGTGACCACCGTTCCGTCGAGCTCCCGGTAGCGGCACGACACGGCGGTGATCGTGCCACCCAGCCAGGCAGCGATCCCGCCGGCGACGAGGGCGGGGACGAGGATCCACGGATTGGGTCGCCGCCTCACAAGGGGCGTCCGTGGTCGTCGAGGTCGGCAGCGTCGAGCACGTCGGGTGGAGTCAGCTCCGGAGGGATCGGGACGACCGAACCCCGCTCCAGCGTCACCACCGCCGCTCTGACCGACACGTCCCAGGCCAGGCCCGCCACCGCCAGGGCCAGGGCGGCCACGGCTGCTCCGGCCGGCCATCCCACCGGCCAGGCCAGCGCCAGACCCACCACCGGCCACAGGGCACGGACCGCCACGAGAGCGCCGGGCATCGCCCGTGTGAACCAGAAAGCCGCCAGGAGGGCAGTAGTCCCCGCGGCCAGACCGAAAAAGCCGCCGCCACCCGCCACCCCCACCACCAGCGGAACCGCCACCAGCACCAGCGGCAGGATGACCGCCCGGGCGGGAGGACCGAAGGCGGCCGGTCGACCCCGAACGTGGCGGTCGAGCCAGGGAGCCGCCACCGCCACCGCGGCGGTGGCGGAGAGGGCGACGGCAGCGGCCCAGACGGCATCGGCGGGCGCGATCACCGCCACCACGGCGTGCCCTCCGGTGACCGCCAACCCCAGCCGGCGAGCCCAACGGCTGCGGTTCACGAGTATCCCGGCGATGGCGGCCACCGTCGCCACCCACAGCGACAGCGCGATGAGGATGACGTCGATGTCGTCGCGGGCGGGAAGGCCACCGCCCAGGACCACGGTCCAGGCGGAGGTGGCGGCGAGGAGGGCCGCCGACGCCATCACCGGCGCTCTCATGACGGGGTAGGGGACCAGATGGTCTCCACCTCCCATGCCTGACCAGGTTGCATCGTGGTCACGGAGCAGTGGGGCGGGTCGACCTCCCAGAAGCGGCGCAGGTCCTCCCCGGCGAGCGACATGGCCGCGGCCCGCACCGGTGCCGAGTGGGATACCACCACGACGTCGCCGTGCGGGTAGGTCTCGTCGAGTCGTCGTATCGTCGCGGCCGCCCTCCCGGCCAGGTCGGCGAGTCCCTCCGGCGAGAACGAGAGGTCGGTGGGGTCGTGGAGGAAGGCCTCTAGTTCACCGGGGAACCGCCCGGGGATGTCTTCCCAGGCCACCCCCGCCCACCGATCCATCAGGCCCCACTCTGTCAGCCCGGGATCCACTCGAACCGGCTGGTCGGCGCGTCCGGCGATGATCTCTGCGGTACGGAGGGCCCGCTCGAGGGGGGACGACCACACCGCCACCACGGGCTGGCGACCCAGGTAGCGGGCGGTCGCTCGGGCCTGCTCGGCGCCGGCGGGGGAGAGGTCGAAGCCGGGGAGGGAGGCGTAGACGAGATGGCGAGGATTGTCGACTTCGCCGTGGCGGACGAGATGGACGCGGGCAGCCATGTCCGGCGAGAGTAGTGAGCGAACTGCTCGAAGACGGAAGGCGGACAGATCCCCCGTCTTACCCCACTCGCAAGATTCCCAGCGTCCGTATACTGGAACCATCGGGGTCATCAGGGACCCCCATCCAAGGAACGATGGCAAATGCCACTCGACGACCGTGAGCAACGCATCCTGGCCGAGATCGAGCGTCAGTTCTACGAGGACGACCCCGAGCTCGCCGAAGCCGTCAAGAACATAGACCGCTCGCGCAGCTTCGGAGTGCGGCTTCCGCTCGTCGGGCTGATCGGGGGGCTCATCATCGTCGTGGTGTTCTTCACCAGCCAGACGCTCATAGCCCTGGCGGGTTTCACGGTGATGGTCATCTCGGCAACGGCTCTCGTTCACGAGATCCGGCGCCGCGGGTGGGTGCTCGGTGACGATGAATCGGAGTCGGAGGAGCGCTCTTCCTGGCCGCGCTGGCCCTTCGGACGCCGCTGATCCAATTCGGCTAGAGTTGCCGATCTTCCGCCATTGGCGATGAGGAAGGGTGCCCGGGCGGAAGGGGCGCACTCGAAGGATTCGGCTGGTTCCACATCACCGGCCCCGACACAAACAGGGAGAAGCATTGTCCGAACAGGCCTTCACCGCCGACCAGGCGTCCAAGCTGACCAACTGCACGCCGCATCAGTTGCGCTACTGGGACCGGGTCGGGCTGGTGAGTCCCTCGGTCCAGACGACCGGGGGGAGGCCGGGAGTCAGGCGCCTCTACTCGTTTCGCGACCTCGTCGCTCTCCGGGTGGTGCGCAGCCTGCTCGACAACGGCATGTCTCTGCAGCGGGTTCGACGGGCATGGGAGTACCTACGGCGCAACGCCGACTTCGACCAGCACCTGGCATCGGTCAAGCTGGTCACCGACGGACAGTCGATCTTCAGCGTCGTCAGCGACGACGGCGACCTGCTCGATGCGTTGCGCCACGGGCAGATGGCCTTCTTCGTCGCGATCGACGAGATCGCCAGGGACGTGGAGGACGACGTCACCCGCTTCGAGCTTGACCGGGAGCGGTTCCTGGACATGCTCCGGCGGGTCGAGGACGACATCCGCGACGAAGCCGCCTCATCCTGATCCATTCCCCCGGTGCTCCCGGGGGCCGTTGTCCCGTCGCAGCGATCGCAGGCTGAAGGCCGCCCGGGCCCGACGGGAACCGTCGAAGCTCTCTTCGATCCACCGTTCCGCCGTCTGCAGATGAGCGGCGGCATCGGCGGTCGGCCTCTGCCCGTAGATGGCCGCCGAATAGGCGCGTGCCAGAGGCAGCAGGGCCCGCTCGGTGGCACAGGCGAACTCCACAGGGGTGGCGTGGCGCTCCGGGCCGAGGTCGAGGTCGGTCAGCCGGTCGACGATCTCCTCCCAGGCGGCGACGATGTCCCCACCGGCCGACCTCCTCCTCCGCTGCCTCGTCCGCAGGGTCTTGATCGAGGGGACCACCGCCAGCGCCAGGGCCACCGCAGCCAGCAGCGGCAGCCACCAGGGAGCACCCGACGAGACGGGCCCGGAGGTGTCGCCCAGCAGGTCGGCGACGGGGATGTTGGGAAGACCTTCGATGAACCCGGGTTGGTCGAGACCTTCGAGGGCGGCGTCGCCGGTGGGCACGGGGAGATCGACCGAGCCGGGGTCGAACCCGACCGTCTCCGCCATCGGTGAGGTGGCGCCGTCGGTACGGGGGGTGGGATCGAAACCGACCCATCCGTGTCCATCGATCCACAGCTCCACCCAGGCGTGGGCGTTGTTCTCCCTAACCACCGTCAGGGGACCATCTGCGGTGTCGATCACCTCCCCGGTCGTGAAGCCGATCACGACCCTGCTCGGGATTCCCAGGGTCCTCGCCAGCACGGCCATGCCGGTGGCGAACTGCTCGCAGTAGCCGGTCCGGTAGTTGCGGCTCTCGGGGTCGTCGAGCCAGGCGACCAGCTCCAGGGAGCTATGGCCGGTGGTGACATCGGTGCTGTATGTGAATCCGCGGAGGAAGTCCTCGAGGAGGAGGGCTGCTTCGAACGGGGTGGAGGCGCCCCGGGTGGACCGTCGGGCTATGGCAGCGATGGCGGGGTCGGTCGAGTCGGGGAGATCGAGGAAGGACGCCACCACCTCGGGACGAGGCAGATCGGCTACTTCCACCGGCGCCTCCCCGAACGAGCCCTCCCGGGCCGCCTCTTCGAACATGGGTGTGAGAGCACCGTCCCGGGAGGCGAGAGCTCCCAGATCGAGCCGGGGTACCTCCGACTCGACCCGGTACCTGAGGCCCTCGAAGGTGCGGGCGTTGAGCTGGAGAGAGCCGTCGCGGCCGAGGCTGGTGCCGGAGCGGACCACCGGCTCCTCGGAGGTCACGGCCACCGGTGTGAGCAGTGACGGGAGCCGGTCGTCTCGCAGCGACCGGATCTCGATCGTCTGGGTGGTGGACACGGTGCGGGGAGCCAGCTCGGCTTCGGCTTCGTCGATGAGGGTGAAGTCGGCGTCACCCACCCGCCATTGCTCGCCGTCGAAATGATCGAGGGTGAGAAGACGCCAGTAGCCGAGCGGCCCGCCTTCGGTGGGCGGCGTCACCGAAGCGACGAACACCGGGTCGTCGCTGAGGGAGACGATGCTCTGTCGGAGCCCGGCGAACCGGCTGGCGGAGAACCCGCCGCTGCCCAACCCGCTTCCCTCGCCTCCGGGGTGGCGCCACTGCACGGCGCCGCCGGCGGGAACGACCGAGCCCAATGCCGTGGCTCCCACGAGGCCCACCAGGGCAACCGTGGTCGCCACCCCCATCGCCGGGCTGAGTTGCCAGCGGGGAAGAGGACGATGATCACCGGCTCGCAAGCGTCCCGCCCCGGCAGGCACGACGTTGCCGGTCACGACCAGAGCGAGGGCCAGCAGCGCCGCGAACGTGACCGCCCATATCGGGGTAGGGTCCGCCCGATCGACGACGGCCAGGTACAGGTAGAAGCCCAGAGCTGGGAGGATCGCCGCCCACGTCGCACCACCGGCAGCCGACCACGCCCAGAGGGCCCCCAAAACCCACATGGCCACCGATGTCAGCGCCGCCAACCCGGCCACTGCCAGTACCGGGGGAGCGCCGAAGCGGAGTATCTCTACGGCGAAGCCCAGCTCCTGCCCGACGACGACGGCCGTTTCGGGACCGGGAAGTATGCCCATGATCAGCGTGTCGGGCGACACCACCCTTCCGACGAAGAGTGTCACCGCTGCCGCGTGGACCAGGAGGCGCCGCCAGGGGGACAGCCGGGCGCTCATCCACATGACGAGGGTCCCGCCCACCGCGCCGGCCACTGCCATGAGCCGCCAGTCGGGCGTGTCGACGGTCACCTCCAGCACCCGTCCCAACCGGACGAGCACCAGGACGAGGGCGACCAGCCCTAGGAGCCGGCCGAGGCGATGGGCCATTTTGCTCTCATCGTTCGCGACCATGCAGGGGCCCACGGCTCACCCGCGTCCGGGGCGACCACCCAGATTCCCTCGCGGTGGTAGTCGCCCAGCCGCGAGGCGTCGGCAGCCGAGCTCATCAGCATGCGGGTGGGGTGGGAGTCGCCCAGCAGCCGGGCCACACCCAAGAGGGTGTCGTCAGCGCTGCCGGTGACCATGATCAGCAGCCCCCCGCCTCCATGCCGGAGACCCGAGGCGACGGTAGGGAGGTCGATCATCTGCTTCGTGGTCACAGCGGCCAGGCGCTCCATGTTGACGGTGTAGCCGTCTTCCCGACCGGGAGCGGAGGTGAACCCGTCTCCGGTCCACAAGTGGACGGCGAAGCCGCCGCGTACTAGGTGACGGAGGGCCGAGGCCGCTCCGACGACCGCGGCCTCGAAGGCGCGTTCATCCGGGTACGAGCGGGCCCTCACGTCGAGGAGGAGCAGAGCCCGGGCCTGCCAGGGAGTCTCGAGCTGGCGGATCATCAGCCGGTCGCGTCGGGCCGAAGAAGGCCAATGCACCCTCCGGAGGTCGTCGCCCTGCTGGTACTCCCGCAGGGTGTAGAAGTCCTCACCACCCCGCTGGCTGTGCTCCGGCCGGATGGCGTTGATGGCCAGATTCCTGCCCGGGACGCCGGGGAGGCCATCGAGGGCCTCGGTGGCCGGGTAGACCACCAGGGTGTCCAGTGTCCCCACCGTCGTCTCGGTGGCGGCCAGCCCGAGTGGATCGGCCACCCGTATCACCGCCGGGCCGATCTGGTAGCGGCCCCGGGGACGGCACAACACCCGATAAGCGGCGGTGAGGGTCTCCCCGAAGCGCATCACGGCGGTGGCGAACTCAGCGGTGCCGAGACCCACCACCTCGTCGGTGACGGTGAGCTGACGGAGGACCTGCCCCCGGTTGGCGACCGTTATGGTGACGGCGGCGTGGTCGCCTTCATGCACTCCCGGAGGGTGGGAGCGTCGGGTCGCTCGCAGGGTGGGGCGCCGCCGTCGCACCGCCGCCCCCGCGATGATCACCGCGGCCAGCATGAGGAGGCCGGCCACGCCCAGTTCCACCTCGCCGACGCCGTACCACAGGACCAGGAGGGCGATTCCCGCCCCGGCTACCGCCCACCCGCGCTCGGTGAGCATCAGGTGGCGACGCGAGCGTCGGTGGTGCCGGGGACCCGCAGGCCCCGGAGCGTCGACGTCACCACCTCACTCATGGCAGCCCCGCGCACCGCCGCCTCGGGCCGGAGGGCCATCCGATGGCTGAGGACCGGGGTGGCGAGGTCCTTCACGTCGTCGGGCATCACGTAGTCACGTCCCGCGGCGGCGGCCCACACGCGTGCGACCCGCTGGAGGAAGATAGCCGAGCGGGGGGATGCCCCCAGCAGGATGTCGGCGTGGCCGCGGGTGCCTTCGATGAGGTCGATCATGTAGTTCTTGACAGGGGGGGAGACCCGCACCGCTCGGGCGATGTCGACCATCGTGAGCACGTCCTTGGCCGACACGACCGCCTGCAGGTCGAAGTAGGTGGATCGGATGCCGTGGGTGTCGAGGATCTCGAGGGCGGTGGCGTGATTGGGATACCCCACCTGAACACGCATCATGAAGCGGTCGAGTTGAGCCTCGGGCAGCGGGTAGGTTCCCTCGTGTTCCAGAGGGTTCTGGGTGGCGATCACCATGAACGGCGGCTCCAGCGGCCGGGTGATGCCGTCGTTGGTCACCTGTCGCTCCTCCATGGCCTCGAGCATGGCGGCCTGTGTCTTGGGGCTGGCCCGGTTGATCTCGTCGCCGATGACGATGTTGGAGAAGATGGGTCCCGGTTTGAACTCGAACTCGGCCCGGTGCCGGTCCCACACCGACACTCCGGTTACGTCGGAAGGCAGGAGATCGGGTGTGAACTGGATGCGGCTGAAGTCGCATTCGATGGACCGGGCGATCGACTTGGCGATCAGGGTTTTGCCCACCCCGGGGACGTCCTCGATGATCACGTGGCCCTCGGCTACGAGGCACGCCAGCACCTGGGCGATGACAGATCGCTTTCCCTGGATGACCCGATCGACGTTGGATGCGATGTCGTCGAACCGGGCGGCGAACCACTCGATATCTGCTTCCGACACTCAGTCTCCCATGTGGGGGCGGACGCATCACGACTTTACCGTCGACACAGAGAAAACTCGGGCTAGGGTGATGGTCGGGGTGGAAGGCGAGCAGCTTAGGAGGCACCTTTGCGGTCGATATGGGGTGGTGTAGGGACACGTCCCGTCCTCCTATGGGAGGCGGTTCGCACGGCGTGGGCGTTCCGGTCACGCCGCGGTGTGCTGCCCGCCCGTGCCCTCATCGACTGGCGCATCGCCACCGCCTACGGGTCACCCTCGGCATCCCCCTCCCCCGGAGACGTGAGATCCTTCCTGATGTGGCGGCGGGCTCTGCGCCGGAGCATGAGGATGACAGCATGAGCGGTCTCAGGTCGCGTCTCGAGTCGCTGGCGGGGGTGGAGAGCATCGAGTTGGAGCTGGGCACAGAGGGCCTGGAGGGGATCACCGTCCGGCTCGAGGAAGGAGCCGATGAGATGGCGGTACTGGACGGAGTGCGGCGTCTGCTGGTGGCATATGGGACCAGGTCACCCAAGTTGCAGGACGCAGCGGTTCCCGTAGCCGCCGGTCCGGTGCACCATCGGGTCATGGACGTCGACATGGCACCCTCGGAGATCCTCACCCCGCCGCCGGTGACGGTGGTGTCCTCGGGCGAGAGGGAAGCCGCCCTACTCAACCCAGACGGGGAGAGGATCGAGCTGTCCATCACCCCGGCGGGGGACCGCTCCACCGCCCAGGTCGTCTACACGAGCGGCTCCCGCTCGGTTCGACGCCAGGTCCCCAGCTCCTCGCGTGCCATCGTCCAGGCGGTGATCGATGCCGCCTGCGAGGTGGCAGGGGTGGAGCCGGTGTCGGTGATCGGACTCAACCTGTCGGCGATCGAGGGGATGCGGGTGCTGACGGTGATCGCCGGCAACGAGGGCACCTCACCCAAGGTCAGCACGGTGAGCGTGGTGGACAGCAACTGGCCGGCGGCGCTGCTCGAGGTAGCCGCTCAGATAGTCGAGGATAGGATGAGCCGACCCGAATAGGCAGTAGGCTGCGCCTGTCCGAGCAACGGGAAGCCGATGGTCAGGGCCCTGGTCCTCAACGCCACATACGAGCCGCTGTCGGTCGTTTCGACCCGACGGGCGGTCGTGCTCGTCATGCGGGGCAGGGCCATCTCGGTGGTCGCCCGCGACGAGGTGTGGGCGTCGGAGCGTGACAGCGTCGCCGTTCCCTCGGTCGTCAAGCTCACCAGCTTCGTGAAGGTGCCGTACCGGAGAACGGTGCCGGTCACCCGTCGGGCGGTCTTCGGTCGGGACAGGCATGTCTGCCAGTACTGCGGCGGCCACGCCGAGAGTCTCGACCACGTCCTGCCCCGCTCCCGGGGAGGCGACCACACCTGGGAGAACGTGGTTGCCTGCTGCCGTTCGTGCAACATCCGCAAGGGCGACAGGCTCCCGGCCGAGGCGGGCCTGGTGCTGCGCTCCAAGCCCCGGGCTCCCCGTCAGTACGCCTGGATCTACGCCAGCGCCGGCTACACCCTCGACCCCGCCTGGCAGCCCTATCTCAAGGTGGCCGGGTAGGCTCGCTGCGCTTGGCGGTTGTCGGTTCTGGGTTCTCGGTTGTCGGTTCATTGACGACTGACGACTGAAAACCGACGACCTCTCACCCTCCTCGTTCTCGCCGTGCTCTCTGTCCACCGGACGTTCCCGCGCACCCAATGTGGGACAAAGGGTTGACAAAGTGGGGCAAAGTGGGGCATAGTGGCGCGCACTGGCATCCCAGTGCCAGCGGACGAGCACGAGACATGAGAGCGGACGAGCTGAATTGTTCCTCGGGGACTACATCCACACGTTGGACGAGAAAGGCCGGGTCGTGATGCCCGCCTCTTTTCGCGCCGCCATCAAGGACGAGGGCGGCAACGTCGTGGTGACCAAGGGCAACGACGGAAACCTGGTGGTTTTCACAGCCTCCAAGTTCGAGGAGATCGCCGCCGAGGAGCTGCAGCGTCCCCGTCTCCGAGATGCTCGCCGCGATCTGAGGGCCAAGTTCGCCAATGCCGACTTCCAGAAGATCGACTCGCAGGGTCGGGTCTCCCTCAAGCAGAAGCTGCGGGAGTACGCCGGGCTCGATGACGTCACCGAGGTGGCCGTGGTCGGGCTCTACGACCGGATCGAGCTGTGGGACGTTGCCACCTTCGAGGCCGAACAGGCCCAGGCGGACGCGGCCTACCGCGAAAGCGAGGAGGTCCCCGGCTTCTGAAACATCCCATATGGCGCGGTGACCTCTGGTTCATCGTCAGCCCCCCGGTTACCAATGGAAGGCCCCTGACTCCGCCCGCTTCCTGTTGGTGCCAGCGCCCGGGGGGCTGACCATGACCCAGGGAACCAGAGCCGACGGGAACGAGCCCAGCTACCACCTGCCGGTCCTGGCCACCGAGGTCGTGGAGGTCTTCGAGCCTCTCGCATCCGGTGTGGTGGTGGACGCCACCCTCGGGGGCGGGGGCCACACGAGAAGGATGCTGGACGAGCTGAAAGGAATTCGCATCGTGGCAATCGACCGTGATCCGGATGCGCTCGCCAACGTCACCCCGACCGAGCGAGTGACGGTGCTGAGGGGCAACTTCGCCGATATGCGGAGCCTGCTGGAGGGGGCGGGTGTCCATGCTCCGGTGGGGTTCCTCTTCGACCTGGGGGTCTCATCCCACCAGTTCGACAGGGGCGAACGGGGCTTCTCCTACCGTCACGACGGGCCCCTCGACATGCGCATGGGGCCCGACGCCACCGTCGACGCCGACGAGATAGTGAACCGCTGGAGCCGCGACCGCCTGGCCAGGGTCATTCGCCGCTTCGGGGAGGACCGCCGGGCGGGCCGCATCGCCGACGCCATCGTCGCCGCCCGTCCCATCACCTCCACCCGCCATCTGGCCGAGGTGGTGGCCGACGCCACGCCGGCGGCAGCCCGTCGGCGCGGCGGCCATCCCGCCCGCCGCACCTTCCAGGCGATCCGCATCGCCGTGAACGACGAGCTGGAGGCCCTGCGAGCCGGGCTCGATGAAGCCCTGGAGATGCTCGTTCCCGGCGGTCGTTGCGCGGTGATCTCCTACCACTCCCTGGAGGACCGCATCGTCAAGCGCCGGTTCGCGGCCGGGGCCCGCGGCTGTGTCTGTCCCCCCGACCTGCCGGTGTGCGTCTGTGACGCCGCCGCCGAGTTGCGGCTGCTCACCCGGTCCCCGATCGAGCCCGGCCCCGCCGAGGTCGAGGCCAATCCCCGGGCCCGGTCGGCCCGGATGAGAGCGGTCGAGAAACTGCCCGCCGGCGAAGGGACACGACGATGACCGCTCGCCCTCTCCGTGCTCCCTCCCGCGACGCCGGGCTGCGAGTCATCTCGGGCCGCCGTGCCCAACGCCCGGCCATGGCGCCGTGGGTGGTCGTGTCGGTGGTAACCGTCGCGGCCTTCCTGGCGCTGATCGGAGCCAGGACCGCTCTCGACCATGCGGCCTTCGAGCTGGCCGAGCTGAACGCGGCCACCGCCGAGGCCGCCTCCGTCAACCAGCAGCTCCGCATCGAGATCGCCCAGATGGAGAACCCGGCCCGGATCGCTCCGCTGGCCGAGGAGCAGGGCCTGGTGATCCCCTCCCACCGTGAGCAGCTCCTGGTGGAGGGGGTGGGACGGGACGACGGCTTCACAGACCCCGGATATGTGGCTGCCGTCGCATCCGACACGGCAGGCCCTTCTTCGTGACGCCTGCTCCGAGGTGATGAGGTGGGAACCCGTCCAGCTGGCAGGCGGTTCGCTCCCGACAGGGTCCGGTTGGTGCTCCTGGGACTCGGGGTCGTCATCGCCTGGCTGGGCATGGGTTACCGGCTCCTCCATGTCCAGGTCGTGGAGGCGGCGGAGCTGGCCGAGCGCGGCCTCGATCAGCGACTGGTGGAGCGGATACTGGCGCCGCAGCGGGGGAGGATCTACGACCGCAACGGCGATCTGCTCGCCATGGCCGTCGAAGCCGAGACCATATACGCAGTGCCGGGCCTGGTCACCGAGCCGATGTTCATCGCCCAGCAAGTCGGGGGCTTGCTGGGAGTCGATCCCGACACCCTCCTCACCCGGCTCGAATCCGACAAGGACTTCGTCTACCTGAAACGCCAGGTCGATCTCGACCAGGCCGAGCAGATCCGCCAGCTCGAGCTTCCGGGCGTGTTCTTCGAGCCCGAGACCACCCGTTCCTACCCGGCGGGGGCGGTGGCGGCCCACGTGACCGGCTTCGTCGACGTCGACGGCAACGGCCTCGAGGGTCTCGAGCTCTACTACGACGAGCTGCTGCGGGGAACCCCGGGGCGGCAGATATTCGAGAAGAGCCTCTCGGGGACACCCATTCCCCAGGGACGACGCGAGGAGATCCCGGCGGTTCCCGGAGCCGACTTGGTCACCACCATCGACATCCCCCTCCAGTACTCCACCCAGGACGCCTGCTCCGAAGCGCTGGAGCGAACGCAAGGGACCGGCTGCTGGGTTGTGGTGCTCGAGGTCGAGACCGGCAACGTGCTGGCCATGGCCGGGGCGCCCGTGTTCGATCCGACGATCCGGACCACCAGCACGGGCGGCTCCTTCTCGAACGCGGTGGTGCGGGAGCCCTACGAGCCGGGGTCGATCCAGAAGCTGATCACCGTGTCGGCGGCGATCGAGGAGGGAGTGGTAGGGGTGGACACCGTCTTCGGGGCGGTCGCCGACCAGATCGAGCTACGCCCCGGGGCGTGCAAGTCTGACACCGACCAGATCTACGGGTGTTACAGCGACTTCGACGAGCACGAGACACGCGACATGACCGTGCGGGACATCTTCACCGCCTCCTCCAACGTGGGCATCATCCGCATCGCCCAGAAGCTCCCCCAGGGGATGATGGCCGACTACCTCGAGGCGTTCGGCCTCACCGAGCCCACCGGTATCGACTACACCGGTGAGTCGGGCGGCCAGCTCAATCTCCCGGCGGGATGCACGATCTGTCCTTTGTCGGCGGCCATCGGCTATTCCACCTCGACGACACCGCTGCAGATGGCCGCCGCCTTCGCCGCCATCGGCAACGACGGAACCTGGACCCAGCCTCGACTCGTTTCCTCCACCATCGACGTCGACGGGAAGGAGGTCGACCGTCCCCAGGAGACCCATCAGGTGGTTTCCCCCGAGACCGCCCGGATCATGCGCGAGCTGCTCGCCGGGGTGGTGGAGTCGGGGACCGGACACGGCGCATCGGTGCCCGGATACCGGGTGGGAGGCAAGACCGGCACCGCCAACAAGCTGGGTGAGGACGGCACCTACACCGACGTCACCCGCGCCAGCTTCGTCGGTCTGGCGCCCATCGACGACCCCAAGCTGGTGGTGGCGGTGATGATCGACGAGCCGGCGTGGGAATACCGGACCGGCGGCCTGGCGGCGGCACCGGTCTTCGCCGAGGTGATGAAGCAGGCACTGCACCGGCTGGGCGTGACTCCCGATGGCCTCGACGGGTAGTGGAATCGGGGATCTGGCGACGCTGGTCGCCGGGCGGGTCATCGGTGACCCGTCCGTCTCCGTGCGCGACGTCACCCACGACAGCCGCCAGGCCGGACCCGGGACGCTCTTCGTCGCCATTCCCGGGGAGCATCACGACGGCCACGACTTCGCACATGCCGCCGTCGACGCGGGAAGCCCCGCCATCATGGTCGAGCATGACCTCGACATACCCGCCGCCCAGATCATCGTCGACAGCAGCCGGCGGGCGATGGCGGCGGTGTCCGCCGAGGTGTACGGCCATCCCAGTCGACATCTCCGCCTCGTGGGGGTCACCGGCACCAACGGCAAGACGACCGTCACGCACATGGTCGAGGCGATTGCCGCCACCGCCCGGCGGGTCGCCGGGCTCATCGGGACCGTTCACACCAGGGTGGCGGGGACCGCCATCCCCAACACCCGCACCACACCGGAGTCCTCCGATCTCCAGCGCCTCCTGTCGAGCATGGTCGACATGGGGGCCGAGGTGGTGGCCGCCGAGGTGTCGTCCCATGCCCTCGACCTCCACCGGGTGGACGCCACCCGCTTCGCCGTGGCGGCATTCACGAACCTCAGCCAGGACCACCTCGATTTCCACGGCGATATGGACCGTTACTACGCCGCCAAAGCCCGTCTCTTCGAGGCGGAGAGGAGCCAGCAGGCCGTGATCTGGACAGACGATCCCGCCGGCCGGAGGCTCCGCCGGGAGGTGGCCATACCGGTGCTGACCGTGGGCACCGGAGCAGACATCTCCGGAGACGAGCGCGAGGTCGAGGCGGGGGGGTCACGATTCCGGCTGGGCACTCCCGCCGGGTCCCACACGGTGCGGCTCCCATTGGGAGGCGGATTCAACGTCGACAACGCCCTCATCGCCTGCGGCTGCGCCCTGGCCATCGGCATCCCCTTCGAGGCCGTGGTCGAGGCGCTGGAGTCGTTCGAGGGGGTCCCGGGCCGCTTCGAGCTCGTCTCCGGCGACGACCCGGTGCAGGTGGTGGTCGACTACGCCCACACCCCGGCAGGCATCGGGGCGGCCATCGCCGCCGTCAGGCGGATCGGGCCATCGGGTCGGGTGATCGTCGTCTTCGGGGCCGGAGGCGACCGCGACACGGCCAAGCGGCCCCAGATGGGAGCGGCCGCCGAGACCGCCGATTTGGTCTTCATCACCTCGGACAATCCGCGCTCCGAGGATCCGGAGGAGATCATCGACGCCGTCGCCGCCGGGGTGCGGCGCCACGAGAACGTCAAGCGACTGGTCGATCGTCGGGAGGCGATCGTGGCGGCGATCGATCTGGCGGAGAGCGGCGACGTGGTTTTGATCCTGGGACGCGGCCACGAGCGGGGCCAGGAGGTAGCCGGCCGCTTCCTGCCTCTCGACGATCGTCAGGTGGCCCGGGAAGCCCTGGCCCAAAAGCGGGGGGTGGCGTCGTGATCTCGCTGCTCGTGGCCGCAGCGGTGTCGCTGGTGGTCTCCATCTTCGGCACCCCCTACGCCATCCGCCTCCTCCGGCGTCGTCAGATCGGCCAGTTCATCCAGGACGACATCCAGACCCAGCACGCCCACAAGCAGGGGACCCCGACGATGGGCGGGGTGGTGTTCGTGCTGGCGGCCGTGGTGGGATACCTGCTCGCCCATATCCGGTTGTGGACCCCCGCCACCGGCTTCCAGCTCCAGATCGCTCCGTTCGGGGCCGGCGGGCTGCTGGCGGTCATGGCGCTGGTGGGCATGGCGGTGGTGGGGTTCCTCGACGACCTGGTCAAATTCACGAACCGCCGGTCACTGGGTCTCCGCAAACGCGCCAAGTTCGCCGCCCAGCTCCTCATCGCCATCCTCTTCGCCTGGGGAGCCACGACCGCCGACGTCGTGACCGAGGTGTCGTTCGTGCGTCCCCTCGGGATCGACCTGGGTGTCTTCTTCTTCCTGTGGGTCCTGATCATGCTCACCGGCGCCGCCAACGGGGTGAACCTGGCCGACGGCATGGACGGGTTGGCGGGAGGCGCCAGCGCCCTGGTGGTGGGGGCGTACACCATCATCGCCTTCTGGCAGTTCCGCAACGCCGCCCCCACCGGCATCTACGAGGCGCTCGACCCGTTGGAGCTGGCGACGCTGTCGGCGGCGATGTTCGCCGCTCTCCTCGGGTTCCTGTGGTTCAACGCCCCGCCCGCCAAGATCTTCATGGGCGATGTCGGCTCCCAGGGGATCGGCGGACTGCTGGCGGCTCTCGCCTTGCTCACCAACACCCACCTGCTACTGGTGATCGTCGGCGGCATCTTCGTGGCCGAGACCCTTTCGGTGATGCTGCAGGTGGCCTCCTTCAAGCTGACCGGGAAGCGTGTCTTCCGCATGGCGCCCTTCCACTTCCACTTCGACCTGGCCGGCTGGCCCGAGACCACCGTCGTGATCCGTTT
This sequence comes from uncultured Acidimicrobiaceae bacterium, assembly GCA_964617995.1. Taxonomy (GTDB): domain Bacteria; phylum Actinomycetota; class Acidimicrobiia; order Spongiisociales; family ZC4RG35; genus CAZTXD01. The sequence continues at coordinate 44,859 of CAZTXD010000010.1, forward strand.
CTGGATCCTCACCGGCATCGGGGTGGCGCTCGGGCTGGGCCTGTTCTATGCGGACTTCATCGCCGTCGAGGGCATCCTGCGGGGCGGCCGATGAGCACCCCCACCCGTTTTCGCGCCTCGAATGCGCGCCATAGCGCGCATTTGATGCGCGAACATG